>JBBJLY010000273.1:0-10793 GCA_037720695.1 Kofleriaceae bacterium | reverse complement strand
CCTGGAGGAACCGCGGCCGCACGTTCAGGTTCACGCAGCGTGCGCCGTTGATCGTCCACTCCGCTTCCTTGACCCATGCCGCGGTATCGGACTGCAGGCCGACGTTATCGTAGAGATTGAGCTGCGTACCATCGACTGTGTACGAGTGACCATTGCCGCAGAAGTCACCGCGCATCATCCGGGTGCAGGCCGCGAGCTGGTTGACACGGCCCGTCCATGGCTTGTATCCGAACTCGAGGCACTTCGCGATCGCCTTGCCGCGACACGCGAACGTCATCTGCGTGGTGCTGGTCGTGTAGGCCCCGCCACCCGCGACATCCGCGAGATAGCTCCACGTCCCAGCGACCACGACGGCGAGGACCGCTGTTGATCCTTCATATCCGCACAGGGGTTGCCAGCCAGCGGACGATTGATAGGACACCCCGTACATGCCGATGTCGGAGGCGATGCCAGTGCCCTTCGCCGCGGTATCGATCCGCAGCGGCAACGTCGTGCCGTCCGATAGCGTCGCGGTCCACGTCGAGCTCACCAGGCTGGCGAGCACGGAGCTGGTGAGCGTAGTTCCCCAGGTCGCGATCATCGTTCCACCGCTGGCGCTCCTGCCGGTCGTCGACGCGCTGTTGATGATCTTGCCAGCGAGGGCCGTGCCGTTCAGCGACATCCCGTTCAGGGACATGCCATTCAGCGACATGCCGTTCGCGACGATGACATCCTGGGCCGTTTCGGAGACCTCGACCCTGTCGTCAGTTTCATCGTCGACGACGCATCCGGCGAGCACGAGACTCGCGACCGCGAGGTGGAGGTGTTTCATGAACCGATAGTTTGCTGGTTGCGGAATTTTGCACAGACAGCGATGGGGTATCGCGATCCGCAACCCCAGCGCTGCCCCAGCCAACGCCGCGTGGCGACTGGGATCGCGTGACCGGTCTCGTGCATTTTCAACGGCGGAAGCGGTCCCCGGAATCGTGAGATCGATGGTGGATCGTCTACGCTCGGGAGCGATGACGCCCTGTCGAGCCTGCGTGCTGGTGCTCGTCATGCTGTTCGGCATGGCCCACGCGGCGCCGGGCGACCGGGTCGTGCTCGCGGATCCAGATCCCGAGCTCCTACGCGCGGTCACCAGCACGCTCGCACCGTGGCGGTTCGAGGTCGTGGTCGATCCGGATCCGCCTGCGAGCACCAGCGACGCGCAGCGCCGCGCCGAGCAGCGCGGGGCACGCTTCGTGGTGTGGCGGCGCGAGGGAGATCTCGTGGTCTATGATCGCGCGCGTGGTGCGGCCGAGCATCGTGAGGGCAGGCTCGGGGCCCTCGATCCGATCGACGCGGCGGCGGCCGCGCTGACCGTGAAGACGCTGATGCGATTGCCGCTACCGAACGCCCCTGACACTGTCGCCGACGATCGCGGCGCACACGTGCGGCTCCTCGCCGGGCTCGGCGTGCGGTTCTCCGCGCCCGGGACCGCTGCGCGCTTCATCGGCCTCGCCTCGATCCGGCCGTGGTCGAGTGGCGGCTGGGGCTTCGGCATTGGCGGCGATCTCGGGACCGCGACCGACCTCCAGCAGGCGGGCTTTCGCGGCTCGTGGAGCGACTGGTCGCTGGTCGCGGTCGCGAGCTGGCTGCACGAGATCGGGGCGTGGCAGGTCGAGCCGTTCGTGGCCGTGGGGGCGGTGCACTCGGCGCTCTCCGGGACGGCGATGAAGGAGGTTGCCGAAGACAGCGACCTGATCGGGACCGTGCGCGGTGGTGTGCTCGGGTCGTTCCACCTCGGACGCTGGAGCCTCGGCATCTCGCTCGCGATCGAGGGCGTGACGAGCACTCCGACCTACACCCGAGACGGCGCATCTGCGGAGATCTTCGAGGTCCCGGCAGTCGCGGTGACCTCGTGCGTGTTCGTGAGCACCACCCTGGGACTCTGACCGCGATTGTTGCGACTTTTCGCGATGGGGCCGCCACTATGCAACCGTGGGGAGTCCTGCCGAAGCTCGTGAGCATGACCTCGCGCTCGCCCAGCGAGCCGCGAACGGCGAGCGGGTAGCGCAGCGGAACCTGTTCGACGCCCAGCGCGTCGGCGTCCACCACGCACTGTTCCGGATCCTCGGCTCGAACCGCGACCTCGAAGATTTGATCCAGGACGCATTCCTCGAGATCTTTCGTTGCCTGGCTTCCTATCGCGGAGACAGCTCGCTCGCGCGCTGGTGCCAGACGATCGCGACCCGCACCGCCTACCTCGCGATCGGGCGGCGCAAGCCAGCGTCGATCGAGCTCTCGGTCGTCGAGGAAACGGTCGCCAACGACGCCGACACGCGCCGGCACGCGCAGATGCGCCAGGCGGCGCGCCAGCTGTACCTGGCGCTCGATCGGATCGAGCCCAAGCAACGGATCGCGTTCGCGCTCGCGACGATCGACGGTCGCTCGCTCGCCGAGGTCGCGCAGCTGACCGACAGCAGCATCGTCGCGGTCAAGACGCGCGTGTGGCGCGCGAGGCGTGAGCTGATGCGGCGCGCCGCCAAGGATCCCGTTCTCACGAGCTACCTCGAAGAGCTCGCAGGAGGTGCGCGATGACCGAGAACAAGCTACTCGGACCGCCGCCGATCGAGCCGCTGTCCGATCTGGCCTGGGGCCGGGTCGAGCGCGGGCTGTGGTCGCGGATGGATGGCGCGCCACGGACGTCGCGCGAACAACCGCCCAAGCGCTGGTGGCCGTGGCTCGCCGCGCCGCTGCTCGCCGCCGCGGCGGCGATCGCGATCTTCCTCGCGGTTCGCGACACCTCTCCGCAGCACGTCGCCGAGGAACGCTCGCGCATGGTCACCAACGCGACACCATCGGCGCTGTCGTTCGGTGATGTCTATGTCGCGCTCGATGCAGCCAGCGCGATCGAGATGCGGCGCGCTTCCGCCCAGCGGCAGAGCGTCGTGCTCGAGCGGGGTGGCGCCTGGTTCACCGTCGGCGAGCGCGGCAAGCGACCCGCGTTCCAGGTGCTCGCCGGTGACACCACCGTGCGCGTCGTCGGGACCCGGTTCCGCGTCGCCCGGTCGGACGAGCACGTCACGGTCGAGGTCGCTCGCGGCACGGTCGAGATCGCCTTCCGCGGTTCGACGTTCCAGATCCGCGGCAGCCAGCGCTGGAGCTCGGAGCGCCCCGAGGCGGTCGCGGACGTGAAGCTCGCGGTCGCGACGCCTGCACCAGGACCGGTACCTACGCGTATCGATCCGAAACCAGCCGAGCGCACGCCGGCGAGGCCGCGCCCCGCAAGGCCGATCAAGCCGGCAAAGATCGAGGCGGCACCGCCTGACGAACCGGCGATCGCGAAGCCCACGAAACCCGAAGTCGTCACGGTCGAGCGCGAGCGCGCCGCGTACGAGCGACTGGTCGCCGTCGAGGTCACCGATCCTGCGAGGGCGCTGACCGGTTACATCGCGCTCGCTCGGGGTACGACCCGGTGGGCCGAGGTCGCGCTGTTCGCGGCCGGTCGACTGGCCGCGGACCGCAAGGACCTACGTGCCCGGACCCTCCTCACCAATTACATGCGGCGGTTTCCAGCCGGCGCGAATCGCGACGATGCACGCGAGCTCCTGGCTCGCCTCAAGGGAGCACCATGAAGATTCTGTTCATCATCTGCGCAATGTGCGTGATCGCCTGCGGTGGCAAGAGCGGTAGTGGAACGGATGGTGGTGGTGACGATGGAGGGGGCGGTGATGGCGGTGGCGATGGCGGAGGCGTCACCTTCGACGCCCAGATCCCGGCAGGGTGCACCGCGCCGATCCCTGGCAACCCACAGTGCTCGAACTGCAAGGACGACGATGACGACGGTGAGATCGATGGGTTCGACATTCATTGCACGGGTCCCACCGACGACGACGAGGCCTCATTCAAGACCGGGCTCCCGGGCGACAACGTCGATCCGAAGAACCAGGACTGCTTCTTCGATGGTGACAGTGGCGATGGCAACGACGGATGCAACGTCCACATCTGCTGCATCCTCGGCGTGACCGACGCGACGATGTGTCCGTATCCGGGCAACTACCAGCCCAGCGCGTGTCCGCCGCCGGTCGGGACCACGCCGCTGCCCACGAAGTGCAAGGAGGTCTGTGGTAACGCGACCCCGCCGGGATGCGACTGCTTCGGTTGCTGTACGCTGTGCAACGACGCAGGTCAGTGCTTCGACATCGCGCTCAGCGCGTCGCCGAACTGCACCGAGGACGTGCTCGGCGATCCGACGAAGTGCGTGCCGTGCACGCAGATCCCGTCGTGCGGTCCGACCAACTGTGGCGGTGATACGTGCATCCTGTGTCCCGGCCAGGATCCCAACGATCTGCCTGACACGTGCACGCCGACGTGCCCGGCAGATGTCCCGAGCTGTCTGAATCAGGACTGCCCGGACACCCTGTTCTGCAGCAACGGCTGCTGCATCAAGGTCGTCCAGTAGCTCACTTGAGCGCGTCGTCGGGCAGGGATGCGCAGACGCGCGTCCCGATCTCGATCGCGATGGTGCCATCCGGGATCACGGAACGGTTGGCGAGGTTCTGGGAGGTGCGGTCGCTCCAGAAAGCACCGTTGCGCACCGCAAAGCCGCCGCCGCGATCCTGCTGGGTCCACTCGTAGACGTTGCCGGCCATATCGGCGACGCCGAACGGGCTGTTCGAGGCAGGATGCAGCCCGACCTCGTCGAGACCGATCCACTGCTTGGTGTGGGTGAGGTCGAAGTTGGCGTCCGCGAGCTCGAGCGGCTTGCCGTGCGGCGAATCGCGTCCATCCGCACCGCGAGCCGCGTACTCCCACTCGAGCTCGGTGCACATACGGGCGCCTGGCACCTTGCCAGTGCGACCGAGCCACGCGGTGTACTGCGCGATCTCCGCCGGCGCCATCGCGCTGGCCGGGAACCGCCGCCAGTCATGCTCGATGTGTGTCGCGCGGCCTTCGTACTTGATCGGCTGACCCCAGCGGGCGGTGTACTGGCGACCGGCGGTGGTGAGGTTGATCCGCCACGCACCCTCATGCCGGTCGATCACGAGCGAACCGCTGGAGCCTGCAGTGATCGCGGGTAGGAACTTGGCCTGTGCGCCGACCGGTAGCGTGTCAACGAACGTGAGCCAGTCGCCGAGCGTCACCTCGTGGCGGTCGATCAGGAAGCCATGCGATCGCCGGGTGTGCATCGGTACCGTCTGGAAGTACAGCCGGATCATGTCGACGGCGCTGGACCCGTACTGGAGCTCGCCCGGCGGGACGTAGACAAAGCCCGCTGGGATGGTGCTCGCCCGCGGCGGCTGCACGTCGAGCTCGGTGGCGGCGCCACGCTTGATCAACACGGGCGCCCGAACGGTCTCGCGACCTGGCGCAGTCACGATTACCAAGTAAGACCCGGCCTCGACCGTCGTCTCGACGGTCGCTCTGCCGCTGGCTGGCAGTCGGGTGCCATGGTGCTCGATCGCGTTGTCGGCAGGGGCTCGCGTGCGCACGACGAGGTGTCCCGGGGTCGCCCACCGAGCGCGACGACTGCCGTTCGAGTCGTACGCCGCCAGCCGGCCGAGCATCTCGTCGCGGCGCGCGTCGTCGTGGAACGACTCGGCGAGCACCACCCGAGCTAGCAGGATGTCACCCAGCACCCCACGCACGTCGTCCCGCGACGGGTCCTTCGCCAGCGCCATCTCGACGCGCCGCGCGGCGACTTGATACGAGCTCTCGGAAGCCTTGCGAGAGGCGAGCACCTGCTTCCACAGCTGCTCTGCGCCATCGTTGTCCCCAGCGTCGTATTTCGCGAACGCCTGCGCGGACAGCTCGCGCTGCGTCTTGTCCGCCGCTTGCGCACGGTCGAGGTCGACGCGTTCCGCATGGACCTCGGTGTTCACGGCGTCGGCGAGCCGGTTCTGCGCGACGTAGCGCTGGATCGCGAACACCACGACGAGCAACACGATCACCAGCGCGATCAGGGCGCGCCGTAGCCACATCCTGCGCTGGGTCGCGCGGACCGACGCGACGATGAAGTCGCGCTCGAGCACGGTCAGGTTGGTGGCGTCGAGCGAGCGCGCCTCGATCAGCCGCTGGCCGCGGATCGTCATGTCGCCGCGGCGGCCGGTGCGACTCCAGTCGGCCGCGGCAGCCGCGACCAGCTCGCGTCGGGCGCTGACCTCGGCGTCTGCGGCCAGCCACTCGCGCAGCGTGCCCCAGCCGTGCACGAGCACCTCGTGGGCGAGCTCGAACGTCGCGCCATCTTCGCCATCGTGGACGACCAGGAGCCGACCCTTGGTCAGCGCAGCGAGCGCGACCTTCGTGCCTTCGCCGACGGACAGCTCTGCCTCGGTACGGCGGACGCGAGTCCCGACGGAGGTCACGAGTCGCAGCAGCACGCGGCGGGCGTGGACGCGATCGGCGGCGGGCATGCCGGCGAGCACGTTGTCGCCGTGGCGGGCCAGCGCACCGGCGACGCCGCCCATGGTGTCGAGCGCGGCACGCGTGATCATGCTCTTCTCGCGATCGCGCGCTTCCCACAGCTCGGCGAGCGCGAACGACAGCAGCGGGAGACCACCGCTGCCCGCGTGGGCGGTCGCCTCGACCAGGGTGCTGATCATGTCCTCGTCCTCGAACGTCACCGCCGTCGCGCTGGCGGGGCCGGTGATGACATCGCGGATCCGCTCGGGCGGCAGCGTGGACAGGAAGTAGAGCAATCGAGACATCTCGCGCCCGAGCCGGGGCAGGGCGGCGATCCGCGACAGGAAGTCCGCGCGCACCGTGGTGACCAGGCGAACCCCGGGAACACCTTCGCTGATCCGCGCGAGCCCGGCGTCGAACGCCGCGACCTCGTCGGCGTCGGCGACGGTCACGAGCTCCTCCATCTGATCGACGAACAGCAGCAGCGAGTGATCACCGGCGCGCTTCTGAAGCTCGCGCGGCATGTTCTCCGGATCGTCGAGGAACTTGCTGGCCAGGGACGGATCCCCGAGCGCCGTGGCGAGCGCGGCGAGCGGCCGGCGGCCCGGGATCATGGTCAGCGTCTCCCAGGTTCGACCCGCGCCGAGCGCACCATCGACGATCGCGGGGATCACACCGGCGCGCAGCAGCGACGACTTGCCGACGCCGGAGTCGCCGGTGACGATCACGACGGCATCGGTGCGCAGGCGCTCGGTGACCGCGCTGATCTCGAGTCCACGGCCGAAGAACAGGCCGCGGTGCGTGGCCTCGAACGTCCGCAGACCGCGGTACGGATTCTCGTCGGTGCGGATCGAGGTCGAGCGCGACGGGTGAAGTTGCTCGAGCGCTTCGCGGAGCTCCTCGCCACTCGGATATCGAAGCTCGGGATCACGCTCCAAGCACCGCGCGACCAGGCGGGCGAACCGGATGTCGATCTCGGGCACGAGATCCTGGAGTCCCGGGGCGGTGCGTTCGCGCACGGCCTGGCCGAGCTCGCGGGTGTCGACGGTCGCGAACGGCGTCGCTCCCGACACCAGCTCGAACAACACCGCGCCGAACGAGTACACGTCGGACCGCCGCGACGGTGCGCGCCCGGTCCACACCTCGGGTGCCATGTAGTCGGGCGTGCCGACCATCGGACCCTCGGTGTCGTCGGAGCCCTCGTGGACCACGCGCGCGAGGCCGAAGTCGACCAGCTTCGGCACGCCGTCCTCGGTGACCATCGCGTTCTCTGGCTTGAGATCGCAGTGCACGACGCCGCGGCGATGCGCGGCCGCGAGCCCGCGGGCGAGATCGATCGCGAGTCCGAGCGCCTCGGTCCACGCCATCGGCCTTGGCAGCTCTCGCAGCGACTTGCCGCGGATCAGCTCGCTGACGATGTAGGGCCGTTCGCCGAGCTCGCCGACGCGATACACGCTGACGACGTTCGGGTGCTGGATGCGAGCGGCAGCGCGTGCCTCCATCAGGAACCGCTGGCGCGCCTCGAGGTCGGGATCGATGCCGGCGATGAACTTGATCGCCACCGGCCGCGCGAGCACGGCGTCCTCGGCCAGATAGACCTGACCCATCTGGCCGCGACCGATCTCCTGAAGGATCAGGTAGTCATCGAACTCTTTCGGCGGATCGAAAGCCTGGTCCACGGACGCCCACGGCCAGTGTCTCACCTGGCCGGCCTGGTGGCGAATTCCACAGGCCCTGCGCAACAAAACAACACCGATCGGTCAGGGCAACCTGGCCCCCCGGCGAGTTGACGCCTGTGGGGGAAAACCGTACCGAGGAGTATGCGGCGCGTCCTGGTCCTGTTCGCGCACCCGGTCCTCGAGCGGTCGCGGGTCAACCGGCGGATGCTCGAGGCGATCCGTGACGTCGAGGGGGTCCACGTCCACGACCTCTACGAGGCGTATCCGACGCTGGCGATCGACGTCGAGCACGAGCAGCAGCTCCTCCTCGACCACGACGTGATCGTGTTCCAGCACCCGTTCTACTGGTACTCGACGCCGGCGATCCTCAAGGAGTGGCAGGATCTCGTACTCGAGCACGGCTGGGCCTACGGGGCCGGTGGGACCCAGCTGCGCGGCAAGGTGACCTTCAACGCGCTGTCGACGGGCGGGCCCCGCCAGGCGTACGAGAAGGGCGGCTACAACCGGTTCACCGTGCGCGAGCTGCTGGCGCCGTGGGACCAGACCGCGAATCTGTGCGGGATGCGGTTCCTGGCGCCGTTTGTCGTCCATGCGGCGCTCAAGATCGTCGGTGACGACGTCGCGCCGAACTGCAGCAGCTACCGCCGCTTGATCGAGGCGTTGCGCGACGACCGGCTCGATCTCGACCGCGCGGAGCACGCCCAGAACCTGTGCGAGGAGCTCGATCGCGTGATGGCGCCGCGGGAGGTCGCATGAGTGACAGCGTGCTCGCGATGGCATTCACCTACCTGCTCGCGGCCACCGTGTGCGTGCCGGTGGCCAAGAAGCTCGGGCTCGGGGCGGTGCTCGGCTACCTGGTCGCCGGTATCCTGATCGGTCCCGGGGTGATCGGCATCGTCGGGCACGAGCACGCCGGCGTCGGCCATTTCGCCGAGTTCGGCGTGGTGATGATGCTGTTCGTGGTTGGACTCGAGCTCCGTCCCGCGCTGCTGTGGCAACTGCGCCGCCCGATCTTCGGGCTCGGCGGGGCCCAGGTCGTGACCACGGCACTCGCGGTGGCCATCGTCGCGACCGTGCTCGGCGTGCACTGGAAGCCGGCGATCGCCGTCGGCCTGATCTTCGCGAGCTCGTCGACCGCGATCGTCCTCGCGACGCTCGCCGAGCGAAATCTGCTGAAGACCGCGGGCGGTCAGGCGAGCTTCTCGGTGCTGCTGTTCCAGGACATCGCGGTGATCCCGATCTTCGCGGCGTTTCCGCTGCTCGCGATGGCGCCGGCCGCGGCCGCCACCGGCGATGGCCGCCCGGCGTGGCTGTCGGGCCTGATGCTGCTGGGTGCGGTGACCGGCGTCGTGCTGAGTGGTCGGTTCATCATCCGGCCGCTGTTCCAGTTCCTCGCGACCGTGAAGGTGCGCGAGTCGTTCACCGCCGCCGCGCTGCTGATCGTCGTCGGGATCGCGCTGTTGATGCAGGAGGTCGGCCTGTCGCCGGCGCTCGGGACGTTCCTCGCCGGCGTCGTGCTCGCCGACAGCGAATACCGGCACGAGCTCGAGACCGATATCGAGCCGTTCAAGGGCCTCCTGCTCGGCCTGTTCTTCATCTCGATCGGCGCCGAGATCGACTTCGGCCTGATCGCGAGCAAGCCGCTCGTGATCGCCGGCATGGTGATCGGCGCGATGGCCGGCAAGTTGACCATCCTGTACACGCTCGGCCGGGTGTTCCGGCTCGACCGCGCGGCGCGCTGGCTGCTCGCGTTCGCGCTGGCCGAGATCGGCGAGTTCGCGTTCGTGCTGATCAAGCTCGGCGTGACCGAGCGCGTGTACTCGACGGAGCTCGCGGCGCCGCTGATGGCGTCGGTCGCGCTGTCGATGGCCCTGACGCCGTTCCTGTTCATCGTACTCGAGCGCTGGGTGCTGCCGGCGATCAGCGAGCCCGAGCCCGTGCGCGAGCAGGACAAGATCGAGCATGCCGACTCGCCGGTCGTGATCGCCGGCTACGGCCGGTTCGGTCAGATGGTGGGCCGCATCCTGCGGGCGAACCGGATCCCGGTGACGATCCTCGATCTCGATCCCGAGATGGTCGCCGTCGTCGGCCGGCTCGGCGTCAAGGTCTACTACGGCGATGCCTCGCGCACCGACTTGCTGCACGCTGCTGGCTGCGATCGCGCGAAGCTGTTCGTGATCGCGGTCGACGACAAGGACGAGGCGACGAAGATCGCGGAGAACGTGCGCCACCATTATCCCCACCTGAAGGTCCTCGCGCGCGCTCGCGATCGCCAGCACTACTGGGAGCTGCGCAAGCTCGGCTGCATCGGCGTGTTCCGCGAGACCTTTGGCTCGGCGTACGAGGCCGGCGTGGAGTCCCTCATCCAGCTCGGGTATCGCAAGTACACCGCCAACCGGCTCGCCCGGCGCTGGCGCCAGCACGAGGAGCGCACGCTCGAGGAGCTGGGCAAGCACTGGGGCACCGAGAGCTACTTCACGCAGACCAAGCAGCGGATGGAGGAGGCCGAGCGCCTGATGCGCGTCGAGGATCCCACCGTGTACGAGGAGCGGGACGCCGCGTGGGACAACGAGTCACTGCGCGCCGATCGCGAGGTCGCCTCGGCGGCGCGCGTCGACCCGAGCTAATAAAGAGATTCGAAGATTGTGAAGAACCCCCCCCACGCCCGTCCCGCCATCGGACGGCGGCGGCGTCTCAGTGGTCGGGGCCTGGCACGTGGTGGGTCGAGATCAAGCCATGCTTGGTCCA
>JBBJLY010000080.1:0-30516 GCA_037720695.1 Kofleriaceae bacterium | reverse complement strand
TCGCGCAGAAACATCGCGCGCGCGCTGCGGTCGACCAGCCGGCACGCGCCCGCGCCGGTCCCGAACGCGACGGCACACGCGATCGCGCACAGCACGGCCGCGCCGAACGCGCCGAACGAGACCGGCAACAACAGGCCGAACAGCAGCCCGCCGGTGAGCACGGCGATCGGCGGCACGAAGATCAGCTTCGCGGCTCGCCGCGTCGGGCGCTCCTCGACCCAGTCGCGTTCGCAGCGATCGCAGCGCAGACCGGCGCGCAACGCGTGGCGTTCGCAGCGCGTCGTCGTGCACCGGCCGCACCGCATCACGGGGTGCGCCGCACAGTCCTCGCACGGACGGGTGGCGAGCATCCAACTACTCTGCCCGATCGCGACGGCTCGCCAAGTGCGGATCTTCCTGCCCGGCAGCGTGACAGCGCTTCCGCCGAGCAAGGGGCTCGGGGTAGGGTGCCCACATGGTGCGCGCCCTCGTGCTGACCGCGGCGCTGCTCGCGTGCGGCAAGCCAGCGACGATGCCGCGGCCGCCCGGCGATCTCGACGCCATCGATGGCGGTGTCGCCGATGCACCCGCCGAGGCCACACCCGACGACACCACGAGCTACGGCGAGCGCCCACTGCCGGAGGGACCGACGGTCACCGCTCGCCTCGGTCGCGAGGTCAGCATCGGCGGTGTCCAGCTGAAGCTGACCGCGAGCAATCACAAGCGCGCGGCGAAGCAGCTCGGCATCTTCGCGTTCGAGATCCGCCGCGACGGCAAGCGAAAGCAGGTCGAGCTGCGCACGCTGGAGCGTGGCTTCGAAGCCGAGCTCGACGTGCTCGATGCGCTGCTCGTGTTCCGCCAGCTCGCCGAGGCCGAGGCATTCGCGGTCACGCTGGTGGCGCCACGCGCGCCGGCACCGCAGAGCGAGGAGCAATGCGCCGCGCTGATCGATGCGGGCGCGACGACCGCGAAGCTGTCGACGACGTCGTCTCGCACGTACACCGACGCCAACGGGGTGCTCGTGATGCTGACGCGCGGCTGGCGCGGGTACTGCGGGCGCTACACCAAGCGGGTGTGGTTCGCGCCGCCGCGGTAGCAGCCTTACTCTTTGACGCCGTGCTTGAGCTTGATCTGGTCGAGCACCTTCGCGTACTCGACGTCCCACGCCTGCGAGCCCTCTTCGAGGTTCTTGATCCGATCACGAACCTCCTGATCGATCGCCTCGTCCACCTGCATGTGCTTCTTGCAGATGTCCTTGATCTTGCGGCGCAGGATCGCGTCCTCGGCGAACACTTCATCGACATGCCGCGATGCCATGAACGCCTCGAGCATCTGGTTCGCGATCCAGGACAGGCCCTCTTCGCCGAGCCCGAACTCTTTCTGGTCCGCGAGCTGGCGCTTGGTCCGACCGAGGTGCGAGTACGGAAGACCGCGGATCTCAAGGATGTCCTTCGCGCGCTCGGTCAATTCCTTGTCGACGCGGATGTATTCCTTGAGGACAGACGCCGCATCCAGCTGGGCCTCGTTGTTGTCGCTCACCTCGATATCACCCCCCGAAGCGAGCGTGGTGATGATCTCGGCCGCGATGGTATCGACCTTGCCTGGATACAGTCTCATCCTCGCTGCACTCTAGGGTCCGGACCGGGTCTATGCAAGGTTCGGAGCGGACTCTATGTGCACGATCGCCATCCTGATCGACGTCGTCGCGGGTGCTCCACTCGTGCTCGCTGCCAATCGTGACGAGCTGTACGCACGACCGGCGCGTCCGCCCGCGCTGCTCGTCGCAGATCCGAAGATCGCCGGTGGTGTCGACGCACTCTCGGGCGGAACCTGGCTCGCGGTGCGAGGTGATGGCCGGTTCGCAGCGGTGACCAACCAGCGCGCGCTCGCCACTGCACCGCCGGGGCTGCGCTCGCGCGGTCTCGCGGTGAGAGAGCTCGCCGCAGCTCCCGATCCGGAGGCGTACGTGAACGCGATCGATCCGGCGGCATACGCGAGCATGAACCTCGTGTGGAACGACGCGCACGGTGCCGCGGTCGCGTACGTGCGCCGCGAGGACCAGACGCTCGAGGTTCACCGCCTCACGCGCGGCGTTCACGTGCTGTGCAACGATCGACTCGGTGCGGAGTTCCCGCGTGGCGCACGGCTCGGGATGGCGATCGAGGCCGCGCTCGCCGAGGGCGTCGGGTGGCCGGCACTCGCGGCCCGACTCGCGGTCGCGCTCGGCGATCACATGCGCGTCGCGCTCGCCGACACCCCGAGCGACCCGCACTTGCCGCGCGAGCTCGCACGCGAGCTGACAGCGACGTGCATTCACAGCCCGAGCTATGGGACCCGGTCGGCGACGATCCTGGCGTCGGCGCCCGGCCAGCTGATCGACTACCTGCACGCCGATGGTCCGCCGTGCATCACCCCGTGTCGCGGCGAGGCCTGCTGTGACCCGTGAACGCAAGCTCGTGGTCGCGGGCCTCATCGTCGGCGACGACGGCCGGATCTGATCACCCAGCGTCGCGCCGACCAGCCGTTGCCGTTGCAGTGGAGTTTCCTGGGGGCAAGGTCGAGCCAGGCGAAGCCCTGGTCGCCGCCCTCGAGCGCGAGCTCGCGGAGGAGATCGGCGTGCACGCCCACATTGGACGGATCTGGGACGTCCTCCATCATGCCTACCCGGCGTTCGACCTGGTGATGCTGGTGTATGTATGTCGGCTCGCCCCGGAACCCGCGCCACGCGCGGTCGAGGTCGCGGACCTCGCGTGGGTGGCTCCTGGCGACCTGCCTGGATGGGACATCCTGCCGGCGGACCGACCTCTCGTCGTGCGTCTCGTCGAGGAGGGGTCGCCGGCGAATTGACCCCCTGACGATCCGCTGCCTACAATCTCGCTACATGGAAGGCCGCGCAAAGGTCACGAAGGAAGTCCTCTGCGAAGAGGCTCGCTTCATCCTCGCCAACGTCATGGCCGAGGCGCGGTACGGCCGCCAGAACCGGTACGACGACATTCGCCGCGTCTGCGAAGGCGCGGTCTCGATCCCGTTCCAGGAGTACATCGGCTTCCTCGAGAAGTCAGGGTACCTGCGGCACGACCGCGCGAACGAGAGCCTCGAGGTGTCTCCCGAGGGTGAGACGGTGGTCAACGGCGGCAACCTCGCCGAGTTCACCGAGCGCGCAGTCTCGCACTTCAAGAAGCTGCGCCAGAGCCGCGCGATGGCGGCGGTGCCGGGCGGCGGTGCCGTCCCGATGGGCTCGCAGTCCGGCGTCATGCCGGTGCGCGAGCGCGATGTCTCCAGTGCGGTCCCGGTGCCTCGAAAGGGAGATCCGAAGATGACGACTTCGGGTGGGCGCCCCTCCGCGATCGCGGGCGGCGAGATCCAGGTCAGCGCCGACATCGAGCAGCGCTACGAGAAGCTGGCGTCGATCGGATCCGGCGGCATGGGCACCGTGTACCGCGCCCGCCAGGTCGCCCTGAACCGCGAGGTCGCGCTCAAGGAGATCCGCGATCTGTTCGGGTTCTTCAGCGAGGACCAGCGCAACGAGATCGTGCGGCGGTTCGTCGATGTCGTCCGTGCCTGGGGCAACCTCGCGCACCCGAACATCCTGCCGATCCACGACGTCAACCTCTACACCGAGTACCCGAACGTCGTGACCGAGCTCGCACCGAACGGCTCGGGCCGGCGCCTGATCAACGACGCCGAGGAGATTCCAGTCGAGCTGGTGTTCAAGTACCTGCTCCAGACGCTCCACGCGTTGCGCGCGGCGCACGCCCAGCGCGTTTATCACCGCGGTCTCAAGCCGGAGCAGCTGCTGATCGACGGCTACGGCAACGTCAAGGTCTCGGACTTCGGGTTCAGCCGGATCGTCGAGCGCGACCACGCCGTGATCCGCCAGATCTACGTCGGCATGGGCAACGTCGCGTACATGGCACCGGAGCTGTACTCGGATCCGATGATGAGCGGCCCGCAGGGCGACATCTACGCGCTCGGGATCATCTTCTACGAGCTGCTGACGCGGAAGCTGCCGGGCCGGCGCTCACCCATGCCGTCGCAGCTGAACCCGAACCTGCCACGCGGGATCGACGACATCTTCGATCGGATGACCCGCGACTCGCGCAGCGAGCGCTACGCGTCGGTGGACGACATCCTCGACGACATCGACAAGCTCGAGGGCATGGACATGCTGCTCGACCGCCAGAACCAGGTGCTGGTCGGCGACAGCCCGCTGTCGACCATCAAGTTCCGGCCCGGTGCCGAAGAGCCGCTCGCCGGCACGCCGGTCGAGGATGGCGAGGACGGGGACAAGAAGTCTCATCGTCCGTACTCGTTCCAGCAGCGTCGCAACAAGAAGCTGTAGGTTACGACTTCCTGCCGTCGTGGTCGTGGATCTTCGTGTCGGCGAGCTCGAAGCCCTCGAGGCAGCGCACGTTGATCGCCACCATCGGTCCGTTCGGGCCGGAGCCGCGCGCGAACGACTTCATGCCGCAGGTCTTGCAGAACACGTGATGGATCGCGTGCTTGTTGAACTGGTAGTCGGTGAGGTTCGCTTCGCCCTGCTCGAGCGTGAACTTCGGTTCGGCGACGAACTGCAGCAGCGATCCGGATCGCGCGCAGATCGAGCAGTTGCACTGGATCGCGGGCTGGTCGCGATCGAGCTCGACGCGATACTTCACCGCGCCGCAATGACAGCTTCCCTGATGAGTGGTTTCGGCCATGCGCCGAGCCTACGACGAGCGGCGGCTCAGCGCGACCCCGCTCGCGGATCGCGCCGAGCATGCGCTCCTCGAGCTCGCTCGAGACGTGCGCCGGCTCGTGCCCGCGGAGCTCGATCCTGAGCACGAGGCCGGCGATGCGGAGGAGCTGGCGCGATCGGGACATCGAGCGTTACGTCGCAATCCGGCCCGCTGCCGATCACGACCTCGTCCTTGTCGAACGAGAACGTGCGGGTCGTGTGCTGGCCTTCGACCGAAACCAGTATCATGAGTACGTTCTAGCGCGCCGCGACCCCGCGGTCGCGGAGCTCCTTCGCCAGCACGGCGGCTTCACCGAGATGGTTGTAGAGGTGAGCGCCGACGCGCAACAGCGGGCCACCCGCGAAGTCCACGATCGGGACCTCCCAGCCGGCGAGCAGGAGCTGGCGCTCGAGCTCGAGTGGCGGCGTCCCCGCCGGGAGCGCGATCGGGATCGCGGCCATCGCGCCGATCCAGTCGTCGGCTGCGAGCGGACGCCCACCGAGTGCCTCGATCAGGTGATCTCGGAGCGCGATCGCCAGTGCGTGGTTGCGCGCCCGAACCGCGGGCCAGCCGCCGCCCTCGCGTGCGACCGCTTCGATCGCCGCAGGCACGGCGAGCTGCGCGGCAGGATCATAGGTGCCGCTCCAGTCGAGCTCGGCGTGCAGACGGTTTGCCGGGCCATAGGCGGCGGTCGCGCCGTGGGACGTGACCAGCGGGACCAGCGGCGCGCCATCGGCGACCGCGATGAAGCCCGACGCCTTGGGCGCGCACAGCCACTTGTGACAGTTGCCGACGTAGTACGCGGCGCCGATCGCGGCGACGTCGAGCTCGATCTGCCCCGGCGCGTGCGCGCCGTCGACGATCGTCGCGATCCCGCGCGCGGCCAGGATCGGGACGAGCTGCTCGATCGGTAGCCGGAGCGCGGTCGGACTGGTGATGTGGTCGAGCATGGCAAGCCGGGTCGCCGGCGTGATCGCACGGGTGACCGCGTCGATCGCGGCATCGGGATCGAACGGGAGCGCGAGCTTCGCGGTCGCGATCCGCAGGCCGCGCGCGGTCGCGAGGCGCTCGAGCTGGTTGCGGCATGCGCGATAGCCGTGATCCGTGACCAGCACCTCGTCGCCGGTCGCAAGTGGGAACGAGTGCAGTGCTAGCGCGACGCCGGTCGTCGAGCCCGGGACGAACACGAGCCGGGGCGCCGGTGCGTGCAAGAACGCAGCAAGCGCGGCGCGTGCGCGGTCGACCTCGTCCTGCCACTCGGTCACGAAGAACCGCATCGGCGAGGCCTCGACCCGCGCCCGCACGGCATCCGCGACCGCGAGGACCTCGCGCGGACAGCCGCCGAACGACCCGTGATTGAGGTGGACGACGGACGGATCGAGCGCCCAGCGGGCGATCGGGGACATCGGCGACGCGAGCTGCACGGCGCGAGAATACGCGTGCAGCGGCCGTCATGATAGTGTACGATAGACACCATGAAGAATGACCACGCGCGTGGGGCGCTGCTCGGGCTGGCGGTCGGCGACGCGCTGGGCACGACCTACGAGTTCAAGCAGCTCGCGCACCCGCCGTATCCGATGCTCGCCCGCGGGCCCGCGACCGACGTCGTCGGTGGGGGACCGTTCGAGCTGCCGCCCGGTGCGGTCACCGACGACACGCAGCTCGCAGTCTGTCTCGCGCGCAGCCTCGTCGAGCGCGGCGGGATCGATCCGGACGATCTCGCGGCGCGCTACGTCGCGTGGAGCCGCGGCGCGTTCGACATTGGCTCCCAGACGCTGGGCGCGGTCGATCGTATCGTGGCCGGTGATCGCCCGGCACAGGCCGGGCTCGCGGTGTGGCGCGCGCGAGATCACCGGCCCGCCGGCAACGGCTCGCTGATGCGCACCGCGCCGATCGGGGTCGCGTTTGCAGCGCGACCCGATGCGCTGATCGACGCCGCGATCGCCGAGTCGCTGTTAAACCACGCCCATCCACGATGCGTGCTCGCGTGTGTGGCGTTCGATGCGGCGATCGGGGCCGCGATCGTCGCCCCGACGGGCGAACCGCTCGATGGCGCGGGGATGGTCGCGGTGGCCCGCGCCGCGCTGCCGCGTGGGCTCGAGCGGATCGCCTGGTGCGAGCCGACCGAGGTCGCGCTGGTGGCGAGCGCGGCGCGAGATCTCGCGACCGATCTCGACGCCGCGCTTGCGGACGATCCCGCCGTGTACGCGCCCGGGCTCCACATCCACGACACGATGGGCTTCGTGCGCGTCGCCTTCCGGCTCGCGTTCTGGCACGCGGTGCACACGCCGAGCTGGCGCGATGCGGTGGTCGATGTCGCGAGCCGCGGTGGCGATGCCGACACCAACGGCGCGATCGTCGGCGCGCTGGTCGGCGCACGCGATGGCGCCGGTGCGATCCCGCCCGCGTGGGTCGAGCGCGTGCTCGGCGCGACGCAGGGTGGCGGGCCGGCGTGGGGAGAGGCGCATCATCCGCGCCACCTGCTCGCGTTGATCGCGCCCGCCGCCGAGGAGTGATCTCGGGGGGATCTCCGTCGAGATTCGCGACGAGGCTCGACGAGCACGTGATCGGATGGGCGTAGATTGACTTCGTGATCGACCCTGCTGCGCATGCGCGCCTCGAAGCCTGGAAGCAGTTGTTGCTCGATCTGTCGGCGGGAAATCCGCTGCTCGATGCCAAGGAGAGCGCGACCTGCATCGCGCTTCCCGATCCAGATCCGGCGCAGGTTGCCTCCGTACTCGCGAGCGGTGGGGCGATCGCGCTCGTCGGCTCCGCGCTCGACGCAGGGCTCGTCGCGCTGCGCCGCGCGGTCCGCGCGTACGAGGATCGCGGCATCCACGCGCTATGGCTCGCACTCGGCGCGCTCGTGTGGGTCGACGGCGATGGCGTCGCGCACGATGCGCCGATCGCGCTGTGGCCGGTCGAGCTCGAGCCCGGCGCGCCGCGGCTGATCGCGGTCGAGGCACAGGTGCCGCATGGCAATCCGGTGCTCGCCGAGAAGCTGCAGCGCGACTTCGAGCTCCTGCTTCCGATCGAGCATCAGGCGTTCGATCTCGAGGCGCTGGTCGCCGCCGCCGAGAGCGTCGCGCTGTCCCGTCCGGGCTGGCGCGTCGAGCGCAGCGTCCGGCTCGGGGTGTTCGCAGATGTCACGCTCTCGGTGTGGCGAGAGCTCGAGGAGCTCGAGGAGCTCGAGACGCTCGACGGATCTGAGGAGCCAGGCCTCGAGCTCGTTCGCCAGCTCGCGACCGCAACCACCGGGTTCGCCCAGCCATCGGCGGCCGCGGCCGAGGCGATCGCGCGCCCCGACGCGCCGCCCGATCTGCTCGCGCCGCTCGATGCCGATCATGACCAGCTGTGCGCGGTCGCCGCCGCAGGTGCAGGCGCGAGCTTCGTGCTCGAGGGCCCGCCAGGCACTGGCAAGTCGCAGACAATCGCCAACCTGATCGTCCACGCGATGGGACTCGGCAAGTCGGTGCTGTTCGTCTCGGACAAGGTCGCGGCACTCGAGGTCGTCCAGCAGCGACTCGCCGCGATCGGGCTCGGTGACCTGTGCCTCGAGCTGTTCGCGACACGCACCACCACGGTGCCACACGTCCTCGGCCAGCTCGGGCGCGTGCTCGAACGCGCGTTCCGTCCCGGCGGGCGCTCGACGATCTCCGCGGGCGACGACCGGCTCGCGGATCTGCGGGCGAAGCTCGACGGTCACGTCGGCGCGCTGCACCGGGTCAGGCCGTTCGGCCGCTCGCTGCACGACGTGCTGGGCCGGCTCGTGGAGCTGCGCTCGACCGTGCGGGCCGCGCTCGCCGAGAGCGACGCGATCGGGCTCGACGCGGCCACGTTCGAGCGCCGCCGCAGCGCGATCACCGCCCTTGCATCGGCCGCGATTCCGTCGAGCCGGTCGCGGCACATCCGTGGCGGCGCTCGACGCTCGACACACTCGCCAGCTCGGACCACGCGCTCGCCGCGATCGACGAGGCTGCAGCCGCAGGCACCGCACTCGCCGCCGCGGTACGCGACGTCGCGAGCCTCGTGCCGGGCCTCGTCGCGCACCCGCGATCAGCTGCAGGCGCTCGGTGCCCTGGCCACTGGCGGCGGGCTCGCCGCGTCCGGGTGCGGAGCTGCTCACGCACCTGCGATCGTCGCGCGCGGACGAGATCGGCGAACAGATCGCCCTGCTCCGTGCACGCGGTGGTGGGACGCTCGACACCCCGCGGGACCCGCTCGCGTTCCTGCTGCTCGCGAAGCGGCATCGTGCTCTCGCGACCGAGGTCCGCGCGCACTTCACCGACGGGATCGAGGACCTCGATGCCGCGGGTGCGTGGCACCAGCTGCGCAAGTGGACGTCACGCCCGCTGCGCTTCGTCGCGCTGCGCAATGTCCGTGCGGAGGTTCGTCGCGTCGCGCTGCCGCTCGAGCTCGCGACCGACGAGGCGATGGTGACCGCGCTCGAGGCCGTGGTCGCCGAGCGTGCCTGCCGCGCCGCCCTGACCGCCGCCGCCGAGCCGGCGCGCCGCTGGTTCGGGGACCTGGCCGGGGATCCGCTGGCGCTCGAGCTCGATCAGCTCGACGCCGCCGTCAGCTGGGCGGCGGATCTGCGCAAGGCCTTCGAGGCGACCGATGTGATCGGTGGGGAGGCAGGCAAGGCCACGGCGTGGCGCGCGCTCGTTGCCCAGGTGGCGGCCAGCTCCTCACGCGAGCGTGCCGATGCGCCCGCATCAACGACCGTCGCGTTCGGCCAGCTCGCCGAAGCGGTGGCGCGCTGGGCGCCGGCGCTCGCGCAGGTCACGACCGCGACCGGCATCGCACGTGAGGAGCTCGCGGCGCCAGGCGCTGCAGATCACCTCACCGCGCTCGGTGAGCGACTCGAGACGCTGCGCCACGCGATCGACTCGCTCGGCGAGTGGGTCGCGTTCCATGCCGCGCGCCAGGCCGCGCTGTCGGCTGGGCTCCATCCTGCCGTCGCGGTGCTCGAGCGCGGCGACCTCGGCGCCGGCGAGCTCGCGCTCGCATGGGAGCGCGCGACCCTGCTTGCATGGGCCGACGCGGAGCTCGCCGACTCTCCGCTATCGCGGTTCCACGGTGCCGCGCACCACGCGCATGTCGCCGCGTTCGCCGACCTCGATCGCGCCACCCTGGCCCTCGTGCGCAGTCGTGCGCTGGTCCGATTCGCGGAGCGCGTGCCGGCGGCCGCGATCGCCGCGCCGCGCGACACCGGGCGCAACACCGAGATCGATCCGGAGATCGATCTCCTGCGCGCCGCGCTCAAGGGCACCGCGCCGGCGACGATCCGCGCGCTGTTCGCCGAGCTGCCGACGCTCCTGCCGAAGCTCGCGCCTTGCGTCGTCGCGACGCCGCACGCGGTCGCCACGCATCTCGATCGCGGCATGCGGTTCGATCTCGTGGTGTTCGATGAGGCCTCGCAACTCGCGGTCCCGTACGCGCTCGGCGCGCTCGCGCGGGCCACTGCGGCCGTGATCGTCGGCGACTCGCAGCAGCTCGTTCCGGTTGGAGAGGCGCCGAGCCTGCTCGCCACCGCGATCGCCGCGGGGCTGCCGGTGCTCCGACTCGAGGCGCACTACCGGAGCCGCCACGAGGATCTGATCGCGTTCGCGAACGAGCATGCCTACGGCGATCGGCTCCAGGTCATCCCGACCGCGCAGGGTGGTGGCGACCTCGGTATCTCGTTCCGCCAGGTCGAGGTCGAGGTCGGGACCGCGGTGGTCGCCGACGTGATCGCCCGCACGCTGGAGCCCGGCCAGCGCACGCGCTCGATCGCGGTCGTCACGTCGACGCCCGCGCAACGCGACGAGATCGAGACCTTGCTCGCACAGGCCCGCGAGCGCGAGGGCCGCCCGGCGGATCTCGCATCCGTGCCGACGCTCGTCCGCGACGTTGACGCGATGCAAGGCGACGAGCGCGATGTCGTGCTGCTGGTGCTCGATCCCGAGGTACCGCTCGACGACCGCCAGCTCGTCGTCGCCACCACGCGCGCGCGCGAACAGCTCGTGATCTACACGCGGCAGTCTCCAGACGACGCGGCGGGCAAGCTCCGTGCGCTGCTCGCCTTTGCGCGAGCAGGTGGCGGCGCGGCGCGGCCGCTCGACGACGCCCCGGCCGCAAGTCCGATCATGGCGGCGCTCGCTCGCGCGCTCGCCGATCGCGGCTGGACCACGCGCCACCGCGTCGGCACCGGCGCCTACCGGATCGATCTCGCGGTCGTCGATCCCAACGATCCGGATCGTTACGTGATGGCGATCGAGCACGACGGCCCGGTCTACGCCAGCGCGCGCGGCGCACGCGATCGCGACCGATTGCGCACGCAGATGTTGCAGGCGCTCGGCTGGCGACTGCATCGCGTGTGGTCGCTCGACTGGTGGGCCGATCCGGACCGCGAGATCCAGCGCGCACACGCGGCGATCGTCACCGCCGTCGCGGCAAACCGCCAGCGCCGCTCGCATCCCGAGGCCCGCGCCGACAAATCCGAGGGCGTTCGTGCGCGGCGTCCGACGCCGGTGCAGCGGATCCCACCCAAGCCATCGCCGGCGCATGGCGTACCGGTGTCCGCGGGTCGCGAGCACTCGGGGACCGCGGCCACCACGCTCCCGAACCTCGCCGCCGGGAGCGCGCCGATCAGGATCGCCCGCAATACGATCGCGATCGGCCCGTACATGGCCGCGGCGATCCCACCGGGACGTCGCACGCCGGATGATCTGTTCGCGACGCGTCACCTGGCCGAGCTCGGCAAGGTGATCGAGCAGGTGCTCGCGGCCGAGGCCCCGATGCACGTCGATCTGCTGGCGCGGCGCGTCGGTGCCTACTTCGGCGTCGGCCGCGTCACCCAGCGAGTCAAGGACCAGATCTGCGTCGCGCTCGTCGGGCAGGGGAAGTTCGGCGACGAGCCGGAAGTCGTGTGGCGGCTCGATCAGGATCCCACGGCGGTGCCCGCGGTCCGGGTGGCGGGCTCGGGTCCGACGGCGCGGCGCGAGGTGATCGAGATCCCGCTCTCGGAGCTCGCGTCGGCGGCGCGAATCGTCGTCGAGCGCGCGGGTGGCATCGCGCCGCCCGATCTGATCCGCGACGCCGCGCGGCTACTCGGGTTCGCGCGGATCACCGAGGACGTCACGACGCGGGTCGAGCTCGGCGTGCGCCTCGCCGAGGTCCGCGAGCTGATCCGGATCGATCACGGGAAGGCGTCGGTCCCGGCGGATTAGATCGCACGAAGGTGCGACTTGCGCGGCGGGATGCGCTCCGGCTCGGCTGGCCAGTCGGGCTTGCGCAGGTACTGGACGAGCCCACTCGCGAACCCGGCGCCGTGCGAGGCGTGCAGGATCGGGAAGATCGCCCACACCGTCGGGATCGCGGCGAGCCCGGCACGCGCACCGACCCGCACGGCCTCCGCACCGGTCGCGAGCGCGTAGGTCACGAACGCGGCGGGCGCGAGCGGCCACAGCGGTGGGAACACGAGCAGCGTGGCGGCGCCGGTCACGACGAGGAACGGCACGAGCGGACGCAGGGTCGGAAACCGGCCGAGCTTGAGTAACGTGCGAGCGCGGCCGCGGCCGTATCGGAAGTACTGCTTCGCGAGGCTCGCGAACGAGTCACGTGGGAAGTAGTGCACGACGATGTCGCGCGACAGATAGATCTGACCGCCGGCGTCGAGGATGCGCTGGTTGAGCTCGGCGTCCTCGTTGGTCACCGCGCCCGGATCCCACAGCCCGATGGTCTCGAACACGCGGCGGCGAAATGCGCCGAGGAACACCGTGTCGACGAAGCCTTCGGCCTCGGCCGAGCGGTAACGCGCGCCGCCGACGCCCAGTGGGCTCTCGAGCGCGGCACACAGCGCCCGCTGAAAGAAGGTCCTGGCCTTTGCGCGCTGGGCGCCGCCGACATTGTCGGCACCGGTCCGCTCGAGCGTCTCGACACAGGTTCGCACGTAGTCCGGCGCGTACTCGGCGTGGACGTCCATCCGGACCAGGATGTCCCCGGTGGCAACCTTGACCAGGAGTCCCAGCCCGGCGGCCTGCAGGCGCGCCGGATTGTCGACGACGCGAATCCTCGGGTCTGCGATCGCCAGCTCGGCGAGGATCTCGCGGGTGCGATCGGTGGAGCGGCCGTCGGCGACGAGGATCTCGATCAGCTCGGCGGGGTAGTCCTGGGCCTGGACGCTCGCGATGCAGGCGGCGATGTAGCCTTCTTCGTTGAAGCTCGGCATCGCGATGGTGACGCGCGGTTGCATGATCAGGGGACCATCTTAGCGCGCCTTGCGTGCAACGTGGATGCCCGCGCCCAGCACCATCGCGCCACCGACCGCGGCGAGTGGAGGCAGGGGTTCGTTCCACACGAGCGCACCGACCGCGACCGCGACCAGCGGCTCCGCGTAGGTGAGGACGGCCGCGCGTGCGGCGCCGATCCGCACGAGCCCGTTCGCGAACACGATGCCGGAGATCGCGCCGATCGTGATCGCGCCGGTGACCAGGAGCCCGAGATCCGAGATCGAGACCTCGGACGCGCCCGCGATCCCGAACGGCGCGAGCACGATCGCGGCGACCAGTGAGTGATACGACATCGCGCGACCGGCGCCGATCCTGACCGCGAGTCGTCGCACGATGAACACGTTGCCCGCATAGCAGGTCGCGGACAGCAGCCCGAGGGTGGCTCCGACCACCGCGCCATCGCCCGTCGCGTTCCACGGCTCGAGCACGAGCACGAGGCCGAGTGCGGCAACCAGGCTCGCCGAAACGACGCCACGCGCGCTGGCACCATCGATCCGCGGCGCCAGGATCGCGATCACGATCGGCGCGGCATAGTGCGAGAGCACGGCGATCGCCACGGTCGTGTACTCGATCGCCGCGAAGAACGCGACGATGTTCACCGCATCGAACGCGCCGTTGGCGAGCACGAGCGCGATCGTCCGGCGGTCCCACGCGACCCGCGGTGCGCGGAGCGCGAGCGGCAACGCGAACAGGCCCATCGTCGCGAACAGGATCGGTGCGCTGATCGTCGCCGGTAACCCGGTCGGCCGCAGGAACAGGCTCCACGTGCCCCACGACGCCGCGGTCACGGCCACCATGATGAATCCACCGAGCAAGGCCGCGCAGACTACCCCAGACCTTGGCGCGGGACGGATCACCAGTGCGACATCGGTGTCGCGACCTGCGCGATCGTCATCGACGCGTCAGGCGGAACTCCGCGTCGTTCCTCGCGCGCACGCGGCACGAGCGTTGCCGTGGGAACGGGCATGCAACGCAACCTTCCGTGGCTGGTCGCCACGGTGTTCACCGCATCGTGTGGCATGAGCGACAGTGCCCTCGCCCCGGGTGGGTTCGACGACAACGGGGTTCCGGCGTGCTTCTCGTCGAGCGAGTGCCCGGTGGGGTACGTGTGCTCCGAGCTCGGGACCTGCGTCGCGCCCGCGCCGCCGGGCGATGGCGGGACCGAGCCGCAGGAGGTCGAGTACAAGCTGACGGACCCGGTGAGCTCGCGTCGGTTCGTGTGGGTCGCGATGACCGATCAGGATCGACTCGCGAAGATCGACGGCGACAACCTCGAGGTCGTCTCGGTCGAGGTCGGTGATCAGCCGAAGGTGCTCGCGACGCTGCCCGGATCGGATACCGCGGTCGTGCTCGATGGCACGAACGGCGCCGCGACGGTCGTACGTCCGATGGGAAGCACGTCGAGCTCGGAGCTCTATCCGACGCTGCCGCATCTCAACGAGCTGGTCGCGACACCGGGCGGGCGCTACGCGGTCGCGTACTTCGACCTCGCGAAGGCGATCCTCGAGGCCGGCGGGATCGAGAACGTCGGCGAGGTCGGATCGTTCCAGGACGTCACGGTGCTCGCGGTCGGGCAGGGCGGCCAGCGCGCGGTTGATCTGACCGTCGGGTTCCGTCCGCGCGAGGTCGAGTCGGATGCGACCGGCCGGTACGCATTCGTGGTCACGGACAACGGCGTATCGGTGATCGATCTGCCGCTGATGGCCGCCGGCGCGCCCACGATCGTCCCGCCGATCCCGGTGACCGAAGATCCGCATGGCGATGCGAGCGGGCTCGAGGTCGACATCGTCTCGTCCGGCGAGTACGCGGTCGTGCGCACGCCCGGCGTCGCGGCGGTCCGCGTCGTGCGAATGCTCGGCGACCACGCCGGCGAGGGCTGGAGCATCCCGCTCGCCGGGATCCCGACCGACATCGACCTCGCACCCGACGGCGCCCGCGTCTACGCGGTGGTTCGCGAGCCGGCGGGGCTCGCGATCATCGACGTGCCCGGCGATGCGCAGAATCCGGGTGGCGTGCAGACCATCAGCCTCGCGAACGCCACGAGCGGCTCGCTGATCCTGTCGGCCGACGGCACGCGCGGGCTGCTCTACACCAACGCGTTCTACGACGAGCGGATCACCGTGGTCGAGCTCGATCAGCCCGGCTTCCCGCGCCACACGTACCCGCTGCAGAAGGCCGTGCTCGCGGTCGGCTTCGATCCGACCGGGACCAAGGCGATCGTGCTCCACGCGCGCAAGCCCGGCGATCCGGACCAGGCCGACACGTTCGAGGAGTACATCGATCGCAAGCCGGGCTACTCGAGCCTCGATCTCGCGACCGGGTTCGCGAAGCTCGAGATCACGCCGGTCAATCCGACGAAGTTCACGTTCGCCGGCAGTGCGCCGCGGGCTTACGTGACGCTCGATGGCGGCGACGAGGAAGGCGCCTTCTGCGCGGTCCAGTCGATCGCGCTCGACTCCGGCGTCGTGCGCACGATCGAGCTCGGCTCACCGCCGAGTGACATCGGATTGTTGCCGGATTCGAACAAGATCTTCATCTCGCAGCGTCATCCGCTCGGCCGCGTCAGCTTCATCGACGTCGCCAGCGGACAGGTCCGGACCCTGACCGGGTTCGACCTCAACAGCCAGGTCATCGACTGAGGTCTGCCATGCGCCTACTCATTCCCATCCTGCTCGTCTCGTGTATCGCCGAGCGACCGGTCGCGCTCGACCGGGAGCGCGTGCTGCTCGGACCGTTGCCGCTCAAGCGCCAGCTCGCGTGGATCGACTCCGCGCTCGACCGCGTCGTCGCGATCGACGCCGGTCAGGCGATGCCGCGTGTCGATTCGTGGCCGGTCGGACGGCGTCCCGTGTTTGCGACCCCGACCCCCGGTGGCGATCGCGTGCTCGTCGTGACCCGCGGCGAGGAGGCGATCGAGCGCGGCCAGATCGACGAGGAGCCGATGCTGTGGCACGTCGACGTCAGCGCGCCAGGCTCGACGCCCGTCGGCTACTCGGTCGGCTCGCCGTTCGATCGGATCGCGGTGTCGCAGGACGACGGCATCGCGGTGGCCTACTTCTCGGAAGCCGGCCCGGATGCCGAGGGCTTCTTCCGCAACCCCAACGAGCTCGCGTTCATCGACCTGAACCAGCCACCCGGGCCGACCAACCCCGTCCACAAGACCATCCGATCGTTCGGCTCGGCGCCGAGCGGCATCGTGCTGTCGCCGCGGATGGCGATCCCCGGCGCCGCGGACACCTCCGAACGCATCTTCGCGTTCGTCCTCGCGCGCAACGTGGTGACCGTGATCGACGCGAGTCACGCGGATCGCGACGAGGTCACGATCCGGCTCGAGGGCGCCGGGCAGAACGTGCTGCCGCGCGAGCTGGTGTTCGCGCCGAATACGGCGACCGCGTACATGCGATCCGACAACGCGCGCGACGTGCTGGAGATGGTGCTGATCCCGGATCCACCATCGGCATCGCCGACCGCAAACGACTATCGCCCCGTGCTCGCGGAGCTCGGCGCCGGTGGCAACCCGAGCGACATCGACGTGTTCGACGACGCCAGCGGGCACCGGTTCGTGCTCGCGGCGACGCCGAATACGCGCGAGCTCGTGATCATCGATGCCGACACCGCGCAGTTTCGCCGCGTCGACACGCCCGATCCGATCGACCGCATCGTGCTGTTCCCCGCAGGCGGCCCGGCGACGGTCGCGGTGCTCGCGCAGCTCGGCGCCGCGATGCCCCGGGTCCATGCGTTGCCACTCGCGAAGGTCGGCGACCCGCTCGAGCGGCTCGATCTCGACACGATCGAGGTCGGTGAACCGGTCCGCGATCTGTCCCCGGTGCCCGGACGCGAGCTCGCGATGCTGGTGCACGACGATGCGCGCGATGTCCTCGGCATGCTCGACGTCGGCATCGGATCGGTGTCTCCGCTACAAGGCGTGGGACGGCTCGATACCTACGCGTTCACGCCCGACGGCACGTTCCTCGTCGGGACCACCGACGGTGTGCCGCGCGTCGGCATCCTCGATCTCTCGAACCTTCATCCGAGTGACCTCCGGCTCGATTACGCGGCACGCCAGGTCTACGCGCTCGCGAGCGGCGCGCTCGTCGTCGATCACGGCGATCCGTTCGGGCTCGCGACCGTCATTCCCTCCACCGGCAGCACGCGCGGCGAGTCGACCGTGCTGTCCGGGTTCTTGCTCGCCGGCGTCCTCGACCAGGAGTCCCCATGATCCGCCTCGCCCTGCTGTTCGTGCTCGCGCTCGCGGCCCCAGCCCACGCTGACCCGCACTACGCGATCGACGTGTCGTCGCAGGTTCGCTGGTTCGGCGACACCAGTGCCGCGATCCTCGCCGACAAACCGATCGCCGGCCCGCAGCTCACGCTCAGCCGGCAGCTCGCGACGGTCGACGTCCCGCGTCGGACGGTCGACCTCTCGGTGTTCGGACGGTTCGCATTCGGCCTGGTCGACGACCAGATCTTCGGCGCGCTCGAGACCTCGCTTCACCAGTACATGTTCACGGGCGGGCTACGCGGCGAGGTCCCATTGCGCTGGCGGTTCTCGCTGGTCGGCGAGGCCGGGCTCGGGATCGCACGGACGAGCGTCACGATCACGGATGACACCGACGGCACGCTGATGACGCCGGTCGACGATCACGAGTGGCACGCGCTCGGCACCGCGGCCGTCGGGACCGAGCTCGCGCTGCTCGACCACCCGGCGTTCGCGCTCGGCCTCGGCGTGCATGTCGGTTACACGCTCGCCTCGCCGATCTCGCTCCATGCGTACCCCGGCGACCGGCCCGACGATGCGCGGTCGATTCCGACGATGTTCGCGGCGATCGGGGACCTCGACACCCGCGGGCTGACGGTCTCGGCTGGGCTTCGCGGCTCGTTCTAGACGTTGAACAGGAAGTGCATGATGTCGCCGTCCTGGACGACGTACTCCTTGCCTTCGATCCGCATCTTGCCGGCGCTCTTGATCGCGGCCTCGGAGCCATACTGCTCGAGGTCTGCGAGCGAATAGACCTGCGCGCGAATGAAGCCCTTCTCGAAGTCGGTATGGATCACACCGGCGGCCTCGGGTCCCATCGCGCCCTTGCGCACCGTCCACGCGCGGACTTCCTTCTCGCCGGCCGTGAAGTACGACTGCAGGCCGAGCAGCCGGTAGCACTCGCGCGCGAGGCTCGCGAGCGCCGGCTCGGTGAGCCCGTACGAGGACAGCAGCTCGGCGCGGTCGTCCTCGGCCAGCTCCGCGAGCTCGGACTCGACCTTGCCGCACAGGATGACGACGCCGGCACCCTCGCGCGTCGCGCGCTCCTTGACGGTGTTGCTCCACGCGTTGCCGCCGGGGAGATCCGCCTCGCCGACGTTGCAACAGTAGAGCACCGGCTTCGACGTCATCAGCCCGAACCCGCCGACCGTCTTGCGCTCGTCGTCGGTCAGGTCGAGGGTGCGCGCCTGCTTGCCTGCTGCGAGATGATTGTAGACCTTCTCGACCAGCGCGAGCTCGGACTTGCCCTCCTTGTTACCGGTCTTCGCCGCACCCTGGGCCTTCTTGAGCCGCTTCTCGGCCGTCTCGACGTCGGCCAGCGCGAGCTCGAGCTCGATGATGTCGATGTCGCGCATCGGATCGACCGAGCCCGCGACGTGGATGACGTTCTCGTCATCGAAGCAGCGCACCATCATCAAGATCGCGCTGGTCTCACGGATGTTCGCGAGGAACTTGTTGCCGAGGCCTTCACCCTGCGACGCGCCCTTGACGAGCCCCGCGATATCCACGATCTCGACGATCGCGGGGATGATCTTCTGCGTCTTGATCTTCGCGACGATGCGTCGTAGCCGTCCATCGGGGACGGGGACGATGCCGACGTTCGGATCGATGGTGCAGAACGGATAGTTTGCGGCCTCCGCCTTGCCGGCGGTGAGCGCGTTGAACACCGTGCTCTTGCCCACATTCGGCAAGCCCACGATCCCGACGGAGAGAGCCATAGAGGCGAATGCCTACCCTGCGCTGACGCTGCGTGGCAAGCTGGTCCGCACATGATGCGCGCCTTCGCGAGCCTCCTGGTCGGTGGACTGCTGTGCAGTGGCTGTGGCGGCGAGGCTCGGGATCTCGGGGCCGAGCTGGCGGCGCTGCCTGGCGTCACGGTCGAACAGACCGAGACCAACCTGCCGTTTTACACCTACTACGTGTTGCAGTTCACCCAGCCGGTGGATCACGACGCACCTGGAGGCCAGACGTTCTCGCAGCGGGTGTCGCTCGTGCACCACGACCTCGACGTCCCGATGGTCGCGTTGACCAGCGGCTATCACGACTACTACCGCGACCGCACCGCCGAGCTGACGAACCTCGTGTTCGGCAACCAGATCTCGATCGAGCACCGCTACTTCGCGGACTCGCGACCCGAGCCCACCGACTGGACCAAGCTGACGATCGAGCAGATGGCCGCCGACGAGCACCACATCATCGAGGCGCTGAGGACGATCTACGACGTGCCGTTCCTCACCACCGGCGGATCCAAGGGCGGCATGACCGCGACCTACCATCGGCGGTTCTATCCGGACGATGTCGATGGCACGGTGCCCTACGTCGCGCCGCTCTCGTTCGGTGCGCCGGACCCGCGGTACCTGACCTTCCTCGACACGGTCGGGCCCGCCGCGTGCCGTCAGGCCGTGCGCGAAGCCGCGATTGCGATGATCCAGCGGCGCACCGAGATGGAAAACCGCGCACGGGCCCAGTCCGGGCACATCTACACGCGGATCTCGCTCGAGGCGGCCGTCGAGTCGTCGATCGCGAGCCTCGACTTCGCGTTCTGGCAGTACTCCGGCGTCACGGCGTGCCCCAACGTGCCGCTGCCCACCGCCGCGGATGATGACCTGTTCAACTTCCTCGACGCCACCGCGCCGATCGGCGACAGCGATGACGCCCAGGTCGCGCTGTTCGAGCCCTACTACTATCAGGCGTACCAGCAACTCGGGTATCCCGAATCGGCCGCGTACCTCGAGCCCTATCTGATGTTCGAGGACGCTGACTACGACGGTGCGCTGCCGACCCCGCCGCCAACCTACGACGGTGGCGCCGCGATGCGCGACATCGCCGAGTTCGTCACGACGCAGGGCAGCCGGTTCCTGTTCGTCTACGGCCAGTGGGATCCATGGACCGCTGGCCAGTACGAGCTGGGTGGCGCCACCGACTCGCTGCTGGTGATCGAGCCCGAGGGCACGCACGGTGCGCGCATCAACGGGCTCGCAGCTCCAGACCGTGATGCCGCGTACGACAAGATCGAGGCGTGGACCGGCGTTCGTCCGCGCGCGCCGGGTGCTGCGCTGGCAAACATCGGCGAACCTGTTCGCGAGCCGCACGTGCCACCGGCGATGATCCGCGCACTGCGCGCTCGCCGCTAGAAGACTTGGGATATCTTCCTGGCGATGTCCAGGGTTGTCCTTGTCACCGGCTCGACCGACGGTATCGGTCGCGCAACCGCACGCGCGCTCGCGGCCGCCGGCATGAAGGTCATCATCCACGGCCGCAGCAAGCTGAAGGTCGACGCCGCGCTCGCGCAGCTGTCCGCCGAGCTGCCGGGAGCCGAGTTCGAAGGTGTGGCGTTCGACCTCGGACGCGTCGAGGCGGTCAAGAAGGGTGCCGCGCAGATCCTCGAGCGGCTGCCCGCGCTCCACGTGCTGGTCAACAACGCCGGCGTGTTCGCTGACGAGCGGACGCTGACGGAAGACGGGATCGAGCTGACGTTCGCGGTCAATCACATCGGGCCGTTCGCCCTGACGCAGCTGCTCCTGCCGAGGCTCGAGGCCAGCGCGACCGAGGCACCATCGCGGGTCATCAATGTCGCCTCGATCGCGCACACGCGCGGCCGGATCCACGCCGACGATCTGACGCTGGCCCAGGGCTGGACCGGGTATGCGGCGTACGCGCAGAGCAAGCTGGCGAACGTGATGCACGCGCTCGTGCTCGCGGAGCGTCGGGACCCCAAAGCGGTGGTCGTATACAGCGTCCACCCGGGGGTCGTGTCGACCAAGCTGCTCCGCCAGGGCTTCGGGCCAGTGACCGGGATGGCGACCGAAGCGGGTGCGAAGACGATCGTCCGGCTCGCCGGCGCGGTCACCACCGACGAGCCGTCTGGCAGTTACTTCAGCGACGGCGTGGTCACGCCGCCGGCCACGACGGCCCGCGATGGAGCTGCGCGCGAGGCGCTGTGGCAGCTGTCGGCGCGGCTCGCGAAGCTCGACGGTGCATGATCCATGACGCTGGCTGGCGACGGCGATGAGGTGGCGGCGATCGAGTCGCTGATCGCGCGCGGCGACGATGCCGGTGCGTTCTCGCGACTGCGGATGGCACTCGGGTGGCCCGTCGGCAAGTCGATCGCGGTACCCGAGCTCCCGCGCTGGCTGGCGCTCGTCGGCGAGCTTGCAGCACGCCGCGGCGCGACGCCGCTTGCCGAGCTGGCCTCCGAAACAGTCCGCGATCCGGACAGCCCGGATCGGCTCTACGATCTGGGATACGCGCTGATCGATGCAGGCGCGCCGCAGATCGCGGCGAGCGTGCTGTGGCGCTGCCTCGCGCTGGTCGGTGATAGCGAGGAGGTCGTCTGCGAGCTGGTGAGCGCTCTCGAGAGCGCGATGGCGTACGAGGACGCGCTGGAGGTGCTCGGCGAGCATCCCGCGCTGCGCACGCGCAGCTTCCTGTGTCGCTACCTCTACGCGTTCAACGCCGCGATGTCGGGCAGGCTGCAGCTGACACGCGAGACCCAGCCGACGCTCGTGCCCGATTCGACGGAGAGCGAGCACATGAGCGCCACGATCAACGGCATCCTCGCGCGCGCGGATCGCGTCGCCGGTGCGTGTGCGCTCGATCAACGTGATCTGCGCGGTTGGCACTACGTGCTGTTTGGCAGCCTGCTGGCGCATCAGTCGCCGTACGGCTTCGACGCGCCGATGCACGGACGCTACGCCTGGCTCGCCGACTCGTACGGGCGGATCGCGACCGGACTCGACCGCCTGCGCAGCCTGACCGCGGGCCTCCATCTGCCGTGTGTCTATGCACCGCCCGGACGCGGTAACGACATCATCTCGCTCGCCGCCGCCGAGAAGCTCGGGCTGCCGATCGCGCCATGGCCCGCCGTCGGTGTCCCGGCGCCAGGGCTCGTGGTGCTGTACGACCTCGCGGAGCTCTCGGCCCCCGATGTCGCGCGCCTGCTTCAGCGCCGGCCCGAACAGATCCTGTACGCCCACGCGTCCCCGTGGACCCACGACAGCCCGCTCGCGCCCGACGTCACGATGGTGCTCTATCAGACGCTGGTCGCGCCGTGGGGGGAGGGCGTCGTCGTCGATCCGGAGACCCACGAGACCCGGCCCGGAATCGCAGATGATCGCCCGGCCGGCGAGGTCGCCGCCGAGATCTCGGCGAGCGCGGGCCTCGATCCCGACGACCGCACCGCCGACGAGCCCGAGAAGTGGCAGGCGCTGGTCGAGCGCGTGTGGCCGTTCGAGCCCGCGCCTCGCTCGCGGCTGTGGGCAGGCGGGCCGGTCCCGTCCAGCCGATTCACCTGAGCGTGGTACGTTGCCAGGGCAGTGAAGAAGATCCTGATCATCGAGGATGATCCGGTGAACCAGATGATCCTCGCGGACTTCCTGGCCGCCAACGGCTACGCCACGATCGCGGCGTCATCGGGTCCCGAGGGGATCGAGCGCTTCGAGCGCGACGCGCCGGACCTGTTGCTGGTCGACGTCCAGCTGCCGCGCAAGAATGGCTTCGAGCTGGTTCGCGAGCTCAAGCAGACGCCGGCGGGCCAGGCGACCAAGATCCTGATGATGAGCGCGGTCTACACCGACCGCGATCAGTCCGATCGAACGCTCGAGCTCGGAGCGCTCGCCGACGGCTACCTGTCCAAGCCGTTCGACCTGGTGCACCTCCTCGCCCAGGTCCGGCAGCTCCTCGGCGATCGGACGTGAAGTACCCGGCGTTCGTCGCGGAGATGGCCGCGCCCGCCAATCGCGCGAAGCTGCGGTTCGGCATCTGGAGTGGGTTCGCGATCGCGATCTGCTTCGGCGTGCTCGCTGCGGCAGCGGGGCTCTTCGGGCTGACGCCGTGGCGGTGGGAGTTCGTCGGGTTGGTCGGGATCAAGCTGCTCACCAACTCGATCGCCGGGTTGTCGCTGGCCAAGGACCGGGCGGTGATGGAGACGCAGGGGCTCAACACGATGGCCGACGTGGTGCTGCTGACCGCCGCGATGTACCTCACCGGGGGCGCGCACTCTCCGCTGTTCCCGACGTACGTGATCGTGATCGCCGTGCTGTCGCTGCTGTCGAACCTCGGCGTCACCATCATGATGGCGGGCATCACGGTGTCGTGCTTCGCGCTGATGATGATCCTGCTGACCACTGGCGTGCTCGCGCCGACACCAGTCCCAGGGTCGCCAGGCCACGCGCCCACGATTGGCTACGCGGTGACCTCGATCGTGTACTGCGCGTTCGTCGTCGGTGTACCGGCGTTCTTCTCGGCGGGCACGCTCCGTCTGCTGCGCGCGAAGGAGGCCGACCTCGAGCGCCGGACCGCGCAGCTGATCTCCGCGGCCACCCAGCGGAGCCAGTTCGTCGCGTCGATGACGCACGAGTTGCGGACGCCGATCCATGGCGTCCAGGGCCTCGCCGACGTGATCGCGGCCGGCGTCTACGGTCCGGTGACCGACAAGCAGAAGGAGGCGTGCGCGTCGATCAAGCGCAGCGCACAGTCGCTGCTCGGCCTGGTCGACGACGTCTTGCAGCTGACCCGCGCGGAAGCCGGCAAGATCGACGCGCGTCCCGGGCCGGTCAACATCCCCGAGCTGGTCGAGCGCGTGACCGCGTCGGTGTCGTGGATGGTCGGCACGAAGAAGCTGACGCTCGCGGTCGACCTCGAGCCCGCGCTGCCCGAGATCGAGTCCGACGAGCGCTGGCTCGCACACGTGCTCGTCAACCTGCTCGCGAATGCGGTCAAGTTCACGCCCGAGGGGGGCACGGTCACGCTGCGTGCGCGCCGCCGCGACTACGATCTGACGCTCGAGATCGTCGACACCGGCATCGGGATCGCGGACGACGATCGTGCCGCGATCTTCGAGCCGTTTCGCCAGGCGGAGGGCGGCGACTCGCGCGGCTACGGTGGCGTCGGGCTCGGGCTCGCGCTGGTCGCACGCCTGACCGAGCTGCTCGGCGCCGAGGTCGAGCTCGAGTCGGCGCTCGGCAAGGGTTCGACCTTTCGCGTCGTGGTGCCGGTCACGTGGCGCGGTCGCACGACGACGCAGCTGACCCGCCCGCCACGGAATCCGTCGTTGCACACGCGGTCGTGAGATGATGAGCCATGCGCTACGCCTGGCTGGTCGCCATGTGGGCCGCCTGCAGCTTCAAGCCGCCGGCGGGTACGGGTGACGCTGCTCTCCCCGAGGACGCGCGCGATGCAGCAGGTGACGACAGCGACATGCCGCCGTTCGACGGGCCGGCGGTGGCTTGTGATCCCGAGCTGTGTGCCTCGATCGCCGGCACCTGCAATGCGACCACCGGCTACTGCGATATCGACTTCGCGGGCAGTGGCCGCGCCGCGTGCCGCGCCGGCCTGCGCTGCAACATCACGTGCGACGATGCGGTCGACACGTGCGCCGGCGGCATCGATTGTCGCTCCGCCGATGCCTGCATCATCACGTGCGCGACCGGTGACGCGTGTCGCAATGGCTCGGTGCTGTGCCCGACCGTCGGACCGTGCCAGGTCACGTGCGCGGGCAACGACGCGTGCGGCAACCATGGCGTGACCTGCGGCGATGGTCGCTGCGATGTCGCGTGCACCGGCAACAACGCGTGCAAGACCGGCGGGATCAAGTGCGGCACTTCCACCGACTGCCACGGCAAGTGCGAGAGCCCCAACGCGTGCCAGAACGGCGGCATCCAGTGCGGGCCGACGGGCGTATGCGAGGCGAGCTGCAAGGGCAACAACGCGTGCGAGACCCAGGTTTGCACCGGCGCCCCGACCGCGTGCACGTTCAACTGCTGCGGTCCCAACGCGTGTGGTGACACCACACCGCCGTGTCCTGGCTGCGCGGAGACCAACGTCTGTCTGGTCTCATTCGCGGAGTGACAGCACGAGCTCGGCGAGCTGCGCGGGCTGGTGCCGCTGCACCGAGTGGCCGGCGTCGAGCTCGACATGCCGGCAGTGCTTGAAGCTGGCGCGGCGTGACGCGCGTTCTTCCGCCGACAGATTCAGCCGCGAGCGCGTGCCGTCGACGCAGATCACCGGGCAGGTGATGCGCTCCCAGTAGCGGCGCGCGGTGTCGAGCCGGTATGGATACGGTCCGAACGTCGCGTGCAGCGGATCGTGCTTCCACACCAGGCCACCCGGGACGCTGCGGGTGCCGGCTTCCGCGAGTCGCGCGGCGAGTGCATCGTCGAGCAGGTCGTCGTGGCGCTTGAGCCGGCGGATCGCCTCATCGAGCGAGGGCATCGGCTTGACCTTTGCGCGGGCGGTGCGCCAGGCATCGATCCAGGCCGCGGTGCGGGTCGGGCCATCACTCCCCGCGAGGTCCGGTGGGCCGAGGCCCTCGACCAGCACGAGCCCGGCGAGCCGCTCCGGTCGCGTCCCGGCGTAGTAGCCGCTGATCGAGCCGCCCATCGAGTGCCCGACGAGGATCACGCGCGGGCGCGCGAGCTGGCGGATCACGTCGTCGAGATCCGCCACGTAGTCGAAGAAGTGGTAGTAGCCGCCGGGCCCGATCCAGTCGCTTTCGCCGTGGCCGCGCAGGTCGGGCGCGATCACGTGCCCGTGATCCGCCAGGCGGGTCGCGACCTCGGTCCATCCGAAGCCGAGATCGGTGTAGCCGTGCACGAGGACGAACGTGGTCGTCCCGGGGCCAGGTCCATCCCACTCGCGCACCGCGTAGCCGAGCCCGGACGCGAGCTCGATCCGCGTCGACCTGCTGGTCACGGTCCCACTTCGAGGTGATACACGTTGCCCGAGGTGTCGGTGACGTAGAGCTCGCCGCGCGCGTCCTCGTGCAGGCTGGCCGGCGGGCCGCCGACGGTCGCCGGTAGGTCGACGATGTCGAGCGTGCCGTCACCGCGCAGCGTCGCCTTGATCAGCTGACGCTTGTTGTAGTCGGTGTAGAAGTACGTGCCGACGAGGTCCGGATAGCAGGTGCCGCGATAGACCTGGCCGCCGATGATCGAGAGCCAACCGTCGGCGTGCGTGCGCTCGTCCTGCGGCGCCACGGTTCCGGCCTCGCACGGCTCGCGGTAGCACCGCGTGCCCTCGAAGTTGCTCCAGCCGAGATCCTTGCCGGCTTGTTCACCCGCGCGCATCACGGTCAGCTCCTCGACCTCGCCCTGACCGACATCACCGATCCACAGGTCACCGGTGGCGCGATCGAATGACCACCGCCACGGGTTGCGCAGCCCGATCACGAAGATCTCCGGCTTGCCGCCACCGCTGGCGAACGGGTTGTCGGCGGGGATTCCGTACTCGCCCTGCGAGCGCGCATCGATGTCGATCCGCAGGATCTTGCCGAGCAACGCCTTGGTGTTGGGCATCGGATCGCCGTCGACGAGCGCGCGACCGTTGCGCTGCGGATCGCCGCCACCGCCGCCGTCGCCGGTGCCGATGTAGAGGAAGCCATCCTTACCGAACTCGATCATCCCGCCGTTGTGGTTGCCGGCGAAGTCAGGGATCGAGAGCACGTCGACGCAGCTCGTCGCGTCAGCGCGATCGGGGTTGGTCGGCGAGACCTGACAGCGCGCGACGACGTTGCGCTGTGGGTTCATCGCATCGCCCGTGTTGCGCGCCGTGTAGTAGACGAAGAACTGGCCGTTGCTTGCGTACGCCGGGTGAAACGCGAGCCCGAGCAGGCCGTTCTCGCCGCCGGCGATCACCGGGCCCCGCGCATCCGGCGACAGATCGAGGAAGGGATCCGGGAGCAGGACCTGATCCTTGAAGATCCGGATCGCGCCGCGTTGCTCGATCACGAACAGCCGCAGATCCGCGGGTGGCGACGTCACCAGCATCGCGCCGCTGACCACCGTCCCGAGCTTCTTGACCGAGATCGTGGTGCCGGTGACGGGCGTGGTGCAGCGGGCCAGCGGCGTGCTCGGATCCTTCGAGCCGCCACACGCGCTTGCCACGATGACCGTCACGATGATCGCCAGCGCGAATCTCAGGCTGCGCATGCCCGCGATCATACCTCGCTCACGCTTTGGGTGCTTCGCGATCCGGCCCACCGACGCGGGTGCCCCACTTGCCGAACGCGTAGAGGATCATCCCGAGCAGCGCGAACGGCACCAGGAACACCCAGAGCACGAAGCCGTCGGTGGCCCCGTAGTACGCCAGCGCGCCGATCATCGCGACCAGCCACAAGACCATCGCGACCAGGTAGCCGGTCAGCTGGCTCGTGCGCTTGCGGAACTTGCTCTCGAGCGACTGGAGAAAGAACGCCGCTTCGTCGGGAGACAGCTTCGCGATCGCCTCCTCGAGTGCCTTCGAGTCGATGTTCTCTCGGACAGGGTCACTCGCGCGATCGGGCACGGCCTTCGCCACGGCGGCACCTTAGCACGCGCTATACATGCGGAGTGCCGACCCGGAAGCTCGTCGATGACATCGGGAGGACCCTCGTGATCGGACGCCCACCCACGCGCATCGTCTCGCTCGTGCCCAGTGACACGTACACGCTGATCGCGCTCGGTGCGACCGAGCGCATCGTCGGCCGCACGCGCTACTGCGAAAGCCCCGAGGTCGCACACGTGCCGCAGGTCGGCGGGACCAAAGATGTCGACGTCGCTGCGGTGATCGCGCTCGCGCCGGATCTCGTGATCGCGAACCAGGAGGAGAACACCCGGGTCGCGCTCGAGGCGCTCGCCGCGGAGCGGATCCCGATCCTGGTCTCGCTCCCGCGCCGGGTCGCCGACGGGATCGCGCACGTCGCCCGGCTGGCGCGGATGCTCGAGCTCGGCGAGCCCGCGAAGTCGGTCGTCCGCCGCGGCTATCACCTGGCCCCGCCGATCGAGCCGCGCACGCGCGCGTTCATCCCGATCTGGATCGACCCGTTGATGACGCTCAATGCGGACACGTTCGGCTCCGACGTGCTGGCGCGGATCGGGATCGCCAACGTGTTCGGCGACCGGCTCCGGCTGTTCCCGCTGGCCGCGGATCTCGGCAAGGCCGAGCCCAAGGATCCAGGTGGGCGAGACGTGCGTTACCCGCGGATCACGCTCGCTGAGGTGATCGCGCGCGATCCCGCGCTCGTGATCCTGCCCGACGAACCGCACGCGTTCAGCGCCATCGATGAGGCCGCGTTTGCGGAGGCGTTGCCACGCGCACGGATCGCGCGTGTCAGCGGCAAGGATCTGTTCTGGTACGGCGCGTGGACGATCGATGCGCTCGCCCGACTGTCGAGCGAGCTGTTCGCCTAGGGGGCGGAGTTCGGCGACGCGGGCTGGCTCGACAGCTCGGTGTGCAGCACGAACGGGCCGGTGGTCGCGTCGGGCGAGCGGTTGAACGACACGCCGTCTGGAGAGCCGCCGAACGTGAACGTGTCGACCGTCGCGCCAGCTCCATCGATCAGCCGCGCCGTGTCTCCCGAGTTGCTGAGTCCGAGAGCACCCGTGCTGGCGGTGTTGCCGAAGATCACGAGCCGGGCGCCAGGCGCGAGCGTCGTGCCGGCGGGGAACACGTGCCGGGTCGCGACGCTGTCGGCCAGGGACCAGCCCGAGAGGTTGATCGCGCCGGTGTCCGGGTTGACGAGCTCGATGAACTCGCCGGCGGTCGCGGTGCCGGGCTCGTTCGCGAGCACCTCGTTCAGGATCACATCGCCGCCGGGCAGCGGCGTCTCCGTGGTCGCGAACGCGGCGTCGGAGGCGTCGCCCGTGCTTCCGGCGGTCGACGTGATGCGGATCCGTGCGGTCGAGGTGGCGGGGCCGGGCACGGTCCACGCAAACGACCCGCTCGAGGCCACCGCGGAGGCGATCCGCTTGAACGTCGTGCCGTTGGCCGCGTAGTCGATGTCGACCGTGTCGACCGCGTTCGAGGTCCATGTGATCATGTGCGCCGATCCGACCGCCCACTGCTCTCCGCCATTCGGTGCGTCGACGTGCAGCGTGGCACCGGTCTCGCTCGGGAGATCGAAGTCGCGCACGACGCCCATGTGCTGCATGTCCCGGGTGCCGGAGTCACCGGAGCGCGCCGGCGCGAGCTCGGTGATCGGGCTATAGGCGCGCGTGTCGACGACGAGCCCGTTGGTGAACGAGCTGCCGCCGACCACCACGGGCGTCTCGCGCGCGTCGAGATCATCGTTCGCGAGCAACCAGTCGTACGGTTTACTGCGCGACGCGTTGGTGTCGCCATCGCCGTTGCGATCGGCCGGATACGGGCTCGCGGTCTCGATGACCTGGCCGAGCGTCGAGATCGCGGACTCGCTGCGCGAGCTCGTGTTGAGATCGCCGCCGAGGACGAGCCAGTCGGTGCTCGGCACGACAGCCGTGATCCGCTGGACCAGCGCGCGGGCCTCGGTGTTGCGCGCCGACGATGACGACGTCAGCAGGTGGAGGCTGACCGCCCACAGATCGGTCGGGCCGGGCACGTCGATCCGCGCCCACGTGAAGCCGCGATCGCCGACCGACGGGTCATCCCACTCGCCGCTCTCGACGATCGGGTATCGGCTGACCACCGCGTTCCGGATGTTGCCCGCACCTTCGACGAACTGGAACTCGGGGCCGAACGCGGTGTCGACAAACGCGCGGCTGCCGGCGGTGTACCTGAACTCCTGCACCAGCGCGACGTCGGGCCTGATGCCCTGGAAGATCCGGATCCCGGCGCCATCGTCGTAGCGCGACGAAGCGCCGGTCAGGTTACCGGCCATCACGCGAAGGCGGATGCCATCGAGTGACTGATCGTGTTCCAGCTCGGGTGCGACGTCCGCACAGCCGGCGAGGATCGCGATCCAGGGAATGAGGCGAGCGAGGTACATCAGGTGGCTCCGCTGTCCGGTGTTGCTGCGGGTCTCGAATCGCCCGCATCAGAGACGAGAACGGCGCCCGGCGCCCGTAACACCCACGGACATGCCGTGACAGTTGAGGCGCCGACCGTGCGAACTACAGACCGCAGCGCGCGCCCAGGTTTACAGGCGGCGACGAAGCGCGGCCGCGACGCGGCCGGCAGATCCCGGGCGGACAACAGCGATGGTTCGACCACCTGGCCAGCTCTACACGAGCACACATCTGCCCACCATGCGGCGCGCTCCTCCTATCGGGTTCGTCGGCGATAGAGCAGGTGAGCAGGCCCGTGTTACGAAGTTTGCTTCGGGGCAGCGCGGACAGCTGTCACAGGCGGCGACGAAGCGCGGCGGCGAAGCGATCGGCTGATCCCGGCTGATGGGCGAAGAACAGCGAGGGTTCGACCAGCTCGAGCTCCATCACCATCGGCTGGCCCGCTGGATCCCGGGCGAGGTCGATCCGCCCGTACATCAGCTCACCATGCGGCGCCATCGCGGCCAGGGCGACCTCGCGCTCGTCGGGGGCGATCTCGAACGGTCCCGTCAC
>JBBJLY010000079.1:0-30571 GCA_037720695.1 Kofleriaceae bacterium | reverse complement strand
CCCGCCGGGGCGCCCGGCGCCCCCCGGAGGTTCATCCCCCGCCCGCCCCCGGCCGCCCCGACCGGGACCGAGATCGGGTTACCGGTGTTCTTCACGGTCTGGCCGCGGATCAGGCCGTCCGTGTTGTCCATCGCGACGCAGCGGACCATGTGCTCGCCGAGGTGCTGGGCGACCTCGACGGTCAGGTTGTCCTCGCGCTTGTTGATCGACGGGTTCGTGAGTAGCAGCGCCGTGTTGATCTCGGGCAACTCGGCCGAGTCGAAGGCCACGTCGACGACGGGACCGATGACCTGGACCACGCGGCCCATGCTGTTGGGGGAATAGTCGGTAGTTGCCATGTGGTCGGTCCTTATCCCTTGAGAGCTTCCGCACCGCCGATGATCTCGAGGAGCTCCTTCGTGATCGACGCCTGGCGGGCGCGGTTATACGTGAGCGTGAGCCGGGCGATCATGTCGCCGGCATTCTTGGTCGCGTTCTCCATCGCGGTCGCCCGTGCGGCGAACTCGGCGGCGATCGACTCCAGGGCCGCGCGGTACAGCTGCGTCTGCACGTAGAGCGGGACCAGCCGGGTCAGCAGGTCTTCCTTCGACGGCTCGTACAGGAAGTCGGATCCGGCGTCGGCGTCGGTCTCGACCGCCTCGGGCACGACCGGCAGGATCTGCTTCACCCGCACGGTCTGGCTGATGACGCTCTTGAACTCGTTGTAGACCACGAACACGCGGTCGACCTTGCCGGCCTTGAAGTCCTCGATCACGCGATTGGCGGTCTCGCGCGCCGAGGTCAGCGCGGTCGCCCCGCTCGGGGAAGGATCGAAGCTGGTGATCGTGGCGCGCCGGCGCGAGAAGTACTGGTTGCCCTTGCGGCCGATGATCCGCAGCGACACCGCGGTCGCGCCGGCCAGCTCGCTGAGCGCATGTCGCTCGACGGCCTTTGCGACGTTGGTGTTGAACGCACCGGCCTGACCGCGATCCGAGGTCATGACGACGATCGCGGCATTCTGCAGCGGGCGCTCCTCGAACAGCTCGTGGGCCCCAGTGCCCGCGACGGCGGACAGCTCGCTGACGACCTTCGTGATCGCCGCGGTGTACGGGCGCGCCGCGATCAGCGCGTCCTGCGCGCGGCGCAGCTTCGACTGCGAGACGAGCTTCATCGCACGCGTGATCTTGCGCGTGTTCTTGACGCTCGCGATGCGATTGCGGATGGCCTTGAGGCTCGGCATCGGACTACTTCTTCGCCTTGTCCTCGATCGAGAACTGCTTCGCGAACTCGGTCAGCGCGTCGCGCAGCCGGTTCTCGAGGTCGCCAGGGCTCTTCTTGCCATTGGCGTCCTTGACGTCTTCGAGGTTGCCCGTCGACTTCAGCTCGTCGAGCACATCCTGCTTGCGCGAGTGCATGTACGACATCAGCTCGGCCTCGTAGCGTCCGAGCACGTTGACCGGGTAGTTGTCGACGAAGCCTCTGGTGCCGGCGTAGATCACGACGACCTGCTCTTCCATCGACATCGGCTGGTACTGGCCCTGCTTCAGGAGCTCGACCATGCGCGCGCCGTTGTTGATCTGCGCGAGCGTCGCCTTGTCGAGGTCCGAGCCAAACTGCGCGAACGCCGCCTTCTCGCGGTAGCTGGCGAGATCGAGACGGAGGCGGCCGGCGATCTTCTTCATCGCGCCGGTCTGCGCGGCGCCACCGACGCGCGACACCGAGATGCCGACGTTCACGGCCGGCCGGACGCCGGAGTAGAACAGGTCGGCCTCGAGGAAGATCTGGCCGTCGGTGATGGAGATGACGTTGGTCGGGATGTACGCCGAGACATCACCGGCCTGGGTCTCGATGATCGGCAGTGCGGTCAGCGAGCCGCCGCCTTCCTTGTCCGACATCTTGGCCGCGCGCTCGAGCAGGCGGCTGTGGATGAAGAACACGTCGCCGGGATACGCCTCGCGACCCGGCGGGCGGCGGAGCAGCAGCGACAGCTGGCGGTAGGCGACGGCCTGCTTCGACAGATCGTCATAGACGATCAGCGCGTGGCGGCCGGAGTCGCGGAAGTACTCGGCCATCGTGACGCCGGTGTACGGCGCGATGAACTGCAGCGGTGCGGGCTCGGAGGCACCGGCCAGCACGACCGTCGTGTACTCCATCGCGCCGGCCTTGGTGAGCCGGTCGACGACCGTGGCGACCGTCGACTGCTTCTGGCCGATCGCGACGTAGAAGCAGAACACGTTCTGCCCCTTCTGATTGATGATCGTGTCGATCGCGATCGCCGTCTTGCCGGTACCGCGGTCGCCGATGATGAGCTCGCGCTGACCGCGGCCGATCGGGATCATCGAGTCGATCGCCTTGATGCCGGTCTGCATCGGCTCGTGCACGCTCTTGCGCGAGATGATGCCGGGCGCCTTGATCTCGACCTGGCGCTTCTTGGCACCGGTGATCGCCTTGCCACCGTCGACCGGGATCCCGATCGCGTTGACGACGCGCCCGATCAGCTCCTCGCCAACCGGCACCTCGACGATGCGGCCGGTGCGCCTGACGACGTCACCTTCGCGGACCGCCTCGAACTTGCCGAGCAGCGCGACACCGACGTTGTCCTCTTCGAGGTTCAGCACCATCCCGCTGACCTTCTCGCCGCCGCCGCCCTCGAACTCGAGGAGCTCGCCGGCCATCGCCCCCGACAGGCCGTAGACGCGCGCGATGCCGTCGCCGGCCGTCAGCACGCTACCGGTCTCCGTGACCGAGACCTTCTTGTCGTAGTTCTCGATCTGCTTGCGGATGATGTCCGAGATCTCTGCAGCGCGAATATCCATAACCGTCCTCTACTTTGTGAGCTCGTCGCGGAGGGTGCGGAGCTGGGTGCGAAGGGAGCCGTCGTAGACCGTGTCGCCAACCCGGGCGACCACACCACCGAGCAACGCGGCGTCCTCACGCTTGGTGACGACGACCCGCTTGCCGGAGAGCTTCTCGAGGACCGCCGTCAGCTGGGTCAGCTGGCTGGCGGTCAGGGGCTTGGCCGACACGACCTCGGCCGCGACCCGGCCCGACCTGGCCTCGATCATCGCGTCGAGCTCGCGCGAGATGGCCGGGAGTGCGGTCAGCCGCTCCCCATCCAGCAGCAGATACACGAGGTTCTTCGTGTGCGGCTGGACGCCGACTGCCTGGAGCAGCCCGTCGATCACCTTGCGGCGATCCGAGCGGCGGATCGACGGGTTTGACAGCACGGAGACCAGCTCCGCCGACTCGTTCATCGCCTTGGCCAGCGAGCGCAGATCCGCGGCAATCGCCTCGAGGTTGCCGCCCTCCGTGCCGAGCGAGATGACCGCGCGCGCGTAGCGGCGGGGAAGGCTACCGGTGACCATCGCTAGACCCGTCCTTTCGGAGCGGCGGCGGGCGTCCTCTCGAGATTTGAGATGAACGCGTTGACCAGGTTGGTCTGGTCATCCGCGGTCTCCTTCGCGCGCAGGATGGTCTCCGTCGCGGCGATCGCGGCGTCGGTCACCTGGCGGGTCAGCGCGGCCCGGGCATACTCGATCTCGGCCGCGATCCGCTGCTCGGCTTCCTTCTTCATCTGGTTGGCCTGCGCCTCCGCGGTCGCGAGGATCCGCTTCTTGTCGGCCTCCGCGTCCGCGCGCATGCCATCCACCATCTTCTTGATCTCGCTGTCGGCGTCCTTCAGCCGGGTCTCGTACTCCGCCAGCTTGGCCGCCGCCTGCTCGCGCAACTTTGCAGCCTCGTCGAGCGCGGTCTTGATCTGATCGTGGCGATCCCGCGCGATCTTGCGCATCGCCGGCCGGCCCTTCCAGGCGAGCAGGCCGAGCAGCACAGCGAAGTTCAGGATCATGAACACGAACGGCGGAGACATGGGCTCCTCGGGAGCCGCCTCGTCGCCGTGCATGACCGGCTGGTTCGTCTTCGGGTCGATCATCACGCCATCGCCGTAGATGCCGCCGTAGGCATCCTTGCCGCGATAGCCGAAGTTGAAGAAGTTGAAGTGCTGCGACGGGTCCGTGTGGCCGGCCGCGTGCGTGTCGTGCACGTCGCCGCCCTGATGCGTCTCGCCCTTGCCCGCCGCCGAGTCGACCGTGTGCTCCTTCTTCGCCTCGTCGGACGGTTCGGCTGGCGCCTCGGCCGGAGCCTCGGTCGGAGCCTCGGCCGGAGCCTCGGTCGTCGGCTCGGCTACCTGAGCGAACGCCGCGCCCGGCAACGCGAGTGCGAGCGCGAGCATGAGGTTGCGCTTCATGCGACCTCCCGTCCGAGCAGCTTGGACGCGATCGACTGCGCGAGCGCCTGCGCCTGCGGCATCAGCTGGGTGCGCGCGGCCTCGGTCTCGCTGCGCACGCGCGCCTGCGCTTCATCGAGCGCGGTCTGCGCGGTGGCGCGAGCCTTGTCCGTCACCTCGCGCTCGTGCGTCATGGCCTCGGCGCGGACCTTGCGACCCTCTTCATTGGCGCGATCGCGAGCGACGGCGAGCGACTTCTGGTAGTCGGCAAGCTTCGCGTCGGCAGTGGCGGTCATCCGCTCGGCCTCGGCGCGCGCGCCTTCGATGCCCGCCTTGCGACGAGCCCGCAGCTCGAGGTAGGGCTGGAACAGCAGCTTGTTCGCCACGAAGTAGGTGAACAAGAACAGGACGAACTGGACGACCGCCGTGAGATCGATATCGATCAGCGGGTGTCCCGACGCGATCGAAACCACGGGCTGAAGGGCCGCTGTCTGATCCATAAAATCCTGGGGCAACCTGTTGAGAATCTTCGGGTTGGCGCGGGCTGCTTATAGTCGGGGCCGCCTACCGTGTCAACGGTGGGATGCTTCCGCTTTGCCGCGGGTGCTGCGACAATGCGCCGCGCGATCCCGCCGTCGGAACCCGGCGGAACTTATCGATTACTCGCCGCACCTCACGCGGCGTGGCGCGCCACGTTCGAGTTCGCCGCTGTCGTGAGTTGGCGCCGCACGGCGCCCTCAGCGCATGCGAACCTGGCTATCGATCGTGTTGGCGGCGTGCGGCAGCGTGAAGTCGGAAGCACCGACCGATGCGCCGCCGGAGGATGCAATGCCTGCCGTGGTGACGGTGGAGGCGACGCGCGCTGATGGAGCGCCACTCGCCGAGACCGAGATCATCGCATCGGCCGCCGATGGCTCCCAGCTCGCCTCCGCGGTAACCGACGGCATGGGTCGCGGCGAATTGCCGATGTCCGCGGGCGGCATGGTGTCGATCATCGACCGCTCGGGTCCAAGCGTCGAGGTGCGTACGGTCAGCGACGTTCAGCCCGGTGACCTCCTGCGGTTCAGGGCATCCAACGGCACCCCCGGCGACACCGGGTCGATGACCGTGAGGTTCCCCGCGAGCACACATCCAGATGTCACTTCCTACGAGGTGCGAACCGGGTGCGACTCTGTGGACACCGAATTGACCCAATGCGTGGTTCGATTCTCCCCGAGTTGCGCGCGCGAAGCAGCGTACCTGATGGTCACCGCGCGAGCCGCCGACGGACGCGTGGTGGCCGCCATCGACCATCCAGGCTTGACCTATCGCGACGGCGAGACCCTTCAGATCACGAACGCCTGGTATGAGCCGGTTGACGCACAGGTCATCTGGCACGGCCTGCCCGCCGACGCGGACCACGCGTCATTGGAGATGTCGGTCTCCGCGGACCCGCCGTACGCTCTATTCACGGACTGGGCGGCGTCGTCTCTGCTAGACCAGCCGGCGATCCTGACCCTGCGGCGACCGCAGATGCGAACCGGAGGACGGGTCAACGTGCTCAAAGCCCTGCTGAGTCGCGGTGACGCGAACCAGTGGGCGACACAGGTCAGCGACCTGGAGAGCACGCATGAGATGGATGTGACCCACCCGCTGCCATGGATCGAGTCCGCAAGCTACGACCCGGAGACACGCACCATCCGGCTCACGAGAACATCTGGCGATCCGGCCCAGGATGCCGGGTACGCATCCCTCGCCTATCAGAACGACGTCGGCGTCGAGATGATGTGGATCGGCTGGTTCGACCCGAGTCGCGATTCGTTCGTGCTACCTCGATTGGACGCCGCGATCGCGGTCGAGCCGCACACACTACACCGGATCAGTGGTTTCCTCATCGACCTCGACACGGTGGACGGCTGGGGTTCGTTTCGAACCGTCATCGACGCCGAAAACATCGGCCTCGGCTCGCGGCGTGGCACGACGCGCATCTCCGGCCTGTCGAGGAGCGTCAACACTCAGGTCGATGACGGCTCGAGCGGGTTGGCGCCTTTTTTGGACGGCCGCGGGTCTGACCCCATGACAGCGACGCTGCACGTCGCGCGGACGCTCAGCCCTTGACGGGCATCGGGACGCTCGCCTTGGGCGGCGGCGTCGTCGGTGCGGCGCCACCCTGCTTGGTCGCGCTCTCCATGAACGAGCGACCTTCGAAGATGACGCCCTTGTCGACCTGCAGGCTCGGCGTGTGGAGGTCGCCCTTGACGCGGCCGGGGGCGTGGATCTCGATCGAGCGCTTCGCCTTGATGTTACCCACGACCGTGCCCTGGATGATGATCTCGCCGATGTCGATCTCCGCCTCGACATGCGCGCCCTCACCGATCACGAGCACGTCATCCGAGAACACCTCGCCCTTGAACCGGCCGTCGATCCGGACCGTGCCCTCGAAGGTGAGCTTGCCCTCGAAGCTCGCGCCGCGCCCGAGGAGCGTCGTGATCTCCCCCATTGCCTGTCTCGCTGCAGTGGCCGCCATGGTGCGCGACCCTAACACGGTCACGGCACGGGCGTCGCCGGGTCGGGCTTCGCTTCGACCTTCGCCAGCTGGACCTCGCCGTGCCGAACGATGCGCTTGTAAACCTTGCTCGCACCGTCGACGAACTTCGCACCATCCCACACCCGGTGGCTGAGCGACAGCGTGTCGTTGTCGAGGGCGATGGTGTTGTAGCCGTTTGCCTCGCCACGGGTGCGCCGCGAGATCGCTGTTCCCGCGTGCACCGCGATCAGGCGGCGGTCTGCGCTGCGGAAGCCGGCCGCCTCGTCGCTCGCGTGCGCGACGTGGAGGTGACCGGTCATCACGACCTCCACCCCGCCCGCGTCGAGCTGCGGGAGGGCCTCCTCCGCGCCGACGACGGCCTCCGCATCAACACCATCTGGAATCACGAACGGGTGATGCGCGACGAGGATCTTCCACGCCGCTGGCGATCCCGCGAGCTTGCGACATGCCGCAGCCGTGACGTCGGGAGTGATCTTGCCGCCCTTGTCGGTGAACCCGTGGGCGGTGTTCACGCCGACGACCGCGACGTGCTCGTTGAAGAACGTGGGCATCAGATCATTCGTGATGTAGCGCTGGTAGCGATCGAGTGGCGCGAGGAACCGCGCGAACACGTTGTACAGCGGGACGTCATGGTTCCCCGGCACGACGAGGTAGGGCCATCGGAGCTCGTCGATGAAGCGCTTCGCGGCCTTGAACTGCGGCGCGGTCGCGCGCTGCGTGAGATCGCCAGAGATCACGACAAGGGACGTTGGACGCTCGAGATCCTTACGCAAGCCCGCCAGCACCGACGCGTCCTCGGTACCGAAGTGGACGTCGGACAGGTGGACGATGTTGGTGGTCATGCGACTTGCTCCTCCGGTGCCAGCGGCGGCGGCTGCTCGACCATTTTCTCGGCCTCGGTCCGCGCCCGCCGCACGATCAGCGCGCCCGCCCGGCAGCGATACACGAGCGGCGACGCGAGCCGCACGACCTCGCCGTCCATCCCGACCTGGAGCGCGCGCCGCTTCAGGTGCACCTTCGCCTCCGAGACGCGCTCGACCTCGAAATCTTTCACCTGCTCCGGCGAGCCGAACAAGCCCCGCAGGATGAGCCACAGCATGTGGGCTCGCCCGCGGCACCGCACCGTGTACACGGCGAGCTCGCCGCGATCGAGGTGCTCGCGCTGGCCGAGCGATCGGATCCCGGTCTGATATTCGTTGTTGCCGACGAACACGAACGGCGTCTTCGTGACGATCGATCGCTGCTGCATCGCAACGTGCACGGCCAGCAGCGGGAACCGCCACATCACGCGACACGCGGCGAGGAACATCGCGGTCCACTTGCCGAGCCCGTGCCTCCGCTGCTGGTCGTCGCGCACCATCACCGCATCCGGATAGAGGCCGATCGACGAGTTGTTCACGAACACGCGTCCGTTGACCTCGCCGACATCGATCGCCTGGGTCACGCCATCACGGATCGCCTTCGCGGCCTCCGCCAGGTCGTCCGGCATCTTGAGGTCGCGCGCGAAGTGATTGAGCGTACCCAGCGGCAGCACGGCGAGCGGCATCTGGGTGTCGACGAGCCCGGTCGCGATCGAGCTCACCGTCCCATCCCCGCCGCCAGCCACGAGCATGTCGTACGGCTCGGTCGACAGCTCCTGCGCGGTGCGGGTCAGCTTCGACGCGGGGCACAGGATGATCTCGGGCTCGATCCCGAGCGGCGCGAATGCGGCTTTGATCTGCTGGACCTTGCCATCGCAGCGGGTCTCGTCGATGGGCTCTGGCCCGGCATTGAGGATGATCGCGAGGCGCACGGCCCATCCCCAAGCAAGTCCAGTGCCCGCGCCAACCTAGTAAATAACGGCCAGGGCGTCCTCCGCGCGCACGATCCGGGCCTTCAGCACGCGCTCCATGTGCGCGAGCGCGGCATCCCGCCATTCGGACTGCTCGGATGCCACACAATCGCGTGGAATCACGAGCTCGTACTCGTGCATGTATGCGTCGCTTGCGGTGAACAGGACGCAGTTGTCGGCCGCCAACCCCGTGATGATCAACCGCCGGGCCTCGAGGTGCCGCAGCAACAGGTCGAGCGGGGTCGCCCGGAACCCGGAGTGCTTCGCCTTGAGCACGAAATAGTCGTCGTGTTCTGGCAGCAGCTGGCTCGCCACCGGCCACCCGCGGGTCCCGCGCGTACCGTCCACGATGTCCGGAAAGTGGGACCGCCACCGGCCCCAGTTGTCGTTGACGTGGATGCACGCGATGCCGGCCGCCTTCGCCTTCGCCTTGAGCGGCGCGAGATGCTTTGCCATCTCGAGTGCGGGTGCCAGCAGATCTTCGCCGCCATCGAACTCGAGATCGTTGATCACGTCGATCAGCAGCAACACGGTCGGCGACGTCTGGTCTGCGCGATGCAGTGTGGTGGTTCGCTGCGCCATCGCGGCAGTATCCCGCGGTTCACCCGACGAAGCATCGAGGTGCACGCGCGCTGTCATCGCGTCGCGGTCGGGGCTACGTCTCGCTCGGCAGGCCGCTCCGGCGAGCAGTGGATTTACCGAGCCCTGTGCTGTGTCGTCTCGATCGCGCCGCGGAGTGTGACGCAACGACGGTCCGCTCGCGCTGCGGTCCATCGCCGCGAGCACGCGTGTAGCATCGTGACATGGTTGATGATGTCGATCGCGACGCTCGGGGAGCGTGGCAGGGTGACACTGTGCAAGATGACCATGCACAGACGCTGGCGACTTCGCCGGCACGCTTGACGGTGCTCGAGCCCACCTGCGCAGCAGGCACCGGCTCGATGGCCGCATTCGATGTGTCGCGCTACGAGCTGCGAGCCGTGCTCGCCCAGGGTGGCATGGGCGAGGTCGTGCTCGCACTCGACGCGCACCTCGAGCGCGAGGTGGCGGTCAAGCGGATCAGAGCAGAGCGGCCGTCCGCGGACGAGCTGGCGCGGTTTCTCCGCGAGGCGCGCATCCAGGCCAGCCTCGAGCACCCGGCGGTGGTCCCGGTACACGACATCGCCGTCGATCGCACCGGCCGCCCGCTGTTCGTCATGAAGCGTCTCGCGGGCACGGAGATGAAGGTCCTGCTCGATCGCTTGCGCGATGGCACCGATCCGGACCCGGCCGGCACCCGCCGCCGCCTGCTGCACGCGTTCGTCGACGTCTGCATGGCGGTCGAGTTCGCACACAGCCGCGGCGTCGTCCACCGCGATCTCAAGCCCGCGAACATCATGCTCGGCGACTACGGCGAGGTCTACGTGCTGGATTGGGGCATCTCACGCTCTACCGGAAGCGTCGACGGGACCGCGCCTCTCGGCAGCGAGCTCGCCACCCCCGCCGCACCCGCATCCGACGCTACCCGCGACGGTGTCGTGCTCGGCACGCCCGCCTACATGGCGCCGGAGCAGCTGCTCGGCGAGAGCGTCGGGCCCGCAGCCGACACCTACGCGCTCGGTTGCGTCCTGTTCGAGATCGCGGCTGGCGTGCAGCTCCATCGCGTCGACCGCTCGCTCGCGGACCTCGTCCACCCGACCGACTCCTCGCCGTCGACGCGGCGGGCGGACGCGCCACCCGAGCTCGACGCGATCTGCGAACGGGCGACCGCCAGAGATGTCGCGGCGCGCTTCATGTCCGCTCGCGGGCTCGGCGGCGCGGTGCAAGCGTACCTCGACGGCGATCGCGACCTCGCCGCTCGCAACGAGCTCGGGATGCTCCACCTCGCCGCAGGCGCGCGCCGCCCTGCTCCGGGGGGATGGCGAGGACGATCGGCGCGCCGCGATGCGTGCCGCCGGACGCGCCCTCGCCCTCGATCCCACGATCACCGACGCCGCTGACCTCGTGACGCAACTCATGCTGGCGCCTCCCACCCACGTGCCCGCCGCGGTCACGCGCCAGCTCGAGGAGATCGACATCACGATCGGGCGCACGCAGGGCAGGATCGGGGCGATCGCGATGACTGGCTATCTGTGGTTCGTCCCGATCCTGTGGTGGACCGGGATCCGCGATCTGCGGCTGATCATCGCGTTCGCCGCCGCCGCGATCCTGAGCGCGGCACAGATCTACTGGATGACCCGCAGCAACCGGATCTCGCTGACCGCGATCTACACCAGCGCGGTGATCAATGCCGTGCTGATCGGGCTGGTGTGCCGCCTCGTCGGACCGTTCGTGATCGCGCCGACCCTCGTCCTCACCACCCTGATGGCCTTTGCCGTCCATCCGCGGTTCGGTCAGATCCGGGTGATCGCCACGATCCTGACTGGCGGGGTCGCGGTGCCGTGGGCACTCGAGGCGACTGGCGTGCTGGCATCGACCTACGATTTTGTCGACGGTGCGATCGTGCTGACCTCGCCCGCCGTCGTGTTCTCCGCGCGGCCCGTGCTGCTCGCGTTCGCGATGTTGCTCCTCTTGCTGGCGACCGTGGTGGCGGTGCTACTCCGCTCGATGGCAGTCCGTCAGCGCGCGGTGACGCAGCAGATCGAGCTCCAGGCCTGGCACCTCCGCCAGCTGGTATCCCGCGCTTGAGCGATCGCGAGTCGACACCGCGGTCGAGTTCGACGGCACGACGGTCTCGGTCGTGACTGCAAGGATGTTGTATCGGATGAGGTGCAATACCGTGCGGCCCAAGGATCGCGTCGATGCCGAGCGCCTGGCGCGCCGGTTCGCATCGAAGGAGGAGTGATGCCGGTCCGCAAGTTCCGCGACGTCACCGAGAGCGCGCTCCGTACGAAGCCTTAGAACATGCCACCGAGCGAGAACACCGCGCCGCCGCTCGAGGGCGAGACGTGGGGCAGCACCTTCGTGCCGCGCGACAGGTGCTGGCGATGCAACAGCAACGGCACCGCCAGGCCGATGCCGGCACCGACCACGCTGCCAGCGATGACGTCGGTCGCGTAGTGGGCATCCGATGCGATCCTCAGATATCCCGTCACGACCGCGAGCACGCCACCACCGATCCAGAATACCGGTGCGCTGCGATAGCCGCGCAGGGTCGCGATGGTGCCCGACGCCGTGGTCATCGCGAGCGAAAGCGCGGAATGCCCCGAGAAGAAGGACGTGTTCTCGTCACCTTCCGGCTGCACGCCGACGCCATCATGCTCGGCGTAGGGCCGCCGGCGCACCGTGAGCACCTTGACCAGCTGGTTGGCCATGCCACTGATGATGCCGGCCTGGAGCACTGGAATCGTATCGTCGAACCAGCGCCGGACATCATGGTCGCGCGCGGTCGTCGCGACGAGCAGCCCGATCGCAAGCGCGGGGGCGGCGACGTAGCTCGTGACGTTGCTCCACCGGTCGGCGGACTCGACATCCTTCCAGATCCACGCGTCGCGGATGCGGTTGTCGAATCCGTTGCTCGTGCACCACCGGCACTCGTCCGGCGTGATCGCGTCCTTCAGCCCGAACTCGAGGACCAGGTAGACGAGGCCGCCCGCAGCCATCGGCGCGAGGTGCCAGATCCGGTCACCATCGGTACGCGTGTCTTCGTCGGCCGGCGTGGAGGGCTCGGCGTGCGCGGAGCCCGCGGCTGCGGACATCAGGATCGCGATCGCAAGCGCAGCTATCCGGTGCATCGGAACGAGCGTACCGCGTTCCCCGCGCACCCTGGTGTGCTTGCCGAGCTTCACCTACTGCGAAGAGCGGCGTCGTGCCGTGCATATGGGAATTAAAGCGAGTGCCTCGCAAATCGCTGACTTACGTGGTGCAAAGAACCACGCAACCCCGTTCTTCAGCGGCCGAGGCGCTTGGGTGACCGCACACGCATTCGACCAGCCGAGAAGCGCATCACCAGTCCGGGACGTCGCTGATCCACGAGAGCATCCCGCTCGTGCGCCGACAACCGAGCCGAGTGATCCGGATCGGCTGCTTCGCGGCCTGGAGAACAAGTACGGTGGGAGCCAACCGACCGCGCATGTCGTCGACAGAGCGCCCGCACCTGCTACCGGGTCCGCGACCAAGGCGAGCTCTCCTGTCGCTTCGGCAGAGATCGATTCGATCATCGGAGCTTTCAGAGCAGCGCGGCATGCTCTCGATGAAACCCCTCTGGGGGCGGATCCGAAGCTTCGGACCGCGCAACTATCAATCGCCAAGCAGCATGTTGGACATGCGGATGCCGTCGCAAGGTCGCGGCAGGCCTCCAGCTCCGCGGCAGTGCTGAAAGCAGCGAACTCATTCTACGAGTCGCTGATGCGTTACATCGATCGCGTGGAGCGACCGAATCGGCAGCTCTCGGCGGAAGCGTCCGTGCTGCTGGCGCTCAATGACGCATTTCGCGAGCGGCAGGGTTTCGGGCTCTACCAACCTCAGGCACACAACGGGGAGACCAAGCCCGACGCTGTGTACACGAAGGACTCGCTGATCGACGCCTTCCGGCTCATCGAGACCCGGAGCGAATCTCTGTACGACCAGCTCGAGGCACTGGCAGGGCTGAAGGCGGACCCGCGATCGGAACCCAAGCGGAACTCATTGGTTGCGAGCCACGCGCCACTGCTCGCGGAGAGCATCGCCTACGCGACCTGGCTCGTGAAGCAGCTGCCGGCGAAGGACGCAGCGGCTTGCAGGTCGAACGCAGATCGAGCGGCCGACCGGATGTTGCGGATCTACCACTGGATCCCATCTCGCGTCGCACACGCGCCGATGGGAGAGGCCTTCGATCCGCTCGTGGATCAGATGGCGGAGGCGCTCGCCCGGGTCGGTGCCAGGCCGATGGCGAAGCGCGATACGCCGCCCCTGGTCACTGGCGAGCAGCGGGAGCAGCTGGACGAGGCAAGGGAGCTCAGACTGGCATGGGAGGGAACAGGCGGGCTGCAACTCGCGCTTGCGGAGCTGCGATCACACAAGGTGGACGCGGGAATCAACCTGTTCGACCGCCTCGCCGACGTCAAGGATCCGGAGCGGGAACCGGACTTTCTCGAGGTGCTTGCGAAGGCGGTGCTCATCGCGACGCTCGGGCACATCGCTGGTGGGGTGACGGCGGTGCTCGCGGCAAAGGTGATCGTGTCCGGAGGTGCACTGCAGAAGCTCGTCGATGTCACGACGGATTCGACGCAAGGCGTTGCGGGTGAAGCCGCAGCAGGAGCCGCGACGAAGGCTGCCGAAACCGAGAAGCGCAAGCGCGCGCGCGCGTATTTTGTCAGCGGGCTGACGCTCGAGGTGAACAAGATGCACGCGAACTACGAAGCCGTGATCGCGGAGGCGATGGCACGCGGCGAGCTCTCGGCGGAGGCCATCCGCCAGGAGACCGCGCCGATCAAGGCGATGATCAAGGAGTCCACCGTCTCCCAACACTACTTGCGGGGCGCGGCAAACGGTTGGGCATCGTACCTGGCGCAAAGCCGCCTGGGAACGGTGCCGGACCAGCACGATCGCAGCGGACGGAAGGTCACGAACATGAACGGCTACATCGCGGGCGCCGAGAACTCACGGGGGGAGGCCGCGCGCCACGGCGATGGTGTGCTGCGGATCCAGATCGATGTTGACGAACCTCGGTTCAACTACGATCCGGACCGCGGGCCGAACATCTCACTCAAATCGACCGAGATCCTGGGCTTGAACTCGGAGCTAAAGGGTCACATCCTGGCGGGAGCAGGGGGACGAGTGGATCGCGTCTGGTTGCCAAAGGAAGTAATGATCGTGAGCAAGGCGTACCGCCGCGCGCTGCTCGCGATCAACGAGCGCAATGAGGTTCGCGATGTGGAGATGTGGGACCCGTTGCGCAAGCTCTATCCGGACAAGCTCATGTTCAAGACGCCAGCCGCGTTCTGGAACCTCGTCGCACCGCTCCTCAAGGCGCAATGAGTCCAATTTTACAGTTGGCGCTCTCGCTGCTCGTGGTGGCCGTTGGATGTTCGACCCCAGCGAAGCCAGATCGCCAGCGTGAGGAATTCGCGAGGATCGAGCTCCAGCTCGTGGCGACGGCCGAGTCCACCCGTCTCTCGGGTCACGAAGACCTGCTGAACCTGTGTTGCCCGCGACAAGGACCGTACGGCGTCGCAGGCCTTTATACCCCCGCATGTCGACAAGTCGAATTGATCCTGTCAACGACGAACGATGCCATCGCCCTGCACGGACTCGTGAGGTACCCGTGGCGCGTCGAGTGTCTCGACACGATCGACGCCGGTTCGTTGCTGTCCACACTCCAGCGTCCGGTGGTCGATGCCGATCCACCGCTGCGTGAAAAGCTGTACGAGATCATCGAGGACTACGAGCCGACGCCAGCGATGCTGGATGTCGTGTTCGCCGAATACAAGCGGACAATTGTCGACGACGACGACGCCTTTTACGCAGCTGGTCGAATTCTGGCGGACTTCGACGAGCATGGGCTGGCTCGGCTCCAGCGGCTGATGCTCGAACACCCGGACGTGCGCGCACGCCGCCTTGCTGTGGACGCGCTGATCGGGGCTGCGACGCTGCCACTCGATATTCCGGGACTGGCAGCCGCACTGGATCTGGCAACCCGAGATCTGGACGAAGGAGTAGCCACGAGCGCGAGGTTCGCGGTCAGCACACTGCAGCGTACCGAGCAGGCTGGACTCCGTGCTTCAGTCGCAGCAGGCCTCGAGCAACTGAGAGTCGATGTGTTCGGCCGCCGTCGCCTGACGTGTTTCATGCCCGAGGTCGAACGCAAACTCGAAGAGATTTCGCGTCGCAACGGACTGTACGACGATCGAGCCGATCCGAGGCGTGCACGGCTCGCGCTCGCAGCTCGTCGCACCTATTGTCGAGCGCCGGTCGGCTCCGCGAAGGCAGCAGAGCGATGACCGCCGACCTCGTACTGCATGCGCGGATCCGCTGGGCGGCCGCGTGTCTCGCGCGTCTCGTGGAGCTCGCAACCCGTGAAGGCTGGGCCGAGGGACACGCCCCGTCCGAGCACCTCGGCGACAGCGCGCGGTTCGTTCCAGACCCCGACGCCACGGCAAGCACGTTCGATCTCTTGCGAGCCCGACTCGATCTGTCTGCTGCGCAGGTCGATGCGCTGTGGCTACTGGCGTGCGTCGAGATCGAACCCGCGCTCGCCCGCGTCCTCGCGACGGTGAGCATGCCCGGGATGCCCGACATGAGCCTCTCCGTCTGGCAGCGCCTCGTCGAGAGCGCCGGGCATCGAGCCCTCACCGGCGAGCGCATCGATGAGCTTGCCGGCATCAACCTCATCGAGCTGACGCGAGACCATCGGCTTCCAGAATATCGGCGCTGGGTGCGCGCCTCCGACCGGGTGGTGAGCCTGGCACGAGGCGAGCACCTCGAGCTCGATCGTGGCGTCGCCCACTTCGCGACGCTCGTCATGCCCGATGAACCGACGATGTCCGAGATCGACGTGCCGCAGAGCATCGACCAGTCGCTGCGCAGCGGGGGCGTCATCGTGGCCGTGGGACCCGAGGGTAGTGGCCGGTCGACCCTGCTCCAGTGCGCGGCACGTCGGCAGAACCGCGCCGTGCTGCGCATCCGGTGCAGCGAGCTCGCCAGCGATGCCGAAACCCTCGGCCGACAGGTCCGGTCGGTCGCCCGGGAAGCTCGCCTGTTCTGCGCCGTCCCGTTGTTGCTGGATCTCGATGTGCTGCTGGACACGTCGTCCGAACGGTATCCGGCGGTTCGGGAACTGTTCCGGAACTTCCCAAATGCCGTGCTGGCCACCCTCCGCGACGAGGTTCCGATCCAGATGGGTCGGCCATGTCTGGTGCATCGCATCGCGAGCCTCACCGGCGCGGAGCGGGAGAGGATCTGGAACAGTCATCTTCCCGAGTGCGACTCTGACTTGCTGCAGCGCATCGCGACGGCGTATGCCGTGAACCCTGGCGGTATCGCGGCCGCGGCCCGCAACGTGAGGGCAAGCCTCGGAGAAGGTGCGGCAATCACCGCGCGAGACGTGCACGACGGCTTGAGGTCACACCTCGCCCAGCAGGTCGGGACGATCGCGACCCGGATCCGGTGCGACCAGACCTGGGATGACCTCGTGATGCCGGTCGATCAATTCGATCAGTTGATCGAGCTGGTCGCCCGCGTCCGGCATCGTCAGACCGTGCTCGAGAACTGGGGCTTCGCGCGCAAGGTCGGGCGGGGCCTCGGGCTCGCGGTGTTGTTTTCCGGACCACCCGGCACCGGAAAGACGATGGCCGCGGGACTGGTGGCTCGCGAGCTTGCTCTCGACCTGTATCAGGTAGATCTGGCCAAGGTCGTTTCGAAGTACATCGGCGAGACCGAGAAGAACCTGGCGCGGGTGTTCGATGCCGCCGAATCTGGTCATGCGGTGCTCCTGTTCGACGAGGCCGAGTCCTTGTTCGCGAAGCGGTCCGAGGTCAAATCGTCGAACGATCGGTATGCGAATCTCGAGGTCAACTACCTGCTTCAGCGGATCGAGCAATTCCGCGGAATCTCGATCCTGACGACAAACCACGAGTCCGCGATCGATGATGCATTTCGCCGCCGGCTCGCCATTCACGTGCGGTTCCCGGTGCCAGATGACGACCAACGTGAGCTGCTCTGGCGGGCGATGATCCCCGACGAAGCGCCTGTTGCAGGCGATCTACAGCTAGGCGAGCTCGCCAGGAAGTTCCAGATGACGGGAGGCTACATCCGAAATGCGGTGATGCGCGCGGCGTACCTGGCTGCCGATGCCGGCGGAGTGATTGAGAACGACCATCTGTTGCGAGCTGCGCAGCACGAATACGAGGCGATCGGGAAGGTCTCCTTCGAGCTGTCGTAGCTGGACGCCTCGCGTGGGGAGCGCAGATGCGCTGCCGTCATCCCCGTGGTCCGGCCGGCACTATTTCGGACAGCTCGTGAACCGCGCTTCGAACAGATGATTCGCACACACAAAGACCGGAGGACAGCACCCCGCGGCATACGTGCACTCGAGACCATTCTTGCGGCACGAGGCGTTGATGTTGGGGGCGGTTGCCGGGCAGCCCGCTGGGTTCTTGCGTGCCGCGCATGTCGGCGGCGGGGCGGCCTTCGGTGGAGCTTCGGAGGGAGTTGGCGCGGCCGGCGCGGCCGGCGCGGCCGGCGGCGTCTCGGGCGTGACCGGCGGTGTGTCGGGCGTGACCGGCGTGACCGACGTGACGGGCGAAACCGGCGTGACCTGCGTCTGGTCCTCTGGGTCGCGAGGGGCTGCTGTCGGGTTGCGACAGGCGATCGTCATCAGCGCAAGAACCACGAGCTTCATGGAACTGATGTTAGGCCGAAGTGCAGCGCACGTGTTCATCGAACCCGCCGGCTGCAGGCTCGCGCATGCCAGCTCGCGATCTCATCACAGGTCCCCACGGCGAAACCGATGCATGATCTCGATCTTCTCCGGGGTCAGGGATCGCTCGAGGAAGCGTCGCATCCCTTCCAGCCAGCGCAGCTTGTCTTCCGCCGGAACATCGCGAAACGCACGCAGCTGTTCGATCGAGTAAGCGTGCGAATAACCGCGCTTGCGGGTCGCATCAGCCACGGCGGCGATCCTCGAGCAACCGACGAAGTGCGTCTGCGTCTGCCAGGTCCTGGTCGCGCCCCGCGGCCTCCTTCATCGTGATCAGGTCCTCCAGCCCGGCGATGTGCATCACCAGTCCGCCGGCGTCGACGCGCTCGGCCCGCCCCACCAGCGCGTTGAAGTCGAGCGGGCTGTCGATCAGGATGTCGATGTCGGCGAGTGGCTGGCCCGGCAACTGGAACGTGAATGCGCGCATGCCTTTCTCCGGATCCACGTGCGCGTTGCTCGGATCGCACAGCGCTTCCGACTCCACCGACGCTCGCGGCCGGTAACCCAGCCGGTTCATCGCAGAGACCAGGCGACGGAGGTTGGCTGGCTCCATGTCGATGACCAGGTCCAGGTCAGCCGTGGTCCGTGGCACGCCGTGGAGGATCACAGCGACCCCGCCGACCACCACGAAGCGCACGCCACCGTCTCGGAGCAGGACGAGCGCGTCTTCGAAGAACAGGGACACCGTCGACAGCATACCAGCGCGTCGCGACGGGTCGGTGCCGCGCTAACCATGCCGCGCCAAGCACCTCCGCGAGACCACACCAACCGACCTGCCCACGAACGTCGATTCACCCGCAACCGGCGACAGGGCCGGTCGAGTGGCTGCCTCATGTCTGCATCGCGCCTGATTCGCTCCCATTCTCGTTCCCTTGCAGATCGAACCTTGCATTCTCGCCCGAGACATCCCGGAGGTTTCTGATGACGAAGTGGTTGGCGTTCTTGGTCCTTATCCTTGCGCTTGCGTCGGGATGTAAGGCGCCGAATGAGGCGTTCTGCTGCCTGACGGCTGCGGACTGCGAGGCACATGGCGTCACAGGCGAGCTGCGGCCCTGCGACGACGGGCTCGCGTGCAAGAGCAATGAGTGCATGGCGGCTTCATGCTCCACAGACGGTTGTGCGGCGTCCGCGCCGACGTGCGACACGTCGACCGACGTTTGTGTCGGTTGCACCACGTCGGCGGAGTGCGCGAGGTTCCCCGATGCGGATGTCTGTGATCTGGCCGCGGGCTCGTGCGTCGAGTGTATCGGGGTTGCCGACTGCGAGGACGCCACTCGGCCGATCTGTGAGGACGGAACCTGTCGCGGCTGTCGCGTTGACTCGGAGTGCGAGAGTGGCGCGTGCTCCGATGATGGCGAATGCAATCCCGAAACCGACACGGTGTACCTGTCACCGAGCGGGGTAGACGAAGGACTCTGCACTCGCGCTGCGCCGTGCAAACAACTGAGGTTCGCGCTGGCCACCGCTACGACGGGTAGGAACCATATCGTGTTCGCATCAGGCAGCTATTCAATGACAGACGTGAGCATCCACCCCAGCACGACGAGAGCAACGAGCCTCCATTTGCATGGAGGTGGCGCAATCCTGAATGGAGGTTCCGAACCATTCATAGGCATTCGTTTACCAACGACCTTGCGCGATCTCGAGCTCAATAGCCTGGGGTCGGTGACCCTCTCGGTAGAATCTGCTGGAGCGGTCACTCTCGAACGTCTCAAGCTTACCGGCGGTGTCGGGATGTCGGTTGAAGGGCCCGTGACCGTTCGCGACATCTCGATCACGGCTTCTGGAACGGCCATCCAGCTATTGTCAGGCGCATCACTTGTCCTCGAGCGTGCCGTGTTGCGCGGCGGTCAACGCGGCATCGAAAGCACCCTGGGGGTCACGGTTGATATTTCCAATACCGTGATCGCCGATACTTCGAACATCGCCGTTGATCTGGCGAATGCAACCGGCGCCATGCGTTTCGTGACCATTACCAATTCCGGTAATAGCAGCTCCGGCGCATCGGGATTGGCTTGCAATGTCTACTACCCACCCGGCCTTTCGGTGACATCAACGATCGTATGGACACCAAACACTAGCAAGCCACCTATCAGTGGCATGTGCCGGCTTTCGTCAACGATTGCAGGACCGATCGGAGTCGTAGGTGCATCCAACATCGATCCGATGTTCACGGCGCAGGACTGGCACTTAAGCCCAAACAGCCCCGCTCGCGACATGGCGACCACGGGGCCAGCCCTCGACTTTGAGGGAGATCCCCGACCCAACGGCACGGGCTTCGATATCGGCGCCGACGAGACTCGCTGAACGCGAGATCCCGTTGGTAAGTTACTCGACCACGCCGACGCAGCTCGCGATATCGAAGAACATGAAGGCCAGCGCCTTCTCCTGTGGGGTCAGCGTGTTCGATCCGCAGTCCGGGAACTCGCCACTCGCAGCCGGATCCCCGGACACGTGCATGTCCGTGAACACGACCTTGCCGCAGCGGTCGTCCGGTTCCGCCTCGTTTGGCGTCGTGAACTGGAACATCTGCGGGTTGTCGCTGGTCGTGCGAACCCAGCGCTCACCCTTGGCCGGGTCGACGGATCCTGCGGTGAGCCGGCCCGTGCCACTCACGAGCTCGATCTCCCCGCGGGTCGTCGACCCGCCGACATTGACCATCCAGTTCGCGAACGCGGTGCCCTTCGGATTGGTAGCCTCGTCGATGAAGATCGTGGATCCGGAGTTGTTCGCACCGTCCCAGGTCGCGATGTCCTTCCAGACGGGCGGTGCCTGGCTCCCGCTGAAGTTTCCGCCGATCCAGATGTTGTGCCAGTGCGAAGCAAACACGCGCCCGCCGAGGTCGGCATAGGCCTTCATTGCATTGAGCGTGTCCTGGTTCTTGTCACCCGGATTCTGCGCGCCCTCGCACGACAGGAACACGATGTCATACGCCTTGAGGTTATTGACGCTGCTCCAGAACGGCACCGCGTCGGCGAACTCGCCGGTGCCTCCCGGGTGTCCCGCCTTGAACTTCGACACCGGGTCACGCGGTGCAGCTGCCGCCGGCTGACCCTCGTAGAAGTGGACGCGGCCGGCGCTGCCACTTGTCCCGACCTCCGCGTCATCGACGCCGAGCTTCTTCACGAGACACTCCAGCGAGTCCGCGCCGCCGGTGGTCAGGGCGATCCTGGGGATGTCGCCCTCGGCCTTGTTCCTGGGCAGACGACTCTCCTCGGTTCCGAGCGTGTTCTGTGCGCACTGGTTGACGCTCGGTAACGTGACCACGCGACGCCACTTGCCGGTCGTGATGACGACGGGAACGTTGGAACCCGATGGCACGTTCGTGAGGGTGAAGCTGCCGTTCTCTGCACTGACGGCTTGCGCGACCGCGCCACCGGGCAGCGAGCTCGAGCAGCGATCGCACGTCGCACCTTCGACAAAGGCCGGCAGTGGGAGCGGATCGCGCGGCACGTAGACGTTGACGCCGTTCAGCGGCAGTGTGCCATTGGGGGCGAACACCGTGCCGGTGATCGTCGTTGCCGGCATGCCCATCGCCTCGCAGTTTACGACTTGGCATTCGAGGCCGACGCAGGCGTCGGGAGCGGTGTTGCCACCATCCCCGTCGTCATCATCGCCACGCCCCTTGCTGGGACCACATGCGTACAGCGCGATCAGACCGACAGCGATGAGCGTACGCATGTGACCTCCTGGGTCAGAGGATGACGCCGACGCAGCCCGCGATGTCGAAGAACATGAAGGCGAGCGCTTTCTCCTGTTCAGTCAACGAAAGATCCGCCCCGTTAGCATCGCAGTTTCGCGGATACGGTTCGAAATCCTCCGGGGTCCCTGTCACGTGCATGTCCGTGAACACGACCTTGCCGCAACGCTGATTGGGCTCGGCCTCGTTTGGCGTGGTGAACTGGAACATCTGTGGCTTGTTGTTCGGGAAATCGCCCCGGCCCTTGGTGTAAACCCACCGCTCAGCCTTGTTCGTGTCGATTCCATCGACGGTCACGCGCGCTTGCGTGACCGGAAGTTCGCCGCGAACAGACGAGCCCCCGACGTTCACCATCCAGTTCGCGAATGCCGTGCCCTTTGGATTCCCTGCCTCGTCGATGATGTCCGTTTCGGTGTTGTCGAAGTTGCCTTGATCGCCCCAGCCCGTCCCGATGGAGGGCCACACTGAAGGCGCAAGGCCCGAGTTGTTGTTCTGGAAATTTCCGCCGATCCAGATGTTGTGCCAGTGCGACGCGAAGACGCGGCCACCGAGGTCGGCGTAAGCCTTCATCGCATTCAGCTGGGCCTGCGTCTTGTCGGTCCCACCTCTGTCTCGTTCAGCCATCTGCGAGCCTTCGCACGACAGGAACACGATGTCGTAGCGCTTCAGGCTATCGGCCGTGCTCCAGAACGGGCCCGCCGGAGGAATCGCCGTGCCACCTGCCTGGAACGATGCAACACCATCGCCGCGATAGAGATGGATGCGGGAGTCGGTGTTCTCGATTCCGATCTCGGAGTCCGCGATGCCGAGCTTGCGGATCAGGCACTCCAGCGTGTCCGCATCTCCCGTGGTGATCGCGATTCGCGGAATCTCACCTTGCGCGCGATCTTTCGGCAGGTTGGTCTCGGTCGCACCAACCGTCGTCGTCGCGCACTGCGCGACGCTCGGGATGGTCACCGTGCGGCGCCACTTGCCCGTCGTGATCACGATCGGGATGTTCTGGCCGACCGGCACATTCTCGAGCACGAAGCTGCCATCTTCGCCGCTGACCGTCCTTGCGATCGCATTGCCGGGTAGCGAGGTCGAGCAGCGATCACACGTCGCGCCCTCGACGAATGGCGGCAGCGGAATCGCGTCGCGCGGGACGTAGACGTTGACGCCATTGAGCGGCAGCGTGCCGTTCGGCGCGAACACTGTGCCGCTGATCGTCGTGGGCGGCATGCCCATCGCGGTGCAGTTGACGACATCGCACTCGAGCCCGATGCAGGCATCGGGCGTGTTCGGGCCGGCTTCGCCGGTGTCGTCGTTATTGTTGTTGCCGCCGCATGCGAACAACGTGGTGGCTAAGCAAACAGCGAAAATGACGCGCATCGGGCCTCCCTGAGGATCGTAATGATATCGGAAGCAGAGCAGATCAGAAACAAACGGCGACCTGTCCGCTGCTTACTGTGTGACCGAAAACTCGAGGAAGATGAAAGGGGTGCAGGTGTGCACGGACGTGCGCGCCATGGTCTAGGGACCTCACCTACACGTGTACGCCAACCGGATTGGTGAGCCTTGTCGCAACCGCTCACTTCTTGAACGTCTCGTCGATGTTGATCTGGCCATTGGTGGGCCAGTCGAGCGTCTTGACGATCGGTTGATGGTCTTTCAGGCGGAGCTCGATCCGCTTCGCGGTCGCCATCTCGACGTCGTTGAGCGTGATCGGGGTGACGCCGCGGATCTGATCGTTGATGCGGACCTCGGCACCGCCGGGCCGGGTGTTGATGACGAGCTTGCCGGTGATCGGCTTGAGGAGGGCCATCACCGGGTACTCGCCGCCGGACGCCGGGATGTTGATGGTCTCGAGGTAGGCCCGGTGCTTGGGGAGCTCGACGCGGAGGTCGTGGCGGGCGCCGGGCTCGACGCGGTCGATCGTGAGCGGTGTCTGCTGGTCGAGCTTGGTGCCGTCGAAGATGACGTCGGCGCCGGCGGGGACGGACTCGACCCGCACCGAGCCGATGACGACAGGTGCGCTGCGCAGAGATTTGATGATGAAGAACGTCGCGAGGGCGGTCAGGACCACGGCCGCGGTGCCGGCGAGGATGTAGGTAAGCCAGCGCTTGCGCGGACTGTCGAGCCGGTACTGCGAGGGGAGCTCGTCGATCTCCGACAGCCGGAGCTGGCCGGTGAGCGAGAGCGGCTGCGGTGAGCCGTATGGGGAGAACTGGTAGAGCGCATTGGGCGAGGTCGGCGGGAAGCCCTGCGCGTTGGGCGGGAGCCCCTGGTGGTGGAGGTAGGGCTGGAGGTGCGGCGGGACGCCGGGGACGGGGTAGCTGGGCGTCGGCAGCGGGGCCGCGAGCGGGAGACCGGAGGCGTCGTACCCGGGAGATGGGCCCGGGGTCGCGTGCGGAAACTGCGGAGGCACCGTCGGGAATGGCGCGTGCGGGGTGCGCACGAACGGCGTGCGCGGCTCGGGCATGGGCTCGCTGACCTGGGCGCTGACGATCGCCTGCAGCAGGTTGGGCGGCGGCGTCGCGATGCCCTGAGGCGGTGTGCGGCGGGACGGCTTGGGCGTGCGAAGTGCGCTGACGGCGGGGGCGTGGATCTTTGCGGACAGCGCCGGTGGGGCTGGCGCGCTGCGTGCGCGGGCAACGAAGGCACGCTGGATCGTGGGGCCGTCACCGTCGTCGTCGGTGCTGGGGGCGGAGTCCTCGAGTGCGCCGTCGTGTGTCTCGTCGAGCGAGTCGGTGTCGGGTGCCTGGTGGTCGGTGTCGGATGCCGACGGGATCGCCGTGATCATCGTGGCCTCGACGCCGCTCTCGTCGGTCGGATCGACAAGGAAGCTGCGCGGTGCGCCAGTGATCATCGTGTGCTCGACCCCGCTCGAAGGATCGTCGGGGACGAGGTGACCGATCTCGGTGGTGGTGGTCGCGCCATCGACGTCCTGGCCGGGCTCGGTGTCGCTCCCGTCCCACACCGGGCTCGAGAGGCGCGACCGCGGTTTCGGGGGGAGCAGCAGGCCACTCTCCTCGGTACTGGCGGTGGGGTCCGGCGGGGCGACTCGCTCGAGCTGACGCGTCTCCTCGTCGCGGCCGCGCACGCGGGGCGCCGGTTTGGCGGCGACCGGCTGCGGCGCCGGCCTGGTGATCGAGGGAATCTTGCCGGGCGCGACCCGCGGTGCGGAGAGCGGACGGAGCTGCGCGGGCGCTGGCGGTGGGCTCGGAACGATCGGCGGTGCGGAGACGGGCGCGGGGCGCTTCGCCTTCTGCTTCAGCTCGTCGACGCGGAAGATCACGCTGTTCTCGTCGCGGCTGATCTCGTCGCGGACGTGGGCGACCTGCGAGATGTCGAGCGGCTGGGTCGAGAACGTGCCGTCGCGATACTCGATGCTCGGGAACTCGCTGTTGTTGTCGGGGACCTGGATCGGATCGCCGACGATCTTGCGGAGCAGCGCGGCGATCTTGCTCGCGGTGAACACGGGAGAGTAGGCGTGCAGGAAGCGCTCGAGGTCATTCGCGAAGTCGCCGGCGCTCTGATAGCGGTCCTCGGCGGACTTCGCGAGGGCGCGCATCACGATGCGCTCGAGCTGCAGCGGGACTCCCTTGCGGAGCCGGGTTGGCGGTTCGATGTCCGCCTTGCGCGCCATGTCGAGGAGCTTGTGGAGATCCTCCTCGAGATAGAGCATCTGCCCCGTGATCATCTCGTAGAGCACGATGCCCGCCGAGAAGATGTCGGAGCGGTGGTCGATCTTGTCGCCCCACGCCTGCTCCGGGCTCATGTAGTAGTACTTGCCCTTGATCACGCCGGCGGCGGTCTGGCGGACCTTCATGGTCGCCTTCGCGATGCCGAAGTCGACGAGCTTGACCTCGCCGGCGTAGGACACGAGCACGTTCTGCGGCGAGACATCGCGGTGCACGATGCCGAGCGGCTTGCCCAGGTGATCGCGCTTGCGGTGCGCGTGATCGAGCGCGGAGGCGATGTCCTTGGCCACGTAGGCGCAGACATCGAGCGGCATCTCGACGTCCTGCTCGGAGCCGCGGCGCAGGATCTTGTAGAGATCTGCGCCGTCGACGTATTCCATCGTGATGTAGTAGGTGTCGCCGACGCGACCGAGGTCGAAGGTCTGCGCGATGTTGCCGTGCGCGAGCTGGACCGCGATCTTGGCCTCGTCCACGAGCATCTGGATGAACTGCTCGTCCTCGGCGAAGTTCGGGTGGATCATCTTGAGGGCGACGTACTTCTCGAACCCCGCGATGCCCTTCGTCTTGGCCAGGTGGATCTCGGCCATGCCGCCGACCGCGATCTGACGCACGAGCCGGTACGGTCCGAACTGCCGTTCAGCCACTTCCCGTCTCCAGCGTCTCGGGCACCGGACCCGCCTTCAGCATCTCCGCGCCACCCGGATGCACGAACACGCCGACGAGCCGCAGCGGGGACTTCGCACCGCGGTCGAACGTGCACACGACCTCGGTCGCGATCCCATAGGCGACGTTGACGACGTACGAGGCGGCGGCGTTCGCGACCAGGTACAGCCCGAGGCCGGCGCCGTAGGTCTTGCGATCGATCTGGTTCGGCGACGTGATGCACTTCTCGATGTAGGCGAGGATCGTGTTCTTCGCGAGCCGGCCGAACCGGTCGCGCACGGCGACGGCGAACTGGGTGTCCGTGGCGGCGTAGCGGATCGAGACCGGGCGCGGTGAACGCGTGTCGATCCGGTCGTGCGGATCGATGTCAGCGAAGATCTGGTGCCCGGCCTCGTCGACGGGGGCGTCGTAGAGCGCGTTCATCAACAGCTCTTCGCAGACCTGACCGATCGCGGTCCGGACCTGGCGCCGCATCTTCGCGTCCTCGGCGAACCCGAGCACGGTGTCGATCGCGCGGCCGCGGCCTTCGAAATCGCGCAGCCGGGCGTAGTGCACCGGCGTGCCCGCGGGGAGGTACTTCTCGATCCCGAAGATGTCGCCGGTGAGGAGCTTCTGCGCGGTGACGAACACGCCCTGGTCGAGCTCGTCGCCGACGATCACGTGGTTGACGCGGTCATCGCGCAGGTACGTCGTGAGGTCGTGCAACCTGGCCTGGGGCGTGACGATCGTGACGTGCGCCCGCTCGCGCAACTTGGGCACGAGCGTCGCCATGGCGCCGACATCGCCATCGCTCGAAGCGAAGAACACGTAGCGGTGCGGGATCACGTCGGCCGAGATCGCCTCGGCGCTTCGGACCGCGTCGACCTCGGCGCCTGCGCGTTCGAGGGTTGCAACGATGCGGCGGAGCTGGTCGAGGTCGCTGGAGATCGCGAGGACGCGGCGTTTCGACAAGAGGTCGCCACTATTATACGCCAGCCGGGCACTCGTCGGAAACGGCCCGAAAGTCAGTCTTGCCGGTCAGTATTGCCGGTCAGTATTGCCGGTCAGTATTGCCGGTCAGTATTGATAAATCGCCGACACGTAGGCCCGGAACCCTTCGTACGGGTTCGGCAGGTATTCGAGGTGCGGCTCGTAATCGAAGAACACGTCGGGCTGGTACGAGTGGGAGACCAGCGCGTCGTAGACCGCGGCGCGGATCGTCAGCTTCGGGATCGGCGTGTACTGGAGGCCGAGCGAGAGCTCGGCGATCGGGGGGAGCCGGTCGAGCACGAGGTCCGTGGCGTCGACCGTGCGGTCGTTCTGCGGCACGCCCATCGCGTCGTACGTCGAGTCCCGGTACTCGACCAGGCGGTTCGGATCCTCGGCCGCGCCGGAGACCTTGAGGTTCGAGGTGGCGGATAGCTTGTTCGCGACCAGGGTGAACACGGTCGACAGGTTGAACCAATGCTCCGGTAGCGCGCGCATGCGGCCCTTGTCGCTGGTGTCCGCGCGCAGCCAGCTGTAGCCGAGCTCGAGGCGGTGACCGCCCTGGACGTAGAGCTTGCCGAGGAACTCGACCGAGGCCAGGCCACGCTCGCCGGAGTTGGCATAGTTGCCCGACGTGATCTGGATCAGGTTGTTGATCCGCGTGTAGCTACCGTCGATCCGGAACGACAGCTCGCGGATGCGGCGCTCGCCCTTCCAGATCCGGGCGTTGATCTCGGCCTGCGCGGCATCGGAGGTCTCGACCCGGAGGTCCGGGTTGCCACCGACCTGGACGCCCTCCCCGTTCGAGGCGGTGTTGTTGAACACCGGCGGCCGGAAGCCCTGCGTGTAGTTGAGCTTGAGGTGCCAGTTCGGGATGAAGTTCCACACCACCGCGCCACCGACCGTGGTCTTCAACGGATAGCTGACGACGCCGAGCGAGTCCGGGGCGATCTGGATGCGACCGCCGAGATCGAAGATCAGCCTTCGGTTCGGCCGGTACTGCGGGTTGACGTACGCACCCAGCACCGCGCGGTCGGCGGGGAACGCGAACGTCAGCGGGCAGTTCGCGACCGGCACGATGCGCATCTGCGCTGCGTCGTAGATCCGAGGGCATAGCAGCGGCAGCGCGGCGAGGTTCGAAGGTGCCTCGAGCCGGGCCGGCGTGAAGTCGTCGGGCTTGAGCTCCTCGAAGGCCTCGGCGCCGTACTGCACGCGGACCTCGCGGGTGAGCTCGACGTCGCCGTCGATCGCGGCACCGACGCGGTAGGAGGTGAGGTCGGCGCGGAACGCGAGGCCGCCATCGAGCGACATCGAGGGTGCGAGCACCTGCAGGGGAAAGAACCCGCGGACGAATTGCTGCAGGTAGGTGCGCGCGGTGATGCCCGCCTTCTCGTCGGCGAACCGCGTGCGGTACTCGAGCACGGCGTAGCGATCGAACTGGTCGTTGCGGTTCAGCCGGCTGGTCCGCTGATCGTCGAAGCACGGCCCGGTCTCGGGGCAGCGTGCGTCCTCGGGCAGGTCCTCGCGCGACGGATTCCCCGACAGGCCCGACGGGTTGTAGCGCTGGCTGAACGGGACCGACACGCGGAGCTGCCACTTGCCATAGCCAACCTTCGCGTTCAGGTTGACGAGCAGCGATCGCGCCTGATCGGTGCCGGTCAGCGGGCCGTAGACGTTGGCCGAGTTCGGCTGCGGCAGCGCGCCGTGGAACAGCAGCAGCGGCAACGTCATCTCGGGTCCCTGAAATGTCTCGACGCTGCCGTGCGCGAACAGCTTGAGCTTGCCGCCGAGCAGGTCGCTCTTGCCGGCCATCGCATACGCACGCGCCATCATGCGGTCGCCGCGCCCGTCGCCGAGCTGGCCACCAACCTCGAGTCCCTCGACATCCTCGGCATCCTTCGTGATGACGTTCAGGATCCCGAGCAGGGAGTTCGAGCCCCACAGCACGCCGCCGGGGCCGGTGATCATCTCGACGCGCTTCACCAGCTCGAGCGGCTGCATCCGGGTGGTCGCGGGCACGTTCGCGAACGGGTCGAACAGGGAGACGCCGTCGTGAAGGAACTGAACGGCCTGGATCTGACCGCGCACGATCGGCGACACGAAGTTCTGGTAGGCGAAGCCGACGCGTGACCAGCCGGGCACCGTGTCGTAGATCTGCGGCAGGTCCTGGAACTGGCGGTCCCGGATCTCTTCGGCCGTGATGACGGTGACGATCGCGGGCGCCTCCTGCACGGTGGTGACGCCCTTCGCGGCACTCTGCACGATGTTCGCGAGATCGAGCGCTTCGTCCTCGGCCGGGCTGGTCGTCGCGTCCTGCTCGATCACGAGCTGCGGGACCTCGATGTCGGTGACCTGGGCGGCCGCGGGACCCGCGAGCACGCACACGATCGCGAGCGGGCGTCTCACGGCGTGGCCCCCTGCTGGGCCTTGATGAAGTCGACGCGCTCGTTGGCGGGATCCGTCGGATCGACAGTGCCGAGCGGGCGGTCGGAGCCGAGGCCGACGGCCTGCAGCTGCTGCACGGCGACACCTTGCGAGGACAAGTAGTCGAGGATCGCGCGTGCGCGCTGCTGGGACAGCGTCTTGTCGCGTCGCTTCTGGGCAGCGACCTGCGCCGCGCCGCGGGCCTTGGTCCCGAGCGGGAGGTGGACCTCGACGCGGATCGTGAGCCGGCGCGACTTCATGATCGTGGCGACCTGATCGAGCAGGCGCTTGCCCTGCGCGGTCAGCGCCGCGCGGGCGAAGCTGAGCTGCGAGCCCTTGAGGTCGAGGCGATCCGGTCGCTCCTCGACCCCGGCGGTGCCGCGCACGTCGGGGCAGCCGTCGTCATCGTCGACGCCATTGACGGTCTCCGCATCGTTCGGGCAGCTGTCCTTTGCGTCAGCAAAGCCATCGCCGTCGTTGTCGTCGTCGGGGCAACCGTCCTCGTCCTCGAACCCGTCGCGATCCTCCGGCTGTTCGGCGCACCGGTCGGTGACGTCGAGGATCGCGTCCTGATCATTGTCGGGCTCGGGGCAACCATCGGCATCCTCGAAGCCGTCCTTGTCCTCGGGATCGGCGGCGCATTTGTCGCCGGTGTCCGCCAGGCCGTCGCGATCGTTGTCGAGCTCGGGACAGCCGTCCTCGTCCTCGAAGCTGTCCGGGTCCTCCGCCTCGTCGACACACGCGTCGATCGAGTCCGGGATCCGATCGCCGTCCTTGTCGTTGCGCCCCGGCGCCGCGACGCCCGCCGGCTGCGGCGACCACACGAGCCCGGTCGTGAACCGTACGTCGTCGCCGCGCGAGCCGACCTGGCCCGACCCGACCATCACGTTCGCGGTGACATCGGCCGACAGCCGGAACATCGCGCCGGCGGTCGCGAGCACCGTGAGGTCGCCGCGCTTGGCATCCGCGAAGTAGTCCGCGCCATCGATCGCCTGGCAGCGCGCGCCGCTGTAGCGCCGGCAGTCCCCCCAGCTCGCGCCCGCGGGCAGCGGCAGGAACACCTGGGCCTCGGCGGCCGCGTGGATGCGAGGTGTCAGCTCGAGGACGCCCGCGGCCCCGATGACGAGCTCGCTGCCGACGTCGAGGAACACCTGCGCATCGCTCGCGGTCTGCATCGGGTCGCCGGCATCGAAGCCC
>JBBJLY010000272.1:0-10866 GCA_037720695.1 Kofleriaceae bacterium | reverse complement strand
GGTCTTCGCCTGGTGCTGGGCGGTGACCTCTTGCCCCAGCACGAAGATGCCGACGACGGCTCCGTCATCGCCGCGGATCGGCTGATAGATGAAGTCGACGTAACCGTCTTCGAGCGCGCCACCGGGCGTGCGCTGGAGCTGGAGCACCAGCGTGTGACCGATGAACGGCTCACCCGAATCGAACACGCCGTTCAACAGTTCGATGAAGCCTTGCTCGACGACCTCGGGCAACGCGTCTCGCACGGTGACCCCGATGACATCCCGGTGACCGACGAGCTGCAAATACGCGGCGTTGACGATCTCGAACACGTGCTCGCGGCCGCGCAGGAAGCACATGAAGCCGGGCGCCTGCGCGAACATGCGCCGGAGGTCTCGCAGCTCGGCATCGAAGTTACGGGACGTGACCATCGCTTCTGGCCGCACAGCCTACACCGTGCGACCTTCCTCACGCATCGAGGATCGCGGTCGCCGCCTCGGAGAACCGATTGGTTGGGCTCAGGGGCCGGTCCAGCGGACGGGCCCGACGTCCTTGCCGGCGAGCTTCAGCACGCGGCCGGCGGTCGACAGCCGCATCGGATCGGTGACCTTGCCGAGGATCGTGCCCTGCTCGAGATCGATCAGCTGATCGCTGTAGTCGATGATGAACTTGCCGGTGGCGAGCTTCTTGTCGTCGCTCTTGATCGGCGTGCGCGTGCCGGTCACGACGTCGAGGATCTCGAACGTGCGCTTCGAGGTCGTCGCGTGGACCACGTACAGCTTGTTGCCGTACGCGTGCTGCGCGACGCCGCCCTTGAGATCGATCCGCTGGCTGGTCGCGGTCGTGACGCAGTGCAGGCCCGCGTCGCACACGACGCCGGTCGCGGGCCCGAGCGCGTCGGTGTGGTCGCCGTAGTGATCCTTGTCGCGATCGATCGCGGCCAGCTCGACGCGCAGGCCCTTGCCGAGCAGCAGCACCTTCGCCTGCTTCTTGACGCCGCAGATCGCGATCACGCGCGGCGGTGACGGCACCAGCGCGAGCACCTGCGCCTTGCACGCCGGAGGCGCGATCTCGTCGGAGTCGAGATCCAGCGCGCCCGATGCTGGCGTGCGAACGCGCGTCGTGCCGATCGACGCGACCAGCCCATCGACGGCGACCTCCGTGCCCTGGTCGAGATCGATCCAGCGCTCGGTCGGCGTCGCGCCCTGCTGGCCACCGGTCGAGTACGACATCGGGGGACCGAGGCATTCGCCGGCGGCGAGCGACGTCCTCAGCTGCGGGAACCCGCCGCCCTGCGCGACCGTGAAGATGTGCGCGAGCCCATCGGCCGACGCGATCCGCCACAGCCGGTCCGTGATCTCGATCTCGCGCTCCTGGTGGGTGGCCGGGTCGTGGATGACGAGCGCATCGGTCTGCGCGCGATGGCGGATGAACAGCAGGCGGTTACCCGCGAACATCGCCGCGCGGTGCGGTGCGCCGGGGCGGTGGTCGGACTCGAGATCGGCATCGGCGAGCGCGAACAGTGCGCCGGTCGTGGTGTCGACCAGCTCGAGGTTCTCGCCGCGCACGATCGCGAGCCATCGCGAGTCGGCCGAGACGCTGACCAGCGAGTCGATCGGCGTGCCCTCGCCACCGCCGAGCACGAGGTACTGCGCCATCGTGTCCCCGAACATCTCGCCGTGATGGCCGGTGTGGACGGCGATCGCGCCGTCGCCGTCCGTATCGGCACGGGCCTGACACAGCGACATCCAGCGCTCACCTGGATCGCTGCGGCGGACGATCGTTGGATGGGCGGTGCCGAAGTCGCCGCGACCGATCGCGAGCGTGCCGCTGGGCGCCGGGGCCGGGCGCGCGGTCGGAGGCTGCGGCTGGCTGGTCGCGACGCTGGTCACCGGCGCGGTCACGGTGGTCGGCTGGGCCGCTCCGCCGCAGCCGCCTCCGGAGGCGACGACGCACGCGAACACTCGGAAGCTCGTCATCCCGGTTCCAACGCACCACATCGCGCGAAGTTTACGTGGAATAGGCTGCGCGGGTTGCTCGTTCCGTTGCGGTTCGGTAGCGTCCGTCGCGGTGCACGAGCTGATCTTCATCGACGGAAACAAGTTCCGCGCCGCGGAGCTCGCGCAGATCGCGCCGGGAATCGCGATCACCGTGGAGTCGTTGCAGACCGGCTTCTCGACCAGTGCGCCCGAGCCCGGCCAGCGCGCGCGAGACAAGGTGCTCGCGCATCCGGTGGTCGCCGGTTGCTTCGCCGAGGCGGTCGATCTGATGACGATGGATGGCAAGAGCCTGCGGCTCGAGCTCGACTCCGAGAACGAGAACCGGTTCTGCAAGTGGTGGCGCGAGACCCCGACCCGCCAGCACCTCGCGGTCGCGTTGCGGCGCGCGGCCGGCGCCGAGATCGAGCTGTTCACCGTCGTGTGCGAGGGCCGGATCGCCGACAAGCCGGCGGGGCCGCACCTGCTCGGCTGGGATCGCCTGTTCGTGCCGGCGGGCGAGGATCTGACGCTCGCGCAGCTGTCCGAGGCCGGCGAGGTGATGCAGTTCCGGCGCGAGATCTACGAGCAGCTCGCGCGCGCGCTCGGCGTCACGCCGTAGATCGCCGTAGCTCAGCGCACGCGGATCTTGCGGAGCGCCGCGGTGCTCACCGGCGTTCGATCTGCCGCGAGACAGCGCGCCGCATTCCGCATCGTCGTGCGCGGCGCGTCGACGATCGTGACCAGCGAGCGCAGCCGCGCCAGCCCCCCAGTGCCGAGCGCAGCGAGGATAGGCTTCGCCGGATCGGCCGCGAGGTCGGCGCACAGCACCGCGGCTGCCGCGAGCGCCACCTGTGGCTCGACGTCTTGGGTCAACGTGCTCGCGAGGGCGGGGCGCATCGCCGCCGGCACCGGCATCGGCACCGCATCGATCACCGCGCGCCGAAAGCTCGGATCTGGATCGGTGAGCGCAGACGGCAGCGCGATCCCGATGCCAGAGGTCGCGAGCCGGTCGAGGGCGGCCGCGGTGTCGAGCGCGTACACGCGCAGCGAGATCCAGCGCTCGCGATCGAGCGCGAGTGCGGCCCACGCGTCGCGATACTGCAGGAGGTCCGCCGGCGCGAGATCGTCCGGCAGGTCGTGCTGCGCGAGCTCGGTCGCGATCACCCGGGCCGCCTGCGCGGCAGGGATCGCGACCCGGCGATCCGGATCGTTCGCCGCTCGCGCGAGTGGCTCGAGCAACTCGATCCGACCGCTGCTGATCGGGGCGGCCGCGATCGCGGCGAGCCGGCTGGCGCGATCGCTGGCCATCATCGCCTGGTCGATCACGGCGGGACCCGCGAGCGCTCCCTGGCGCGCGGCCTCATCGACGTCGCCGCGCAGGAGCGCGGCCCGCATCGAGGCGACGCCCGCGACGCCGATCACGACCAAGGACACCCAGCCCATGGGCGCAGCCTAGCGTGGAGATCGGTCGCGACTGATCAGCGATTCTCGCGAAATTGTTTGGAGAAAAATTGACATGGTGATGATGCGTTCAGTACGGTGTTTCCGTTCAGTACTCAATCTCTCCGACCCCACGACGGGAGTGGCCATGGCGGACGCGCTGACCCTGCGGCAACGGGAAATCCTCGATTTCATTTCATCCTCGATCGTCGAGCGTGGCTTTCCGCCAACGCTTCGCGAGATCGGGGAGCACTTCAACATCCGGTCGACCAACGGGGTGAACGACCACCTGAAGGCCCTCGAGAAGAAGGGCCACCTGCGTCGCGAGGACCTGAAGTCTCGCGCGATGCGTCCCGTCCTGCCCGATGGCAGCGGCGAGGTGGTGCCGCTGCGGCGCGCGCCGTCGGGCACGGGCAACGTGCAGATCGTGTCGGCACACGACGACGACATGGCCGAGATCCCGATCCTGGGCCGGGTCGCCGCCGGTCACCCGATCCTCGCGGTCGAGCATGCGACCGACACGGTGCGGGTCGATCGCGTGCTGATCGGTGGCCACCGCGAGGTGTTCGGGCTTCGCATCGTCGGCGAGTCGATGATCGAGGACGGAATCTTCGATGGCGACTACGTGTTCGTGAAGAAGACGCCGTCGGCCAACCCGGGCGACATCGTGGTCGCCATGATCGAGGGCGAGGCCACCGTGAAGCGGTACTACCCGGAAGGGGATCGCATCCGGTTCCAGCCTGCCAACTCGAACATGACGCCCATCATCGTGCGGCGTGCGGACTTCAAGTCGGTCGACATCATCGGGATCGTCGTCGGCATCTACCGCAAGCTCTGACGCAAGCTCTGATCTCGCTGCTGAGGGCTGCGGATACGTTGACGATTTTCCGGACGCCCGGCTGGATCGCCGTCTGGACCCAGCAGGAGGGTCGCAGCGGGCGCGTCGGCACAGCGTTACGTCTGGATATGTCAGGCTATTCGAGCCAACGCATTCAGAGGTTCGTGTGTCAGACTGATCAACGCCGGTGGCCCGTAAAATTCGTGCATACCGCAGCCGCTGGCTGCTGCCCCCGGCGGTTGGCATTTCCCTCGCCGTGCAGGCTGCGGTGGGCGTCATCTACGTCGTCACCCGCCCGATCCCGCTGCCCAGCCTGACGATCCGGCTGATCGACGACGGGACCATGCTCGGGGACCTCGGCGAGAACGGCCACGTCCTCGTGACCCGCGTCGGCGACTCGGCCCCGCTGCTGCGCTGCGACAAGCCGAGCTGCTCGATCGAGCTGCCGCCCAACACGCGCGTCACGCTCAAGGCCGTGGTCAGCGAGACCGGCACGTTCGGTGGCTACTACCAGTACCCGATGCGGACGCCACGCGCGCTGCAGCCGTACCTCGGCGATCCGCTCGCGAGCTGCCTCGATGGCGACGCGGTGCTCGCTGCCGCGGCGGGCGATGTCACCGAGTGCGGCGTGACGATCACGGCCAGCACGGACGTTGCGGTGGAGTTCGGCACGATCCCCAAGGAGGCCGAGGTCGCGCTCAACGTGCCGACGCCGGCGCAGGAGTCCGACGCGTCGGTGCCGAAGCCGCCGCCGACGCCGATCGATCCCGAGAAGCTCGAGGAGACCACGGTCGCGATCCAGCCGCCCAACCAGCCGCCGCCGCCACCGATCCCGCAGCTCCAGCCGCCGCCGCCGCCACCCCCGCCGCCCCCACCCCAGCACAAGCAGGAGCCGCCGAAGCAGCCGCCGCCTGACATGGTGATGGTCGAGGTCAAGGACGAGAACATCGTCGACAAGGCTCCCGATGACGCGAAGGCGCTCAGCGACAAGAATCGCGACGTCAAGGAAGAGACGCGCGCGAAGGAGACCAACCTCGAGAAGGAGCTCGATGGCAAGACGGTCGCGACGCGCGAGAACGACGACAAGACCAGCAAGGAAGTCGGCGGACCGGACGACAAGATCCGCCAGATGGAAGAGACCGACAAGACGACCGACGAGCGTCTGAAGCCCACCGACCATTCGGGCCAGGAGCAGACGGCGTCCGGCGAGATCAAGGGAGATGGCGGCGACAACGGCGCGGACGGCAAGGGTGAAAAGGATCCGGGGCTGCTCTCGATGCGCGACATCGGCGGCCGCGGTCGTCTGGTCGACCAGAACAAGGACGGCAAGAAGGCGGGCAAGAAGGGCCTGCCCGGCCTGAACACGCCGATCTCGTTCAACGACTACGAGCGGATCATGGGCAAGGAGAAGGTCGACGAGGAGCGCCAGGTCGCAGCGCGCAAGATGTCGAGCAAGAAGGGTCGGTGGGAGAAGAAGCTCGCCGCGGTCCAGAGCTCGCTCGAGAACTTCGTCCCCGACATTCGCCCTGGCAACCAGACCGCGCTCAAGACGCGGGCGCACCCGTTCGCCGTCTACGTTGCGCGCATGCACCGCCGCATCCACGAGCTGTGGGGCTTCGGCTTCCTCGAGGATCTCGACGACAAGGCGGCGGACTACCCGCTCAACAATCCCGACCTGTGGGTCAACCTCGAGCTGTCGGTCAACCCCGACGGCACGCTTCACAAGGTCACGATCGCGAAGACCTCGGGCAAGACCGAGTTCGACGTCGCGGCGGTCGACACCGTGATCTCGTCGGGACCGTTCGACCCGCCGCCCGAGGCAATTCGGTCGGTCGACGGCCGCATCTACCTGCGCTGGGGCTTCTATCGCAACTGGCGCCAGTGCGGCACGTTCAACGTCGAGCCGTACATCCTCACGGAGGTGCCGTCCGACTCCAGTGGCGGCGTGCTCGACGATGGCGAGATGGTGCGCAACACCGGCAAGGTGCCCGGCAAGAAGCGACCACCGCTTGGTGACAAGCCGGTGACCCCGGACGACGGCAAGAGCAAGGAGCGCGTCTCCCCGAAGACGTCGGTCACCGACAAGCAGGCGGTGTTCGCCGCGAACCTGTGGGTCTCGGCCTTCGCGACCGCGCAGATCGACAAGCTCGTGAAGTACTCGACCGTCCCGTTCTATGCGGGCGGCAAGGTCGCCGCCAACACCACGGCCGAGCTCAAGGAGATGTACGGCGGCCTGATCGTCGAATCCGGTCCGATGAAGGACTGGAAGCTGCTGACGCCCAGCGAGTACACGAACGGCGGCCAGGAGCTGCCCGAAGGCAACCTCGTGCTGCAGATCCGGACGGCGAAGGAATCCTTCGCGGTCGTACTGTCCAAGACCAAATCAGGCGACTTCCGCGCGACCCAGCTCGCGCGTTGAGGCGCGTCCTGGGGCGTAGGCGTCAGCTCATGACCTTGAGGACCCTTGCCGCGAATAGACCCTTGGGGCCCTGCTGTTCCTCGTACTCGACCGTCTGGCCCTGGTTGAGGGTCCGGAACCCTTCGCCCGAGATCGACGAGTAATGCACGAAGACGTCCTTGCCATCATCGGACCGGCTGATGAAGCCGTAGCCCTTGGCATCGTTGAACCACTTCACAGTGCCGAGCTGCGCCATCTGTACTGCCTCCTCACACACGAACGCGGCCAATTCACGACTCGCAACCACGCGAGAGTCGATTGCCACGAATACCGTTGAAACATTCGGCTCTGATTCGCTCAACAGATTTCTCGTCCAAATCGACTTTGCGCTGGAAATCTTCATTCTTACCGAAACATTGAAGAACACACGGGTAACCGAGCACACGCATCCGACGGTGACTGTCCCGCTGGCCATGCTTTCGATCGCAGGTGTTGGCGTCGCGAGCTGGCGCGTTGCCGGTCGCCGCACCACCGGTCGCCGCGGTTCACACCGCGCCGCATGGCTCGACGATCCAGCTGAGCCAGCGCCACGCGGCTGCGGTGGTCGTCACCAGCGTGCGACGACGAGCGCGCTCGTCGCGAGCTGCAGCCGGCTGGTCTCGAGATCGTCGAGCATCGCGTATAGCCCAGCGTCGAGCGCGACGCCGAGCGGTCCGATCACCCCCAGCGTGGTCCGGATCCCGCCACCGACGGCCGGGTCGCGGGTGTCGAGATCGAAGCCGAGCTCGCCGTGCAGATCGATCACGAGCCGCGGGCGCGCCGCGGCGGCCTCGAAGATCACGCCGGCCATCACGATCCCGTCGTGCGTCTGGTCGAACGTGCGCCACGCGAGGAGGCCGCCGAACCGGCTGCGCGGCTTGAGCTCGAGCATCGCCTCGCCGCGCAGCCGATCGCCGCGGCTACCGATCGCCACGAAGGCGCCGCCGATGCCGGCGCTGCCGTGCACGGGGCGATCTGCGTGCGCGGTGCCGGCGAGCGCGAACGCGACGACGACCGCCTTCACGCGACTTCGATACGACCGGCGGTCTTGACGGACGTGCCGGGCAGCAGCTCGTGCGCGGCGAGGACCGCGACGTCGGGTAGCTCGGGCTCGAGCAGACTGCGCAGGTGACGGCGAATGTCTCCCGAGGTCAGGATCACGGCCGGCTTCATGCCGAGCTTCGCCTTCACCGCGGTGACGATGTCCTGCGCGATCTCGGGCTCGAGGGCGAGCACCATCACGCCATCGCGGCGATCGACCGCGGTGCGCACGGCGTCCTCGATCATCGAATCGACCGTGTAGACCGCGAGCTCGCCACGTGGCGCCCAGCGCGCCGAGATCTTGCGGCGGAGCTGGCCACGCAGCTGCTCGACCAGGGCCGGCACGTCGCGCGCGGTGAACCCGCCGGCCGGTGCGGGTGCCAGCGCGATCGCCTCGAGGATCGCCGGCAGATCGTCGATCGGAAGCTCCTCGCGGACCAGCGCGCGGAGCGTCTCGGCCAGCACCGGCAACGAGACGATGCGCGGCACGACCTCGCGCACCAGCACGGGAGCCTGCAGCCCGGCGGTCTCGACGAGGGCCGCGACCCGGTCGACCCCGAGTAGCTCGGGCAGGATCGGCGTCCGCGCGGGACCGAGCCGGCCGGCGAGCTCGTCGAGATCGGCGGCGACCAGCCACGCGATCGCGGTGCCATCGAGCGACACCGCGGCCTCGTGCTCGGCGAGCGCGGGGTCGATCACGATCGCCATCGGAGGCACCGGGATCCCGGTCGTCGCGGTGCGTGCGGCACGGACCTGACCGAGCGCCGCGCGCAGCGCCTCGGGCTTGGTCGCGAGCCGGGCATGGAGCGCGGGAGACAACGCCAGCGCGAGCCGGGGACCGCGGACCGCCGACGCGCCGGTCTCGTCGAGCTCGACCGCTGCGCGTGGCGATCGCGTTGCAGCGAGCACCGCACCGCCAGCCGCGAGCGCGCCGAGCAACAGGAACGGCGTCAGCGGCAGGCCGGGCACCAGGCCGAGCGCGACCAGCAGGATCGCGGCGGCCCCGAGGACGCGCGGGCTGCCGGCGAGCTGCTCACCGAGGTCTTCGCCCAGCGGCCGGTCGCCGGTGCTCGCGACGCGCGTGACCAGGAGCCCCGAGGCGACGGCGACCAGCAGCGACGGGATCTGCGCCACCAGGCCCTCGCCGATCGAGAGCAGCGAATAGGTCTGCATCGCCTCGCCTGCGGCCATGCCACGCGAGCCGACCCCGATCACGAGCCCGCCGATCAGGTTGATGATGACGATCACGATCGCCGCGACCGCGTCGCCCTTGACGAATCGCATCGCGCCATCCATCGCGCCGTAGAGCTGCGATTCGCGCTCGAGATCGCTGCGGCGGCGCCGTGCGGTCTCGGCATCGATCGATCCGTTGCGGAGCTCGGCATCGATCGCCATCTGCTTGCCGGGCATCGCGTCGAGTGCGAACCGGGCGGCGACCTCGGCGACTCGCTCGGCACCGCGGGCGACCACGACGAGCTGGATGATCGTGATCACCGCAAACACGACCAGCCCGACGACCAGGCTGCCTGCGACCACCGAGGTGCCGAACGCCTTGACGACCTCGCCGGCGTCCGCGTCGGCGAGGATGAGGCGAGTCGCCGAGACCTCGAGCCCGACGCGGAACAGCGTCGTGATCACGAGCAGGGTCGGGAACGACGAGAACGACAGCGGTCGCGGAGAGAACACGGCGGCCATCAGCAGCGCCACCGACATCCCGATGTTCAGCACCAGCAGCAGGTCGAGCAGGAACCGCGGCAGCGGGACGATCAGCATCGCCACCACCGCGATCACGATCGCGGCGATCGCGAGCTCCGCGATGCCGAGCCGGCGCTTCATAAACCCTCGACCTCTTCCAGCTCGTCGGGGCTGAGCTCGATCTCATCGTCGACGACGCTGTCGCTCGGGCCGCCGAGATGGCGCACGAGCGACAGGTGGATCTGGCTGCGGATCATGCGCAGCACGCTGTCGAGCTCGTCGGGCGGCAGCTTGAGCCGGGCGCGCAAGGTCTCGAGCGTGGAGCGCACGAGCAGCTCCTTGGCCTTCTCGAGCCAGCGATACGCGGTGACCCGGTGGACGCGGTAGATCGCGCCGATCTCGTCGATGTTGAGCCCATCGACATGGTGGTACCGCAGCAGCGTCTGTTCGCGCGGGCCGAGTTGCTTGAGCGCCTCGCTGAACGCGGCCTTGAACTGCGTCGAGTACGTCCGCTTCATGTACTCGACCTCGGGATCGTCGGCCGCGATCGCGTGCTGCGCGATCAGCTGGTCGTCGTCGACCAGGATCTCGCGCTTGCCCTTGCGCAGATCGTTCAGGCACGTCCGCACCGCGACCGAGCGCACCCACCGTCGCAGATCGCCGCGCCCGCCATACTCGGAGATCTTGCCGGGCGACGTCGGCGCGCCCGCAGTCCCGCCACCGACGAACAGCCGCTGGCGGACCAGCTGCTTGATGTCCGCCAGCCGGGGCGGGCCGATCCGCATCCGCGCGAGCGCGATGTCGACCTCCTTCATGTAGTCGCGATCGAACGCGTTGATCGCCGCGTTCATGCCCTTCGCACAACCACATGCGAGGTAGAGGTCCGCCGGCCGCAAGCCCTCGAGCGCGGCCTCCGCAAGATCCGGTGTCACTTGCCGCCCCACGAATCCGACGACATCGAGCGCGTCGATCGGGAGGTTGGGCCAGGCCGCGCGGCCCTCGGCGACAATCGACCACAACCTTCGATCGAGATCGGGAATCGCTTCGAGCACCGGTCGCACGGCCGCCGGAGCGGCATCGAGGAACGGTCGCACCAGGCTCGGTGTGGTCACCAGCGTCGAGTAGGCCACCGAACACGACGAATGGTCAAACGTTCTCCCGTGGGCTACGATCTCTCGTCGGATGGAGCCCAATCGCAAGGTCCGAAAGCAGGGACTCGAGCACTTCATCAAGTTCGTGCGCGAGCTGCCGTGTCCCTCGCCGCAGGCGATGTTCGGTGCGCTTCAGGAGCACGGCTATCGCGGTCAGGATCCGGCGCGACGCGCGCTGTGTCTCATGGCCTACCGCCACGTCCGCCGGGTCAAGCGGATCTACGTCGACGGCGTCGACCGTGCCGAGCTGCCGCGCAAATCCAACGTCCTGTGCGTCGGCCCGACCGGTTCGGGCAAGACGTTCCTCG
>JBBJLY010000271.1:0-10913 GCA_037720695.1 Kofleriaceae bacterium | reverse complement strand
CGCATCGTCCACGCGAGCGTCCAGGGCAACCACGTGCACCTGCTGGTCGAGGGCGAGCATCGGCGCGCGATCTCCAACGGGATGCGTGGGTTCCAGATCTCGGCCGCCCGGCACATCAACGCGGCGGTCAGCGAGCGCACCGGGCAACGCCGATCGGGCCGGGTGTTTCCAGACCGCTATCACGCGCGCACGCTCACCACGCCGCGCGCGGTCCGCAACGCGCTCGCGTACGTCCTCCTCAACTGGCGGCGCCACCGCGAGGATCGGACTTCGGTTGCCCGGACCTGGGCCGTGGACCCGTTCTCGTCAGCCGTGTCGTTCTGGGGCTGGCGCGAGCGCGAAGGCCACCCGACGCTGTATCGACCACCGCGGACCTACCTCGGGTTGGTCACCTGGCGGCCACGAACCTGGCTGCTGCAGTTCGGATGGACCAAGCATGGCTTGATCTCGACCCACCACGTGCCGGGCCCCGACCACTGAGGCGCTTGTTGCCCGCCGTCCGATGGCAGGACGGGCGTGGGTCGGGACCCCGTGGCAGTCCAGCCAGCCGACAACGCCACCGGTGCCGCGTCCTGCATCCGTGGTCGGAGAGAGTTGTGGATCGAATCCCTTTACGGGACATCTATTAGGCACCCGACATGCGCCGCCGTGAACACCAACGACCGGGCCGGCACAGCTGAAGAAGGCGACCAGGATGGGGTTGATCATTGCCGGTGTCGTCGTGGCCCTCGTGGTCATGCTCGTGGTGGTCCCGCTGGTGACGCATCGGGTGATCGGCCCGAAGCTCCGCGCGCGGGTCGCACAGGTCTACAAGCCCGACGAGATCGTGTTCGAGGATCTCAGGGCAAGCAACTTCGGCCTCGAATCCAAGGGCGCCATCCAGGCACGCGGCAATGGCGCGCTCGTGTTGACCGCGCGCGAGCTTCACTTCTTCCAGCTCATCCCCGCGCGTGACGTGCGGATCCCGCTCGACCGGATCACACAGGTCAAGACGGTTCGCACCCACCTCGGCAAGACGGTCGGGCGGTCCCTGCTCCACGTCTCGTTCACCGTCGAGGGTGGCCAGGACGCGATGGCCTGGTCCGTGACCGATGTCGAGACCTGGCTCTCGAAGCTCGAACCGAAGCCAGACCAGGACGTGAGATAACGAGCCATGCCGCGCTCGAACCGGTGTGTGCGAACGCCACGAGGCCGGCGCCAGCAAGCACTGCGAGCGCGGATGGATGGAAGCATGGACGATCGGACCCGGCTGTATCAGTTCGTGCGTGGCCAGTGGCAACCGGTGGCGGGCGCGCCGGCGACCGAGCCCGCGGCCGGCCGCGTCCTGACCTGGAACGGGTGGTTCGGCGATCACATGGCCGAGGAGCGCCGCGAGGCGATCCAGCGCGAGCTCGATCGCCGGCGGCCCGACGTGATCGCGCTGCAGGAGGTGACGCCCGCGCTACTCGAAGAGCTGACCGCCGAGCCGTGGGTGCGTTCGCGGTACCAGCTGTCTGACGTCGAGCTGTGGCAGCGCTACGACGTCGTGATGCTCGCGCGCGTCCCGGTGCGCTGCGTCACCAGCCTAGAGCTCCCGAGTGCGATGGGGCGGCGCGTGCTCGGCTTCGAGCTCGCGTGCGGGCTGGTCGTCGCCACCGTGCACCTCGAGAGCATGAAGGAGCATGCCGAGGCACGCGCGACCCAGCTCCAGCGGATCCAGCCGTTCCTCGCGGACCTTGGCCCCGACACCGCGCTCGTCGGTGACATGAACTTCAAGCCGGACGACGCGCTCGAGACGGCGGCGATCGATCCACGGTTCGTCGATGCGTGGCCGGCGCTGCATCCGACGGACGCGGGATTCACCGCCGACAGCGTCGCCAACTCCATGCGCTACATGCTGAAGCCCACGCTGTCCCAGAAGCGGATCGATCGCGTGTTCGTAAGCGGGCGCTGGCGTGCGACCGCGATCGAGCTGGTCGGCGCGCAACCGCTCGATGACGAAGGTACCTTCGTGTCGGACCACTTCGGTCTCGAGGCTGTCCTCACGCCGACGTGACGACGACGCTGCCCTTGCCACCGCTCGCGCGCCGCGCGAGCGCGGCATCGACCGACAGCCGGCCGGGCCCACCGAGCACCAGCGCGAGCGACGCCGCAAGCATCGCGCACGGCTCGAGGAACGTCTTGAACGGCAGGTAGCTGTGGACGCCGACGATCGCGACGATGAAGTTCACGACCATCACCAGCGCTGCCCATCGGGTGAATGCGCCCGCGAGGATCAGGATGCCGCACGCGAACTGCGCGTAGACCGAGACCCGGGCGGAGACCACGGGCATCGCGAAGCCGAAGGAGTCGAGGAAATGCTCGAACTCGGTCATTCGCGCGGCGGAGAACACGTTGTCCTGCGCCATGTAGATCAGGAACACGCCGAGGAACAGCCGCAGCGCGACCGGCGCGAAGCCAGCGAACCGGTCGACGCTCGTGCGCCGGCTCACGACTCGGACTTGGGCTCTTCCGTCGTCGCGGCAGCGGCCTCGGGCGGCGTCTCCGGCTTGGGATCGAGCAGCTCCTTGCGATAGACCAGGCGACCGCAACGCGGGCAGGTCTCGATGCTCTCCATCCGCGCGAGGATGTTGTTGAGCTGCGGCGGGAGCGCCATGTGGCAGCCCTGGCACACGCCCTTGATCACCGGAGCGACCGCGTAGCCGCGCTTGGCCGCGAGCGTGTCGTAGATCTTGAGCCACTGCTTCTCGACCTGGCCACGCGCCGCATCGCGGACCGTCTTGGCCTCGGCATGCTGGGCGATCAGCGCGTTCAGCTGGTCGGCCATCGCGGCCTCGCTCGACGTCAGCTCGTTGCGCAGGCCGTCGACATCCTTGTCGCGCGACGCGAGCTGGGTCGCCCCGGTCGACGACGCCTCGCTCACCTTCTTGAGCTCGCCTTCGCGATCGCTGATCGACTTCTTCTTGTTCTCGACCTCGCGGCTGGCGGCGTTGAACTCCTTGCTGTTCTTCGATGCCTGCAGCTTCTGCTGCGCCATCTTGAACGAGGTGCGCTCCGAGTCGATCTGATCCTGTTGCGTCTTGCGCCAGGCATCGGTCTCGGTGAGCTTGGCCCGCTCGCCGTCGAGCATGCCCTGGAGCTTCAAGAGATCACGCCGGAGCGGATCGAGCTTCGCGGGGAGCTGGATCACCGCGGCGTCGAGCTCGCGGACCTTGACGTCGGATTGCTGGAGCTGGAGGAGAAAGACGAGCTGTTCGCGGACGTTTGTCACTGCGGGGCCTTTGTATCACTTAGTTGTCATCGACCGGCGTGGTGGGCCCACCTGGGTTTGAACCAGGGACCCACCGGTTATGAGCCGGCCGCTCTGACCGCTGAGCTATGGGCCCTCGTGACCGAGGGTGCCACTTTCTGTGGAACACCGCACGGAATGCGTGTCCGACACTATCAGGTTGCCAGGAAACGACAACACGGGGCTCGCAAGTTGGCCATGCGGCGCCGAGGCCCGGCGGTATACTCGCGGTCACGATGAACGCACGCTCCCTCGGAAATCTCGCTCGAGTCGCCGTGGTCACAGCTGCGTGTATCGCTGCGATTGGATCGGCGTCGTCCAACCAGAACCAGAACGGTTCGATGATCGCACCGCAGGGACAGACCAGCGCACCGCCACCACAGGACATGGAGCCCGGCCGGGCGCTCGGGCTGTGGCGGTCCAACTTCGGCGCCGTGAAGATCGAGGCGGACGACGTCAACGGCGGGCTCCAGCGTGGCGCGGTCCAGGGCGTCTGGGTCTATCAGCGCGCCGGTCAGGAAGTGGTCGGGTACTTCTCCGGCAACCTGCGCGGCAACGTTCTGCAGTTTCGCTGGCAGGAGCCCAACAATCCGCCGCTGACCGGCGAGGGCTATCTCGTGTTCGACCAGCAGGGTCGCCAGTACGACGGCCGGTGGTGGACCGATCGCCGCGACCGCGTCGGCGACTGGAACGGCCGCCGTTCGAGCGCGACCGAAGGCAGCGACCCGACGCCATATGGCGGCGAGCAGTACGGTGGCGGCCAGGACGATCCTTATCGCGATCCGCAGCGGCAGCAGGATCCGTATCGCGGCCCGGCGCCGGAGGGCGCGGATCAGCGTCCGTACTCACAGCAGCCGGCACCGCGTCGTGCACCGCCGCCGCCGCCGCGCCGCACGTACTACTGACGCGTCGGTCGCGCGGCGAGCGCGGCGATATCGATCTCGGCGTCGAACACGTGGAGGGCGGGCCCCTTCATGATCACGTCCGCGAACTCGGGCAGCACGGTGATCTCGAGCGTGCCGCCGGGCAGGTTCACGCGCACTGGCGTCCCGATGTCGGCGCGTCCCGTCAGCACCGCCGCGACCGTGGTCGCGCACGCGCCGGTCCCGCAGGCGAGCGTCAGCCCGCAGCCGCGCTCCCACACGACGAGGTCGAGCTCGCCGCGCGACTTGACGTGCGCGAACTCGACGTTGGTGCGGCGGGGAAACCACGCGTGATGCTCGAGCGTGGGGCCAAGCGTGCGCGCCCTGTCGTAGGCGACCTCGCGCGAGTCGACGAACGTGACCGCGTGCGGGTTGCCGGTCGACACGCAGGTGAACGCGCCCGCGCCCTCGAGCGGCTGCTCGATGCAACGCTCGCCCGCGGGTCCGGTCATCGGGACCTCACCGCGCAGCAGGCGCGGCGCGCCCATGCGGACGCTGATCGACTCCGCGCGCCCGGGTTCCCCGTCGACCGCGCAGGTCAGGATGCCGGCGCCGGTCTCGATCCGGATCTCGCGCGGCGACGTCTTGGATGACCCAAGCGGTCCGAGGCCGTCTGGCCGAGGACCCGAGACTCCGTACAACGACGACGGGTCACGATCGAACAGGTACTTCGCGACGCATCGGATGCCGTTGCCGCACATCTCGGCCACGCTGCCGTCGCTGTTGAGGACAACCATTCGCACGTCGGCGATCGCCGAAGGCAGGATCGCGAGCACGCCATCGCCGCCGACACCAAACTGACGATCGCAGAGCGCGATCGCTCGCGCCGGCTCCTGCACCAGGGCGGCTTCAGGTCCGTCATCGGATCGCAGATCGACGACGAGGAAGTCGTTCCCGAGCCCGTGATACTTGCCGAATCGCATGCCGCGACCCTAGCAGACGGGGCGCTACTGCGGCGTCGGCGCGTTGCTGCCGGTGGTCGGCGGCGACTCGGTCGTCGGGCGTGCGGGGGCCGGCTTGTCGGTCGGTGCCGGGGTCGGCTTTGCGGTTGGCGCCGGCTTCTCGGCCGGGATGGCAGCCGGCTTCGCGGCGGGCTTCGCCGGCTTGATCGCAGGTTTCACGGCGCTTCCAGCGGCGGGCTTGGCCGGCGTCTCGACCGTGGCGCTACCGGGCGCCGGCACGACATTGCTACCGATGTCCGGCGTCTCGATCGAAGTTGACGCGGAGCCGGCGGAGCCGAGCTCGATCATGTTGGAGCCGGGCATCGGCATCGGCGAAGCGTTCGAGCCGACGGCAGAACCAGCCGAGCCCGAGGTCGAGGCAGAGCCCGACCCGCTACCCATCGCGGCGTCCTTTGCCTTCTTCTTCTGCGCGGCGATCTCCTTCTGAGATTCGCCGTAGCTCTCGAGCGAGTCGGCCGAGTTCCGGCTGGCGATGAACGCGAGCACCATCGATGTCACCATGAAGACGGTGCCGGCGATCGCGGTCAGGCGCTTGAGGAAGCCCGAGGCTCCCGATCCACCAAACACGGTCGCCGCATTGCCGCCGCCACCGAACGCCGCACCCATTCCTCCGCCCTTGCCCGATTGGAGGAGCACCGTGAGCACAAGAAACAGGCACACGATGACGTGCAGGACCGTGATCAGCGTCGACATGCGAAGCTAGCTTCTAGCCCAGCGGGCGTTTCGGCGCAAGCGCTAGGTGGCGCGTGCTGCCTTGACGATCGCAATGAAATCAGCGGCTTCGAGGGAGGCCCCACCGACGAGCGCGCCGTCGATGTCACGCTCGGCCATCAGCGACTGGGCATTGCTGGGCTTGACCGAGCCGCCGTACTGGATGCGGATCGCGTCGCCGGTGGGCTGGCCCCAGCGCTCCACGAGCTGCTTGCGGATGTGCGCGTGGACCTCCTGCGCCTGCGCGGGCGTCGCGGTGCGGCCGGTGCCGATCGCCCACACCGGCTCGTACGCGATCACGACGCGCGCCGCGGTCGCCGCGTCGATCCCGCCCAGGCCGCCCGCGAGCTGCTCGTCGACGACCGCCAGCGTACGGTTGCCATCGCGTTCGTCCAGGGTCTCGCCGACGCAGACGATCGCCCCGAGGCCGCCGGCGAGCGCGGCACGCGCCTTCTTGCCGACCAGCTCGCTGGTGTCGCCGAAGTGCTGGCGCCGTTCGCTATGGCCAACGATCGCCCAGGTCGCGCCGGCATCGGCGAGCAGCGGCGCGGACAGCTCGCCGGTCCACGCGCCGGTCGATTCCCAGAAGCAGTCCTGCGCGCAGGTCGCGATCGCCGAGCCTTCGAGTCGCTTCGCGACCGGCTGCAGCGCGACGAACGTCGGCGCGACACCGACCGCCACACCCTTGACCGCGCCGAGCTGGTTCTTCAGATCCGTCACGAGGGCCAGCGCCTCCGCGATCGTCTTGTTGAGCTTCCAGTTGCCGACCACGAACGGAATGCGCATGGCGCGGTTCTAACACGGTCAGGCGGTCATCCAGCTGAGCCGGTACTCGCACAGCTCGTCGCCATTACACACGCACGCGACGTGCGTCGCACCGACGGCGGACGCGCCGGTCAGCTCGACGATGCGCTCGAGCTCGGCGCCGATCATGGCGCAGACGTCGGTCGAGCCCGAATAGCCCCGGAGTGCGATGTCCGCGCTGCCGGGATGCACGAGCACGTCGACCTCGCCCCAGTCATGGAACCGCGACCAGAACGTCGGCAGCACGGACAGGATGTGCTCGGCGGGGACAGACGTCGGCTCGGCGCCGAACAGCCGCGCGAACGTCGCGCTCATCGTGCCGCGGCCAACCTTGCGCGGCACGAGCTGACTCGGGACCCGCATCCGCGCACGCTCGAGCCCGACCACGAGATCGGCCAGCTCGATCCACGCGAGCGGCGCGAGGGTCGACGAGAACGCGGTCGCGAGCTGAGGGCACTCGGCGACGAGCCTCGCCATGCCGGAGTCGCCGAGGTGGTGCTGGACAAGTCGCGACAGCACGCGGAGGTGCGCGGCCCGCACCTTGCCGGTCACCGCGCGCGACCGCGCGACGGGTGTCGGCACGACGATCCCCGCGAGGCTCGACGTCGGCGCAAGCAAGGCCTCCACCTGCTTGATCGGATCGTGGACCGGCGCCGGTGCCGGTGTCGGCGCGTGATGATCGGGCAGGCGCTCGAGTGCGCGGCCGAGCGCCGTCGCGAACGTCGAGGCCGACGCCCAGCGCTTCTTCGGCGTCGGCGACAGCGCCTTCGCGAGCACGGCGTCGACCGCCTCGGACAGCGAGGGGCGCAGCGCCGATGGCGGCACGAGCGGATCGTGGAGCTGGCGCTGGACCACCTGGGGCGCCGGCCCCGAGCCGAAGGGCGGGCGGCCGGTCAGCATGCAATACGTCGTCGCGGCGAGCCCGTAGACATCGGTGGTCGGTGCGTCGACCTGCTCGAGGAACGATTCCGGTGCGGCGAACCCCGGTGTCCCGGCAGCGTCACGTTGATCGCCGGCCTTGACCGCGACACCGACGTCCACCAGCACGGCGCGATCTCGCTCGCGATCGAGCAGCACGTTCGCCGGCTTGACGTCGCGATGGATGAGACCGAGCGCGTGCATCGCGTCGAGCGCATCGCCGATCTCGAGCACGATCTGCTGGATCGCGGCGGTCGGCAGGAAGTCCTTGCGCTCGACCGTCGCGCGCAGCACCTCCGACAGTGGCTGGCCTTCAACCAGCTCCATCACGAAGTACACGTCGCCGCCGTGCTCGCCGAGCGCGAACACCTGGACCAGGTTCGGGTGGTGCAGCGACGCCAGGATCGCCGCCTCGGCGCGGAACCTCGACACCAGATCGCGATCCGACGCGAGATCCGAGCGCAGCACCTTGATCGCGACCTGGCGCGCGAGCCCGAGGTCCTCGCCGCGATACACGACGCCCATCGCGCCACGCGACAGCTCGTGGATCACGCGGTAGGTCCCGCCCACCACCGTGCCAGCCGAGAGCGAGCCGGTCTCGCTGGTCGCGTCGGGATCGGACGTCCGCTCGTCGGACGGGATCACGCGGACGTCGCCGATCGGCGCCGAGCGTAGGCCGGCATAGCACCGCGCGAGCGCCGCCTCGCCGCTGCGCTCGCCCAATCCGATCTCGCTCGCGATCGCACGCACGGTGACCGTCAGCTCGGTCTCGGGATCGACAGCGACGGACGTGTGCTGGATCCGATAGATGATCTTGCGCACGACCAGCGCCGCCTGATCGTCGTTGGCGCCGACCAGCAGCACCGCGATCTCGTCGCCACCGAGCCTGCCGATCGGATCGTTGCCACGCACGCACGCACGGATGCGCGCCGCGACCTGGGCCAGCACCTCGTCGCCGGCCTTGTGACCGTGCAGCAAGTTGATGCGGCGCAACCCGACGACGTCGAGCACGGCGAGCGTCAGCCGCTCGTTGCGCCGGGCGGACGCGGCGACCTCGTGCGAGACGGTCTGCTCGAACGCGCCGCGTGTCATCGCGCCGGTCAACGGATCGTGCAGGCTCGCGGCCATCAGGCGCTCGCCCTCGGACACCAGCCGGCGGTGCGACGTCAGCCACGACAGCTCGCGGGTCAGGCGCGCGGCGAGCGCCTTCAGGTCGGTGCGCTCCGCCGAAGAGAATCGCCGGCCCGAGTCCGACACGATCGCGACCAGCCCGGCGACCTCGGTCGGCCCCGAGCGCAGCGCATCGGCGATCACCGAGCGGGGCTTGGGACCCGCCAGCACCACGGTGCCTTGCGCCGCCGCGGCGATCCGGGCGGCGGCGGCGATCTGGGTCCGGTAGGTGTCCTCGGGAAACGGCCGCGACGCGGTCGGAGTCATCTGTCCGCCGTCGCGCCACCACACGATGCAGTCGTTCGCGGTGAAGCCCTCGGCCACGGTGCCGAGCGTTTCGGCCGCCGCGCCGGTCAGATCGATCAGCGACGTCGCGATCAGGCCACGTGCCCGCGCGAGGTCGAAGTCGGCGCTGATCGGATCGGTGTGCGCGACCGCCGACAGCGCCGTGGCCGACGTCGGCGTCAGGATCACGCCTTGCGCGCCGGCCTGAGCCGCGGCACCCGCGACCCGTGCCGCGTTGCCGCCGTCGCCGACGATCCAGCGCGGCGGGCTGTCGACCGGCGCCGGCCCGAGGTCCGCCGCGACCAGCGGGGCGACCAGGATCGCGGCACATCCGGTCGGCGCTTCATCTGCCTTGATCGGCTGGAGCTGGACGCGCGCCTCGACCGCGAGTTGCACGAGCTCCGCGTACAGCCGTCCCGACGGGTCGAAGACAGCCAGTCGCTTCGAAGCCACGCGCCATCATAACGCGGGTACGCTCCGCGGATGGTGTTCCGTGACGATCGCGATGCGTTGCTGGCACGGCTCGAGGTGCTCGAGCGCGATGCCGCACGCGTCAACGAGGTGATCACCCGCAACCACGAGCTGCGGTTCCAGATCGCGGAGCTCGAGGCCGAGAACCACAAGCTCCGGTACGAGGTCGCCCGGCTGACCGCGCGACCCTGACCGGCGGTCCGCATCGCGTGTCGGTGCCTGGCAGCGATCTCGCCTGTTGCGCTACATCCACGGCGCGTGGGTATCTCGATGTCGCGCGCAATGCTGCCGCGTACGCCGGCAGCACGATGTTTCGCCGTCTGAGCCGTTTGTAGTACAGGACGAACCCGCCGTGATCCCACTTGAGGATCCGGTTGCCGCGCTGGCTGGTGAATACGTAGAGGTAGCCGCTGTACACGTCGTGGCCCCGCTCGGTCACGAGTGCGCCGAGCTCGTCGACCGACTTCCGGAGTTCGATCGCGCCGGCGGCGAGGAAGATGCGGACCGACGCGGGCATGATCATCGGATCACCCGAGTCGCTCGGCCAGCGTGGCGATGCTCGTCGCGAACCGCAGCCGGACGCCGCTGACCAGCACCACCTCGATCTCTGCCACCGATTCGCTCGACCACCGCACCGTAGGTGCGGGCGACTCGATCACGCACCGGCACGATCGAAACGCTGTCCTGCTGCGTGAGCATGCAGAGAGTCGCCGATTCTTCGCGCACACGCGCCGACTGCAACACTTTGCTGCACTGTCGGGAGTCGTTGCACTGAACGTTTCCGCAGAGATCTCGTCCCGCGAAAACCGGCGGCGCGTAGTGATCTTTCGATCGCGCCGTGATTAGGTGCTCACGCAGGTAGCGAACGTCCGATCGCTTTTCGGGGAACGGGGATCGGGCGTGGTTGGAAACGTTTCCCAGCATGGTGGTCGCGTGCAGCTCACGTATCCGGGCGTCTACGTCACGGAGATTCCCAGCTCGGTTCGCCCGATCGCGACGGTCTCGACGTCGATCGCTGCGTTTGTTGACAGGTTCGCAACCGGCGATGTCGACAAGGCGGTCCAGATCTTCGGCATGGCCGACTTCGACCGGCTCTTCGGTGGCATCACCTCCGAGAGCCCGGCCAGTTATCAGGTCGCGCAGTTCTTCTTGAACGGCGGCCCGAGTGCGTGGATCGTGCGCATCGCGCCCGGCGCGGACGCAGCAGACGTGACGGTCCAGACGGCGGGCGGATCGCCGACGGACGTGTTCACCGCGACGGCACGGAGCCCCGGCGCGTGGGGAAATGCGGTGCGTCTCTCGGTCGAGCCGGTCGTGCAAGGCGGCAGCGTCGCGAGCGGCCACTTCAACCTCGGCGTCACGCGGTACGCGTCGGAAACATCATCGACGGTCGTCGCCACC
>JBBJLY010000270.1:0-10935 GCA_037720695.1 Kofleriaceae bacterium | reverse complement strand
AGTTCTACAACGCACGTTCGATCCGCCGGCTGGTCAAGGCGGTGAAGCCGCCGACCGCGGTGTCCGACGCGACCAACGACGAGCACGTCTACACGCGCTACGACGACAAGAAGGCGATCCAGGGCTACCTGCCGCGCGAGCTCGAGTGGGTCGCGACCCGTGGCATCCGCGTGATCACGCCGGTGGCCAAGATCCTCGAGGTGCCGATCCTCGGCGCGGCCGTGCGCTGGGCCGAGCACCGTCTGGCGGATCTACCTGGCGCGCGAGACGTCGGCGGCTTCCTCGTCGCGTGCTGCCGCAAGCGCGTATAGTCGCCTCGCGCGTATGATCGAGCGACTGCGGAAGGACGCGGGTCTCGCGCTGCTGGTGCTGGCGCTGCTCCTCGCCGCGACCCTCTACGCGCCGACGCTCGGTCGCGGACTCGTCAACTACGAGGACACGTGGCTGTACCACGACAACTTCGTGCTCCAGGACGCGTCGCTCACGTCGCTGCGCGTGATGTTCTTCGATCTCGATGTCCACTCGCCAGCGCGGCTCGCCGTCGCGCCCGAGTATCTGCCGGTTCGCGACCTCTCCGTGATGCTCGACTTCGCCGTGTGGGGCGATTGGTATCCCGGCTTTCACCTCGTCAACCTCGCGCTCTACCTCGTCGCGATCGGCCTCGCCTTCGCGATGTTCACGGCGTTCGGTATCGATCGCAAGGTGGCCGGGCTTGCGTGCCTGCTGTGGGCGATCCACCCGTCACATGCCGAGTCCGTCGCGTGGTTGTCCGAGCGCAAGGGGCTGCTCGCCGCGGTGTTCGTCGGCCTGGTCGGGCTCGGGTACGCGAGGTTTCGCGCCGGTGGCCGCACGCACTGGTTGATCCTCGCGGCCTTCGCGAGCGGGTGTGCGGTGTGGAGCAAGGCGCCCGCCGCATTTGCGATCGCCGCGCTTGCCGGCATCGAGCTCGTGGCACCGGCGCCTCGGATCAGCTGGCGGCGCAGCTTGCTCGGGCTCGGGGCGATCGCCGTGGTCTCCGGGCTCGCGTTCGTGCCCGTGCTGATCATGGCGGCCGAAGCTGCGGTCGTCGGCGGCAGCTCCGCGGTGCCCGGCGGCTGGGCGGAGATCATCGTCGGGACGCACGGCTTCTACCTCCAGCTCGCAGCGATGACCGTGCAGAACGCGATCGCCTATCCGATCTCGGACATCGGTCCCAGCGCCGGTCAAGTCACGCTCGGCGCGCTCGGACTCGCCGCGCTGGCAGCTGGGCTGATGCCGAGGCTCGGCCGACACCGGGTCCCGCCCGAGGTGCGGGCCGGCGCGGTGTGGTGGCTCGCTGGCTGGCTCCCGTTCAGCCATCTGCTCGTGCCGCTTCACATGGTGGCGGTGGCCGATCGCTACGCGTTGTTCCTGACGATCGGGTTCGCGCTCGTGGTCGCCGCGGCAGTGGTGCGCATTCCGCGGGCGTTGATCCGCAATGCGGTGGTCGTCGCGTTGGTCGTGCTCGCGGCGGTCCGCACGTTCGACGCGCAGGGTAGCTGGGCCAGCTCGCTCGCGTTGTGGGAGCGCGCCGTGACGTCGAACCCCGCGGACGGCGTGGCCTGGAGCATGTTTGCCGAGGCACTCGATTCCGCCGGCGAGCCGGCGCTGGCCGAGGCGGCCGTCGAACAGGGACTGACCCACAGTCAGGAGCCCCGCCTGCTGATGAGGCGAGGCTTGCTGCTGCTCGGCCGCGGCGATCGTGCGGGCGCGATGCCGGCATTTCGCGCCGCCGCCGAGGCTGGCGAGCCACGCGCGATGGCCAACCTCGCCTTGCTCGAGCTCGAGTCCGGTCGGATCGCGGAGGCGCTGGGTTGGGCCCGTCGCGGCGCAGCAGCGGCACCCCACCTCGCGCACGCGCGGCGAACCCACGGCAAGGTCGCGCTGACTGCGAAGCTACATGAGGAAGCGCTCACCGCATTTCAGTGGGCGTACGCGATCGAGCCGAGCGCCGTGAATCGCTACAACCTGGCGATCACCCTCGTCGAGCTCGGTAGGATTGCGGAGGCGATGCCTCACCTCGAGGCATGCGCCGCGGACGCGCAGATTGGTGACGTCGCGAAGCGTGTCCTGAGCGATGCAAGGCGGAGGCTCGCCCCGCCGTAGCACGAGCATGCGATATTGATCCCGTGGCCACGATCCTCATCGTCGATGACGAGCAGTCGATGCGCGAGTTCCTCGCGATCTGCTTGAAACGCGCAGGGCATGCGGTGGCGATCGCCGATAGCGGTCAAAGCGCGGTCGAGCGACTGCGCGAGATGCCGGTCGACATCGTGATCACCGACCTGCGAATGCCCGTCGAGCTCGACGGGCTCGCGCTGCTGCAGACCATCAAGGGCGGCACGATCACCCAGCCGGTGTATCCGGGCGCGGCCCCGACGCCGATCGACCCCGAGGTCATCCTGGTCACCGCGTTCGCGACGGCCGACACCGCGCTCGCCGCGATGAAGCAAGGCGCGTACGACTACCTGACCAAGCCGTTCAAGGTCGACGAGATCAACGCCGTCATCAACCGCGCGCTCGAGAAGCGCGCGCTGGTCGAGACCAACCTCGCGCTCCGCGATCAGCTCGCGGGCCGCGCCCGGTTTGCCCAGCTGCTCGGCAAGAGCCGGCCGATGCAGAAGGTGTTCGAGCTGATCGGCAAGATCCACTCGGCCAAGACCAACGTCCTCATCACCGGGGAGAGCGGTACGGGCAAGGAGCTGGTCGCCCGCGCGCTCCACAGCGAGGGGTCGCGCGCGAAGAAGCCGTTCGTCGCGGTCAACTGCGGCGCGATCCCCGAGGAGTTGATGGAGTCCGAGCTGTTCGGGCACAAGAAGGGCTCGTTCACCGGCGCGCACGCCGACAAGCCAGGCCTGTTCCAGGAGGCGGACGGCGGGACGCTGTTCCTCGACGAGATCGGCGAGCTCGCGCTCGGCCTGCAAGTGAAGCTGCTGCGCGCGCTCCAGGAGCGCAAGGTCAAGACGATCGGCGGGACCGAGGAGATCGAGGTCGATGTCCGTGTGATCGCCGCGACCAACCGGGACCTCGAGGCCGAGGTCGCGCGCGGCGCGTTCCGTGCCGACCTCTACTACCGGCTGAACGTGATCGAGCTCCGGCTGCCGCCGTTGCGGCATCGCCGGGAAGACATCCCACTGCTCGCGGATCACTTCCTGCGCCGGTTCGGCGCCGAGCACGGCCGGGCATCCCGGTTGACGCCGGAGGCGATGCGCCGGCTCGAGTCTTACGACTTTCCAGGCAACGTGCGCGAGCTCGAGAACATGGTCGAACGCGCCGTCGCGCTGTCGTCGACCGCGCTGATCGGCGCCGACGATCTTCCGGTGAAGGCCAACAAGGTCGCGCAGCCCGAGGCGCCGGTCGGATTCCCGGCGGAAGGCGTCGACCTCGAGCGATTGGTGAGCGACTTCGAGCGCAACTGGGTGACGCGCGCACTCGAGCATACCGGCGGCGTTCGCAAGCGCGCGGCGACGTTGCTCGGCATCAGCTTCCGTTCACTGCGGTACCGCCTCGACAAGCTCGGGATCGAAAAGGCGGAAGAAGAGGATGCTGATCCCGAGTCGCCGAGCTGATTTACCGCTACCCGACCGCTATCCCACGAGAGACAAATCTGGCGCGTTCACGACGCCGAAAGTGACGTTTCACGGCCAGGTAAGTTTCATGCGCCGCGCGGGAACGCTCACTTGCAGCTGGCACAGCCGTTGCTCATGGGTTCCGACATCTTCCGGGCTACGGCCCAAAGGAACTCCCACATGCGCAGCCTCAAATCTTCAGCCCAGCGTGGCTTCACACTGATCGAGCTCATGATCGTCGTCGCTATCATCGGCATCCTCGCGGCCGTCGCGATCCCGATGTTCATGGACTCGATGAAGAAGGCCAAGAACAGCGAGGCCAAGATTCAGCTCAACAAGATCAGCAAGAGCGCGAAGGAGGCCTACATCAAGGACTCCAGCTTCGCCGTCGCCACGCTGACCGCGACGCCCGCGAGCGATTGCTGCACCCAGAACGCCGGTGGCAAGAAGAAGTGCGCCGTCGCGGCCGCCGACTGGACTGCCTGGCAGCCGATCGACTTCCAGATGGACGAGCCGTTCTACTTCCAGTACACGTACGCCAGCGCGTCCCCCGGCACCTCGCTGACGTCGAATGCGATCGGCAACCTCGACTGCGATGCCACCTCCATCACCTATGCGATGACCGGCACGGCGACCAGCGGTAACGTTGGCGTGACCGTCGTCGAGCCTTCCGCGAACGCTGACTGACTCCACCTCTCACACGACCTCTCAAACGTTCTCGCGACGCACGCCGCCCACCCGGGCGGCGTTTCACGTTTCGGCGCGCGTGGCCATCAAGCGCGACCCGAGCAGGCCGGCCGGTTTGCTGCTCGCTGTTCGCTGGTGACGTTTTCCGTCGCGAACCGGGTCGGAAAGCCAGTCCGCGTCACCAAATTGGCGTTACTCGGCCAGCCCCAGATCCCGTGACAGTGAATGCAGTCACTTGAGCACGGCACGCGGGTTGCTCACCGATTCGTCACCCCCCAAACAGCTACGGACCAAAGGACACACCCAGATGCGCAGCCTCAAGAAATCCGCCCAGCGTGGCTTCACCCTCATCGAGCTCATGATCGTCGTCGCCATCATCGGCATCCTCGCGGCCGTCGCGATCCCGATGTTCATGGACTCGATGAAGAAGGCCAAGAACAGCGAGGCCAAGATTCAGCTCAACAAGATCAGCAAGAGCGCGAAGGAGGCCTACATCAAGGACTCCAGCTTCGCCGTCGCCACGCTGACCGCGACGCCCGCGAGCGATTGCTGCACCCAGAACGCCGGTGGCAAGAAGAAGTGCGCCGTCGCGGCCGCCGACTGGACTGCCTGGCAGCCGATCGACTTCCAGATGGACGAGCCGTTCTACTTCCAGTACACGTACGCCAGCGCGTCCCCCGGCACCTCGCTGACGTCGAATGCGATCGGCAACCTCGACTGCGATGCCACCTCCATCACCTATGCGATGACCGGCACGGCGACCAGCGGTAACGTTGGCGTGACCGTCGTCGAGCCTTCCGCGAACGCTGACTGACTCCACCTCTCACACGACCTCTCAAACGTTCTCGCGACGCACGCCGCCCACCCGGGCGGCGTTTCACGTTTCGGCGCGCGTGGCCATCAAGCGCGACCCGAGCAGGCCGGCCGGTTTGCTGCTCGCTGTTCGCTGGTGACGTTTTCCGTCGCGAACCGGGTCGGAAAGCCAGTCCGCGTCACCAAATTGGCGTTACTCGGCCAGCCCCAGATCCCGTGACAGTGAATGCAGTCACTTGAGCACGGCACGCGGGTTGCTCACCGATTCGTCACCCCCCAAACAGCTACGGACCAAAGGACACACCCAGATGCGCAGCCTCAAGAAATCCGCCCAGCGTGGCTTCACCCTCATCGAGCTCATGATCGTCGTCGCCATCATCGGCATCCTCGCGGCCGTCGCGATCCCGATGTTCATGGACTCGATGAAGAAGGCCAAGAACAGCGAGGCCAAGATTCAGCTCAACAAGATCAGCAAGAGCGCGAAGGAGGCCTACATCAAGGACTCCAGCTTCGCCGTCGCCACGCTGACCGCGACGCCCGCGAGCGATTGCTGCACCCAGAACGCCGGTGGCAAGAAGAAGTGCGCCGTCGCGGCCGCCGACTGGACTGCCTGGCAGCCGATCGACTTCCAGATGGATGAGCCGTTCTACTTCCAGTACACCTACGCCAGCGCGTCCCCCGGCACCTCACTGACCTCCAACGCAATCGGCAACCTCGACTGCGACGCCACCTCCATCACCTATGCGATGACTGGCACGGCGACCAGCGGTAACGTTGGCGTGACCCTCGTCGAGCCTTCCGCGAACGCTGACTGACTCGACCTCTCACAGGTTCTCGCGATGCACGCCGCCCACCCGGGCGGCGTTTCACGTTTCGGCGGCGTCGACGGGTTTGACGATCGGCGTTCCACTGAGGACGTTTTTTCGTCCAGGCGCCGCCAGAACGCCGGTCCTCGTCACGAAGCTGGACGTTTCTCAGCCTTCCCGACGCTGACGACAGCGAACCCGTGCACTTGCGCGCGGCACGCTGATTGCTCGATGGATTGTCATCACACAGACACGGATTCCAAAGGACCCCCCAAGATGCGCAGTCTCAAGACTTCAGCCCAGCGCGGCTTCACTCTCATCGAGCTCATGATCGTTGTCGCCATCATCGGGATCCTCGCGGCCGTCGCGATTCCGATGTTCATGGACTCGATGAAGAAGGCCAAGAACAGCGAGGCCAAGATCCAGCTCAACAAGATCAGCAAGAGCGCGAAGGAGGCCTACATCAAGGACTCGAGCTTCGCCGTCGCCACGCTGACCGCGACGCCCGCGAGCGATTGCTGCACCCAGAACGCCGGTGGCAAGAAGAAGTGCGCCGTCGCGGCCGCCGACTGGACTGCCTGGCAGCCGATCGACTTCCAGATGGATGAGCCGTTCTACTTCCAGTACACCTACGCCAGCGCGTCCCCGGGTACGTCCCTGACCTCCAACGCGATCGGCAACCTCGACTGTGATGCCACCAGCATCACGTATGCGATGACCGGCACGGCGACCAGCGGCAACGTCGGGCTCGCAGTCGTGGAGCCAGCCGCGAACGCGGACTAACTCCGCTGACTCATTAGGCTGCGAACACACCGCCTCCGGGCGGTTTTGTCGTTACGGGTGTGCCCGAACGCTCAATTGCGAGTTTTCGCGTGTCGGGGGATGCTGGTCCTAAGGACGCACATCATGCACACCCTGAAACGATCCGCGCACCGTGGCTTCACCCTGATCGAGCTGATGATCGTGGTTGCCATCATCGGCATCCTCGCGGCAGTCGCGATCCCGATGTTCATGGACTCGATGAAGAAGGCGAAGAACACCGAGGCGAAGCTTCAGCTCAACAAGCTCGGCAAGAGCGCGAAGGAGGCCTACATCCGCGATGGTGGGTTCATGGTCGCGATCCTGCCTTCGACCCCGGCCGCCAACTGCTGCACGCAGAACGTCGGCGGTAAGCGGAAGTGTGCGGTCGTCGCTGCAGACTGGACGCCGTGGCAGGTCGTCGACTTCCAGATGGAGGAGCCGTTCTACTTCCAGTACAGCTACGTCGGCACCGCTCCCGGTACGTCGATGTCCGCGACCGCGCTCGGTGACATCGACTGCGACTCCACCAGCGTCGCGTACGTGCTCGACGGCACCTCCTTTGGTGGTGGCGTCGCGATGGGGCTGACCGAGCCCCCGACCGGCGCTGACTAGGTGTAGAGTGGGTGGTGATGCGTCGGGCCAGACACGAGAGAGGCTTCACGCTGATCGAGATGCTCGTCGTGATCGCGTTGATCGCGATCCTCGCCACCGTCGCCCTGCCCTCGTTCTTCAGCACCAGTCGCAGGGCCAAGGGGATGGCCGAGGTCCAGCCGCTGTTCAGCGATCTTCGCCAGCGCATGGAGTCGTTCGCGCAGGAGAACGGTCTCTACCCTGCCTCGATCGGCGAGGGCACGCTGCACCCCGCGGTCCCTGCCGCACAGCCCCAGACGCTGTTTCCGCTGCCCGCGACCTGGACCGCGCTCAAGCTCCGACCCTCGGGGTCGGACCAGGTCCGCTGCGGCTACACCTGGGTCTCGGGCTTGCGCGACGATCCGACGAACATCGGCAGCGAGGGCACCGCGTTCGGGTTCACCGCGCCGGCGGTCAACTGGTACTACCTGCTTGCCCATTGCGACCTCGACGGCGATTCGTCAGTCGATAGCTACTACTTCTCCAGCAGCGTGGATCCCAAGATCCGCGCTCGCAACGAAGGTCGTTGATCAGCGCTATGCTCGCCGCGTGAGAGTCAGCGCCACGATCCTCATCGGTGTCCTCGCGCTTGGTACCGCTCGCGCGGCGCGTGAAGGTGCGAGCTCGCTGCGCGACAAGACGAGCGACGTCGATCCGCCCTACGCACCGTCCGCCGGTGCGGCGCGCTACCTGTCGCTCGGCTACCACGAGCTGGCAGCGGATCTGTTCTTTGCCCGGCTGATGCCGTACTTCGGCGGTCGCGACAGCACGCCGGAAGGTGTGGCTTCGCTCGTCGAGGCGATCGTCGCGCTCGACCCCAGCTTCAAGCGCGCCTACGACTGGGGCGCGCGCGCGATGACGATGGTCGGCAAGGACATCGCCCAATCGATCTACGTGCGTGCGATCCGCGTGCTCGAGATCGGCGCGAAGCGGTTTCCGACCGACTGGAAGATCCCGTATCACGCGGGACAGATCTACATGATCGATCTCGAGACCAAGGATCCAGCCCTACGCCGCCAGTGGGACGAGAAGGCGGCGCTCCTGCTCGAGTCCGCGGTCCGTAAACCCGGCGCACCCGGGGACGCCGCGACCAGCGCGACCTTCCTGCGTACCCGGCTCGGCCAGCGCAAACGTGCCGTCGAGGGGTTGCGCGAGATGCTGCTGATCACCAGCGACGACAAGGCGCGCCAGAAGATCATCGACGAGCTCGCCGAGCTCGAGAACAGCAGTGGCGACGAGATCGCCGCGGAGCTGCTCGATGCGCGGCTCGTGTTCGAGCGTCAGTGGAAGGCCGAGCGACCCGCGATCACGCCGGGCATGTACGTCCTGATTGGACCGCGCCTCGCCCCGGGCTTCGATCTCCGCGATCTCGCCACCGGCGGGCGCGACCTGCTCGGGACCGAGCCATTCGAGCGCCTCGATCCACCAAGCGATCCACCCGCCGAGCCACCGGCGCCGCCCTAGATCGCTGCCCGGAGCGCCGCCCGGGCGAGCAGCCGGGTCGAGTCGAGCGTCGGCAGCGCCGAGTTGCCGTCATCGATGATCAGCGGGATCTCGGTGCAACCGAGCACGACCGCGTCGCAGCCTGCCGCCTGCAGCCGCGCGATCACCTGCAGGAACAGCGTGACTGCCTCGGCGCGGAACACGCCAGGGACCAGCTCCTCCATGATCGTGCGATTCATCGCCTCGCGGTCGCCGGCGTCGGGCCGCACCGCCACGATGCCGCGAGCCGCGAGCTGCGCGGGGTAGACGTCGCTCTCGATCAGCCACCGCGTACCGGTCAGGCCGAGCCGAAGATAGCCGCGCGCGGCGGCCTCGGCAGCCACGACCTCGGCGATGTGGAGCCACGGCACCGGCGAGCGTGATCGGATCGCCGGCAGCGCGCGATGCACCGTATTATCGGGGCAGATCACGAGCTCGGCGCCAATCGCCGCGAGCTTGGTCGCCGAGGCGAGCATCAGCTCGCCGACGCCTGCCCAGTCATCGCGCTCGATGCACCGCATGTAGCTGGCGAGCGGATGCGTGTGGAGCGAGACCTCGGGATGGACGTGCGGTCCGAGCAGCTGCGAGCCTTCGCCGCAGATCGTGCGGAAGCACAGCGCGGCGCCTTCGGCGGAGCAAGCCACGATCCCGATGTGCTTCACGACCGACCTCGCGAACCAGTTCGGTAACTACTTACTTGGGCAACCGATCCGAGAAGTCCTTGATCAGCTTCTCGGTCTGGTCTGCCTTGATCTCGACGAAGAACGTCTCGCGAATGCTGAACTCGTTGTTGACCAGCGTGATCTTGTGCTTGCCGGCCGATAGTTTGAGCTCGCGCTGCGGCGTGTGCAGGTTCGAGTTGGCGCCGTCGATGTAGATCTCGCACGGCGGCTTGGCACCGAGGGTGAGGATGCCCATGCCCTTCGCCTTGGGCGGGTCGCCGCCGGTCTTCACTTCGCCACCGGTCTTGACCTCGCCACCGGTCTTGACCTCGCCGCCAGTCTTGACCTCGCCACCGGTCTTGATCTCGCCACCGGTCTTGACCTCGCCACCGGTCTTCACTTCGCCACCGGTCTTGATCCCGCCGACCTTGGTCCCGCCGACCTTGGTCCCGCCGACCTTGGTCCCGCCGACCTTGGTCCCGCCCGTTGTGCCGCCGGTCTTTGGGCCGCCGGTCGGGATGGGCTTGTCAGGTTTACCGACCTCGGACGTGACGATGCTCGCCTTCTCGAGGTTGACGACCGTCTTCTCCTCGGTCGCGCCCGTGAAGGCGATCGGGCGGTTGACCGAGACGTAGCCCGCCTTCTCGAACAGCACCTGGTACGTATTGCGCGGATCGAGCGCGATCTTGGCCGGCGACGGTCCGACGGGCTTGCGCTCGCCGTTCACGATCAGCGAGACCTCGGCGCCAGGCGGGTTGCTCTCGAACACGCCGACGATGCCCTCGAGCGGCTTCAGCGTGATCTCGACGCGGCCGGCCTTGCCCGCCTCGACCGTGACCTGCTGGTTGTGGCCCATGAAGCCGGGCGGCGGATCGATCTGGAGCCGGTGATTGCCCGGCTGGATGTTGCGGATCTGCGAGGGCAGCTTGTCGGTCCGCGACTCGCCATCGAGCTTCCACTGCGTGATGCCGGGCGGCTTGACGTACAGATCGAAGCCGGTGTTCTCGTCGGCACCTGCGATGGCGATCGGACCCGAGCCGGAGGCAGCGGCAGGCGGCGCGTTCGAGGCCGGGCTCTTGGTCAGCAACACGACGGCCGCGACCGCGAGGCCGGCGACGATGGCGCCGCCGACCGCGATCATCAGGATGCCGCGCTTGTTACCGTCCCGGCGCTGGGTCACCCGGGCGCCAAACGACGCCATCGGATCGAAGGTTGGCTCCGAGACCAGGCGATTGGCCGCCGAGGTCTCGCGCGGCGTGTCGAACAGCAGCTGCGGCGCCGCGTTGGGTCCCGGTAACGCGGGGAGCGGTGGCGGCGCGGCGGTCACCGACTTGTGCGAGCCAGTCGAGAGCTTGGCCGCGTGCCCGTTGGACGCGACTGCCGTGACCGCGCCAATACCGTTCATGGTCGCGGCCGGGTTGGGATCGCCACCCGCCGCGGACTCCCAGCCCTTGGACGTCGAGACCA
>JBBJLY010000078.1:0-30975 GCA_037720695.1 Kofleriaceae bacterium | reverse complement strand
CCGGCACCTTGGGCAACAGCTCGACGACCGGCGTCCCGAGCTCCAGCTGCTCGGCGACCCGCTCGCGCAACGACTGCAGGCCCGACGCTGCGAACGTGTCGAGCGCGACCACGGTGAGCCATTCGAACAGCCGCGTCAGCGCGAGCGCATCCTCGGGTCCGACAAGGCCCGCGACGACGTCGCGCAGCTCGAGCAGCAACGCCGCGATGTCGAAGCCGGTGGTGCCCTCACTCGCGAACTGGGCACCGAGGAACGCGGCACTCCGTTCGAGCTCGCGCGTCGCGTCGGAGCCGGGAGTCAGCTCCGTCGAAGTGGTGGCAACGATCAGCGCCTCGACGAGGTTTGCGACCTGGGCGGTATACGTCGCGGCCTTGGTCGCGCGCCGGAACCGAAGCGGGGAGCGCTCGAATCGTACGATCCAGCTGGCGAGGATCTCGCTGGATCGCTCGCGCAGGACATCCGCGAGCTTCGGTCCCTCCGCCGGCGTGGTCACTGATCGAGCGTAGCAAGTGGACTCGCGGGTCGCCATGGGGCGATGATCCTCCTCGTGAAGCTGCTATCGGTCGCCCGGAGCGATATCGGCCGCAAGCGTCAGATCAACGAGGACGCGTTCTTCCGTGACGACGAACGCGGGTTCTACGTGGTCGCGGACGGGGTCGGAGGCCACAACAAGGGCGAGATCGCCAGCCGCGAGGCCGTCGAGCAGCTCCGCATGTGGGTGTATGGCGCGAGCCATGACCTGGACCGCCTGGTCGACCAGGTCGCTGCAGGGGACCCGGAGAGCGTGTGGGAGATCCGCCGCTTCCTCGAGAGTGGGGTCAAGAGCGCCTGCTACATGGTGTTCGGGATGGCCCAGCTCGACCCCGAGAAGAAGGGGATGTCGACCACCTTGTCGGCGCTGCTGATCCGCGGGCAGCTCGCATTCGCCGTCCATGTCGGCGACAGCCGGGTCTACCGGGTGCGCAGCAGCACGGTCCTCCAGCTCACCGAGGACCACACGCTCATCAACTACAAGGTCAAGCACGGCATGATGACCAAGGCCGAGGCCGAGCGCGCCGCCGGCAAGAACGTCATCACCCGTGCGGTCGGCCACAAGGACTACGTCCAGGTCGACACCGCCGATATCGACATCGCCACCGGCGACCGGTTCCTGCTCTGTAGTGACGGCTTGCACGGCTACTTCTCGGGCGACAAGGAGGTGGTCGAGCTGTGTGGCGATGGCGACCTCGACGAGTGTGCCGAGGCCGCGATCGCGCTCGCCAACCAGCGAGGCGGCAAGGACAACATCACCGCCCTGGTGATCGAAGTGCTCGAATAACGCCCGAAACCGGTCTGTTGAACCGGTGTCTCAACGGTCATGCGTCGGCGCATCGGATATCTCGTGGCGGGAGTCGTCGCACTGGTCGTGCTGACGCTGGGCGGCCGCGCCGTGCTGGACCGTGGGGCCACCTCGGCACCCAGGCGCGCCGGCCATCGCACGATCGGCCGCGACGTCGATGATCTCCGTGAAGCGCTCGCGCTCGGGCGTGCCCGCGGCGCCACCCTGCCGGCGATCGGCCACGCGTCGCATGCCGGTGCGATCGCGATCTCGGGCACGATCATCGACGCGCAGACCAAGCAGCCGGTCGGCAACGTCGAGGTCGTGTTCCGCAGCGAGCTCGGCGAGGAGACCACCACGGCCGCGGCCAGCGGCGCGTACCGGCTCGAGGTGCCGGCCGGGATCTATCGTGCGTTCGTGCGCGACGACCTGGTGCTGTCGGTCGGCATCATGGGCCACGTGCGGCTGCCAACCGCGCCCACCGCCGATACCGTCGGCGTTCCCGACGAGGCGCTGATGCCCGTCGTGGCCGCGATGACGGATGTCGCCGGCGTCGATCTGTCCGTGCTGCGCGGCGGGGCCGTGCAGGGACGCGTGGTCGATCGCGCGGGCAACCCAGTCGCCGGCGCGATCCTGCGTGCGCGCGGGTTCGATGGCGTGCGCCCGACCCTCGCCACCGACCTCGGCGAGACCGACGCTACCGGCGCGTACGCGCTCCATGTCCCTGCCGGCAGCTACGAGCTCGAGGCCAATCATCCGAAGTTCGCCGGCGTGTCGGCCGGGACCACCGTCGTCGTCGCCGCAGGTCAGCGGGTCACCGCGAACGTCACGCTGGTCGCCGGCTGCGTGATCTCCGGCAAGGTGATCGCCGGGAACGGCGCCCTCGCCGGAGATGGCGCGATCGAGAAGCAGTGGGGCTCGTTCGACACCCAGTTCACGCCCGCGGGCCGGATCAACCCCGACGGCACGTTCCGCTGGGTCACCACCGAGACGGTCGACATCACGTTGCGCGCGTGGCCGTGGAAGTCGCCATCGTCGCCGCCCCAGCGGTTCGCCTGCACCGACGGCGCGCGGTTCGACAACGTGACGTTCCGGCTGTCGGATCGCCGCGCCGACATCGAGGGCGTGCTGGTCGATGCCGCTGGCGCACGGGTGCCGTTCGCGTTCCTCGACCTCGCGCCGCTCGACCCCGGCGGGATCAGCCAGCAGGAGCGCACCGATGCCGAAGGCAAGTGGGCCGTGTTCGACATGCCCGCCGGTCGCTACCAGATCACGGCGCATGCCGCGGGACGCGGGGTCGGTGCGTTGACCGTCACCGCGCCGCAGCAGAACGTCACGCTCGCGCTCGCCGGCACCGGCCGGATCGAGGGCAGCACGTCGCTGCTCGCGAACGGGAGCTTCGAGCTCCAGCTCCAGGCGTGCGCCGACGGGCTCTCGGTGCAGAACCTGCCCGAGGAGCGACGCCTCGTCACCGTGACCAGCGGCCGGTTCTCCGTCGACGACGTGCCCGCCTGCGCGCTGCAGCTGGTGGCCAGCTGGCACGGCCACCTGGTCACCGCGACCGCGACCGTACCCGCCGGAGGGACGGGCCGGGTCGAGCTTGCGATCGGCCCGCCGCGCGAGAAGCTCGTGAGCGGGCTCGTGCGCGACGACGAGGGTCGCGCGCTGCCGAACGTGATCGTGACCGCGGCGTACGACGAGGACGCCACGACCGCGACGACGGACGCGACCGGTCGCTACCAGCTGAAGACGTTCTCGGGCGCGGAGCTGGTGGCGACCACCGGCCAGCGCTCGGCCTTCGGCATGGTCGGCATGGCGAATGTCGACGCCGAGACCGTCGACCTCACGCTCGAGCTCGAGCTCGAGAGCGATTAGTCGACGGTGAAGTTGAACAGCAGGACGTTCGACGACAGCACGCCGTCGCGATTGACCAGGAATTGAGAGAACAACTCGACCCCGATCGCCGTGCGCCGAAACTGCACCAGGCTGAGCCCCGCGCCCGCCGCCGCCGAGGGACCGAGCCGTGTGATGTCGTCGCGCCGCGGGCCGCCATCGATCAGCACGTCGTCGCCCTTGTAGACCCCGAGCCCGAGCGCGCCTCGCAGCCACAGCGAGCCGTTCACGTAGTACTGCGCACCGGCGAGTAACGACGACGCCTGGTTGGTGTGGACCTCGGACATGCCGGTCGCCTTGACCTTGTGGAACAGCGCGCTGCCGGCGATCTCGAACGTGAGCACGGTGTGCCGGGTCGCGACCTGACCTATCCGGATCGAGGCCGCACCACCGCGGCCGACCGACGGATCGTGACCGACGCCGAACGTCAGCCCACCGCCCACGGCAACCGCGAACGTGAAGCCCCTACGACGCTCGATCGACTCGAGGTTGTGCTCGCCCGCGTCGATGACCGCCGGGTCCGGCTCGTCGGCGTGGGCGGTCCGGACCAGCGCGATCACGAGGATCGCGGCGTGGCGCTGGGAGCTCGGCACGCTCCACGCTACCACCGACACCTACGTGGCGCGCGCTTGAAGCAGGGCCAGGTCTGGCGCACTATTTGTGACCTCCGCTGCCCTCGGCCAGACGGCCTCGGGGCGATCCGGTCAATCGAGTCACTCCGACGCACGCATGGCCGAACCCACTCCACAGCCCACCATGGTCGGCGCGATGCTCGGCAGTTACCGCGTGCTCGCTGAATTGAGCCGAGGTGGCATGGGCACGGTGTATCGGGCGGAGCACACGCTGCTCGGACGACCCGCCGCGATCAAGCTGCTGCGCCCCGAGCTGACCGGCAACCACGAGCTGGTGCAGCGGTTCTTCATCGAGGCCAAGGCGGCGACCGCGATCCGCCACCCCGGCATCATCGAGATCTACGACTTCGGCTACACCGACGATGGGCAGGCGTACCTCGTCATGGAGCTGCTCGATGGCGAGCCACTCGGCGTGCGCATCGCGACCCGCGGCCGGCTGACCGAGACCGACGCGGCGAGCATCGCGCGCGGGATCGCGAGCGCGCTCAAGGCCGCCCACGGCAAGGGCATCGTTCACCGCGACCTCAAGCCCGACAACGTGTTCGTCGTCGCCGATCCCGACGGACCGACGGGCGAGCGCGTCAAGGTGCTCGACTTCGGGATCGCGAAGCTCGCCGATGCGGTCGCCGCGGATCGCCACACCCAGACCGGCGCGCTGATGGGCACCCCGATGTACATGGCGCCCGAGCAAGCGCGTGCGGCCGGCGCGATCGATCACCGCGCCGACCTCTACTCGCTCGGCTGCATCCTGTACGAGATGCTCGTCGGGACGCCGCCGTTCGTCGCCGAAGGCGCCGGCGAGATCATCGCGATGCAGATGTTCGCCGAGCCCGAGCCGCCGAGCGTGCGGCTGGTCGAGATCGCGCCGGAGATGGAGCAGCTCGTGCTGCGCCTGCTCGCGAAGGAGCCGCACGACCGCCCCCACAGCGCCGACGAGGTGGTCGCGGTGCTCGCGTCGCTCGGGGCTCGCCTGTCGACCCGGCTGTCCGCACCGCTTGCGGTCGCCGAGAGCCGGCCGCTGCGCGTCACCCAGCTCCCGACGTCGAACCTGCCGGGCGATGGCCCACCCGAGGCGCCGCAGAAGAAGTCGTCGCTCGGCCTCGTCGCCGGTATCGTGACGGTCGTGATCGCGGCCGGCGTGGTCGGGGTGGTCGCGCTCGCGAACAAGGATGGCGCGCCCGAAGCCACGACAGTGCCGGCGGCTCCCGCGCCCGCACCGGACCCGACGCCGCCGATCGCGATCCCGACGCCGACACCACCGACGCCGACGACACCGACGCCCGCGACGACACCGCCCGCCGCCGTGCCGGTCCGGGTCGTGACGCCCGCGCCGGGACGTGCAAAGCAGGTCAAGGACGGCAAGCGCAAGCCGGCGGCCGCGTCGAGCGGCCCGGTGACCAGCCCCGACGGCACGACGAAGATCCCCGACCGCGTGATCGAGGTCGCGCCGAAGGAGATCAAGGATGCGAAGGGCCCGGTGACCGATCAGAGCTCGCCGATCGACAACGGCGAGCAGATCGATGTGCCGCGCCCCGACAAGCAGCCCGAGAACCAGCCCGAGCCCGCGCCAGCGCCACAGGATCCAGCCGTACCGTGAAGACGCTCGCGCTGATCGCCCTGGTCGCACCACGGCTCGCGATCGCCCAGCCGTCACCCGACGCGCCGCTGGCGCAGATCCGTGACGACAAGCAGCTGACCGACGCGCTCGCCGCGATCACGAACGACCCGTCGATCCGGGTTGACGATCCGGCGACCCGCCCGCTCGCGCAGGCGTTGATGATCGAGGGGGTCAAGCAGCTGCATGCCAAGGCCTACGATCAGGCGCTCGCCAACTTCCTCGAGGCGTACGGCAAGTTGCCGAGCCCGCGGATCCTGCTGAACGTGGCGTCCACGCTGCGCGACATGGGGCGGCTCGCCGACGCGGCCAACACCTACCAGCGTTACCTGTCGGATCCCGCGACCGGACCCGAGCGCGTGGCCGAGGTCAAGGAGCTGCAGCTGAAGCTCGACGAGCAGCTCACGATCCTGACCGTGCGCGTGACGCCCAAAGGTTCGGAGATCTCGATCGACGCCGGCCCGTTCATCGCCATCGGCAGCTCGCTGCTGACCCGCGTGCGACCGGGCCTCCACATGGTCCGGATCCGCAACACCGGCCAGGTCAACGAGCTGACGGTCAACGGCTTCGAGGGCGAGCTCAAGGAGGTCCAGGCCAGGATCGAGCTCGCGGTCGCTGCTGCCGCACCGACGACGAACCCCAGGCCGAACCCCACCGCGCCACCGAAGTCAGCGCCCGAGCGCGTCGACGGCGGGCTGATCACGGGCGAGTACGCCGGCACCGGGACCGGCAACGAGCGCGGCGTGCTGACCCGGAATGCGGGCGCGCCGGTCGCCGCCCGGATCCCGATCTTCGAGACCGACGACGGCACGGAGATCGTGAAGTATCGCGAACCGGAGTCGATCAGCTCGGGCGTGATCGCCGCGCTGCGGATCGACGGTGAGGGCCGCGGCTTCGCCGGCGGGCTCGGGCTCGCGATCGCGCGCGGGAAGTTCGAGATCGACTTGATGGTGCTGCGCTCGAACCAGACCGGGGCGTACCTCGGCACGCGGTACCGGTTCCTCCAGGGCTTCTTCCGGCCCTACCTCGCGGTCGGCGTGCCTGCGTTCGTGTTCGACGACATGCTGATGGACGGCACGACGGAGACCAAGCTCGCGATCGGCGTGCGTGGCGCGGCCGGGCTCGAGCTCAAGATCAACGGTCACCTCAGCGTGCAAGGCGACGTCGGCCTCGAGCGGTTCTGGTTCGTCGCGGGCACGCGATTCATCGAGCAGGTGTGGGTGCCCACGCTCGGCGTGATCGGCCGGCTGTGAAGCGCGTCATGTGCGGCGTCTGAGTTTTCGCGTACCCTCCCGTCCATGGCCAGGCGAGGCAGCGCACGCGCGATCGCCGTGCTCGTGGTTCTCACCTCGATCATCTCGGCTGCGTGGGGCCAGCTCGTCGTCACCGATCCGGTGAGCACGTCGCGCAGGATCCCGTCGCTGACCCGCAACAACGTCGGCACCAACACGCCGCTGCAGCTCGCGGTCGAGTGCGTGCCCGGGCTGACGTCGGTCAGTGCGCCGCTGTTCGTCCAGCAACTGACCGGGGGCTCCGGCGGCCCCACGCTCGCGACCACCCAGCTGCAGTGTGGCGGTGGCAGCGGCAGCAACACCGGGATGATCGCGATCGTCGACGACGTCACCATCACGATGCCACCGGGCACCGGCGCAGCGGACGTGATCTCGCTCGGCCAGCCGGCGGAGCGCCTGATCTCGGCGTCCCTGACGCCCGGCTCGCCCGTCGTGTTCGCGGATCCGAACTGCGTCGGCTCCCAGACCTGTGCGTGGACCGGCTCGGGCGAGGCGCTGCCCAGGCAGCTCGCGGTGCGCTGCAACGCGCCCGGCAACGCGAGCCTGCAAGTGTTCGGTAGCACGAGCGGCTCCAGCGCCGGGGTCGCGTGCATCGACAGCGGCGGCGGCCCGGTGATCCAGGTTCCCGCCAACGTGATGTCGCCGACGATCCCGGTGACCATGACGTCGTCGACGACGTTCCAGATCGCGAACACGGGGGTCGCGCCGCTGGACGTCGCGCCCCTGAGCTTTCCTCCGCCGTGGAGCGGCAACAGCGGCTGCATCACGGGCTGCACGGTCGGCAGCGGCGGCACCACCAGCGTCGGCGTCGCGTTCTCGCCGCTCGACTGGCAGCCCGATCCCTACATCGACACGCTCGTCGTCAGCTCGAACGCGACCAACGCACCGTCGGCGAACATCACGCTCACCGGCACCGGCCAGGGCGGCACGCTCGAGGTCACCGAGCCCGAGGTCAGCTTGCCGAATAACCTGGTGATCGACTTCCGGCGGATCGCCCGAGGTCCCGCGGCCGAGCTGCCGCTCGAGCTCTACGCCGAGGGCAACCTGCCGACCGTCACCGCGATGCTGGCCGGCCTCGCGCCGCCGTTCTCCGCGACCCCAGCGTCGCTCGGCCTCGGTGCGGGGATGACGGGGGCGTTCACGGTCCGCTGCGGCTCCGATGTTCCGCTGCCGCCAATCGAGCGCACGATCACGATCGAGTCCACCGCGTACGAGATCACGCCGACCACCCAGGTCACGCTCAAGTGCGAGGTGCTCGACACACGCGTCACGGTGACGCCGACGACGTTCGCGTTCGACGAGGTCCGCGTCGGTACCACCGCGGTGACGAAGTCCTTCACGGTTCGGAACGACGGCACGTCCCCAGCCCGCATCGATGCGATCCGGCTCTCGGGTTCGAGCCCGGTGCTGACGATCGACCCGGGGCGCACCGGCATGCTGCCCGCAGGGGACGAGATCACGGGCAGCCTGACCGTGACGCCGAGCAGCGAGGCCGAGGTCGCGCTCGATCTCGAGGTCGAGGTCGACGGACTCGTCCTCGCCTATCCGGTCACTGCGAAGGTGGTCACGCCGCACGCATACATCACGCCGACGTCGCTCGAGCTCGGCACGGTGTGCCTCGGGACGCAGGCATCGGGCGAGGTGATCGTGACGAACGACGGCACGGCGACCTTGAAGCTCGCCGAGCCCCCGACCATGGACATGGCGTTCATCCCGTTCTACGACACGATCTATCCCTACGAGCTGATGCCGAGGCGCACGGTGTCGGCCGAGATCCGGCCCGCGAGCGCGACCGCCGGGATCAAGGTGGGCACGCTGGCCTGGACGGTCGACCCGTCCCTGCCGCCGTTCGCCGTTCCTGTGTCGCTCGAGACGATCGACGAGGGCACGGCGATCTCGCCTGGCAAGGTCGCGGTCGGCAGCTGGGATGTCGGCACGCGCAGCCCAGATCGCGTGGTGCGCCTCGAGAACTGCAGCCTCGCGCCGGTCGAGATCCTCCATCACGGCGTGGTCTCGACACGCGGTCGCGCGGATGCGTGGGACGTCCGCCCCGAGACCGACGCGCGCGTGCTCGCGCCGCACGACACCATGCTGATCACGGTCGCATTCGCACCACCGGAGGCCGGGACGTACCGCGCCGACCTCGCGCTCGAGATCGATGGCCAGCAGCGGCTGGTCCCGCTCGAGGCCGAGGCAGTTGGACGGGTGCTCGATCAGACCAGCTTCTACGCGTGCAGCTGTGCCGGTGGCGGCTCACCCGCGCGCGGCGTGATGCCGATCGCGGTTGCGATTCTCCTCGTCGTGCGCCGGCGTCGCCGTTCGTGGTGAGCGGATTTCGCGACCGCTTCGTCGCCGTGGCGCGGGTCGCCCCGCGCGCGTACTGGTACGTGTGGTGGGGAACGCTCGTCAACCGGCTCGGCGGGTTCGTGATCCCGATGCTCACGATCTACCTGACGACCGTGCGCGATCTCGATGTCGCGGAGGCCGGCGGCATCGTGGCGGTCTACGGGGCCGGCAGCATCCTCGCCTCGCAGCTCGGCGGGCAGCTGAGCGACCGGCTCGGCCGCAAGGCGACGATGGTGATCTCGTTGTTCGGTGGCGCGATCGCGATGGCCACGCTCGGCTTCGCGCGCGACCTGACGACGATCACGATCATGGTCGGCGTCGTCGGCCTGGTCTGTGACCTCTACCGGCCCGCGGTGCTCGCGTTCGTCGCCGACGTCATTCCGGAGCCCGAGCGCATCCAGGCCTACGGCTTGCTCTACTGGGTGATCAACGTCGGGTTTGCCGTGGCGGCGGTCGTCGGTGGCGTGCTCGCCGACGTCGACTTCACGATCCTGTTCCTCGCGGACGCGTCGACGATGGCGATCTACGGCGTGATCGTGCTGCTCGCAGTCCCGGAGACCCGACCCGCGCGGGTCGTCGGCGACCGGCCGGCCTCGCGGTCGTGGGTGTTCGACGGCGTGTTCGTCGCGTTCGTGGTGATCTCGTTCGGCATCGCGTTGCTGCCGATGCAGGCCGGCGCGACGCTGTCGGCCCACATGACGTGGCAAGGCTTCACGCCGATGGCGTACGGCATCGTGATGGGCGTCAACGGCGTCGTGGTCATCGTGCTCCAGCCGTTCATCACGGTGTGGTGCGCGCGGTTCGATCCGACGCGGGTCCTGGTCGGCGCCGTGCTGCTCACCGGCGCCGGCATCATGATGCATGGGCTCGCCGGATCGATCGCGGTCCACATGGTGGCAGTCACGCTGTGGACGCTCGGCGAGATCCTCGAGTCTCCGACCCGCTCGACGATCGTCGCGCGCCTCGCGCCCGCCGATGCCCGCGGTCGCTACCAGGGCGCGATCGTGATGGCGTGGGGCGCATCGCAACTCGTCGGCCCCAAGCTTGGGACCCAGGTCTGGGCGTACGAGAGCCCGCTCGCGCTGTGGCTCGGCTGCGGCGTGCTCGCGATCGTGGTCGCGCTCGGCCTCACCGTGTCGGGCCCCGCGCTACGACGGCGCCGCGCTAGCGTCCCGAGCCCGAGCGGATCTTCTTGAGCTCGCCGAACAACAGGTCGACCTCTTCGCGCTTGCTGTAGAAGTGCGGCGCGATCCGGATCCCGGCGCCGGGCCGGTGATCGCAGAAGAACTTGCGACGGTTGAGCTCGCGGCAGCTGTCCGCCGCACCGACAAAGTCAAACACGACCGAGCCGCCGCGCTGCGCATCGGGCCGCGGACTGTTGAGCTTGAGCCCGAGCTCGTCCACCCAGTCGATGCATGCCTGCGTCAACACCAGGCTCTTCTCGCGGATCTTGCGAACGCCGATCTCGGCGACGATCTTCTGCCCGGCGCGCGACTGATACAGCGCCGCGACCGCCGGGGTGCCGCCCATGTAGCGCCACACGTTGTCCGCGTAGCTCTGCTCCGGCATCGTGAACGCGAACGGCGCCTCGTTGCCAAACCAGCCGGTCACGCGCGGCGCGAACTTCTCGATCAGATCCTGGCGCACGTACAGCCACGCCGCGCCGGGTCCGCCGCACAGATACTTCACCGAGCCGCCGCACGCGAACGACACCCCGAGATCGACGACGTCGAACGGCACCGTGCCGACCGACTGATAGCAGTCGAGGATCACGTGCGCGCCGACCTGCTTCGCACGCTCGCAGATCTTGCGGACGTCCTGGATGTACGCCGACGAGAACACGACGTGCGAGATCGGCACCGCGAGCGTTTGCTCGTCGATCGCATCGCACATTGCCTGGGTGTCGATCGTGGTTCCATCCTTCGACGGCACCAGCACGCACTTCGCGCCGCGCCGTTGCTCGGCTTGCCAGACGTACGACACGGTCGGAAACTGCAGCGCCTCGTAGACGATCTTGTTGCGCCCACCGCTGCCCTCCGCCGCGTAGTCGAAGCACGACGCGAGCATGGCCATGATGCCCGACACGTTCTGCTGCATGATCACGGTGCCTGCGGGGGCCGAGATGATCTTGCCGATCCGCTCCGCCGCGCGATCGACCTCGGGCAGCCAGTCGCTCCACGCGGTGATCGACTTGGTCTGCCACAGGTCGAAGAACGCGCCGAGGTCCTCCTTGGCCTGCGCTGGCACGCACCCGAGCGAGTGCGAGATGAAGTGGACGCAGTCCTCGAGTGCGGGGAACTGCTTGCGGTACTCGAGCAGACTATCGGCGACGAGGTCGGCCATCCGCGTGGCTTACCACGCGCGGTCCCGTCACGGTTGGAGCGGCGCGACCGGTGGCGCGGGCGGCGGTGGCGGCTCGACGGGCGGCGTGACCGGTGGCGCGGGCGGTGGCTCCGGATCGAGATCGTGATCGGGTGCTGGCTCGGGCTCGGGCGGTGGAGCCGCCGGCTGACCGGGCGCGGTGGTCGGCGCGGCCTCCTCGTCGTAGGTGCCGAGCCACAGCGCGCCAGCGACCACGAGGCCGAGGAACAGGGCGGCACTGCCGGAGAACACGAAGCACGCCTTCTGATCACCGCTCGCGAGCTCGCAGCTGCCGAGGGCGACCGTGCCACCGACGATCCCGGCGGTGACCGCGGGATGCTTGACGGCGAAGTTGCAGCTCGAGAGCGAGATCAGGAGCGCGATCGCGACGGCACGCACGCGTACGGAGTACCACGTTCGCGTCCCCGACTTGGACTATCCTGGCGTCAGCAATGTCGCGAGCGAGCACGAGTGAATCCGACCGCCGTGCGTGCCTGGCCGAGGCCGGCCACAACTTCCTCCGCGTCCCGAGCGATCGGGTCGGGTTCGAGCTGTTCAGCGACGTCCCGAGCCGGGTGCTGGTGCCGGACGGCGATCGCGGGCGCGAGGCCGACCCCGACGAGATCTATGCCGCGTTCGCGCCGCTGACCGGCGATGCGAAGCTCGCGCTCGCGACCAAGGGCCGCGCCGCGGAGATCGCGCTGGTCGACGCGCTCGAGCTCGACGGCCCGCCGGTGGTGGTGACGCACGGGCTGTTCAGCACCACGCAGGCGGCGCTCGCGCGACGAGCCGCCGTGATCGAGGATCTCGCCCTCGCCGGGCCCGCGACGTCGGATGTCGACGTCGCGGCACTCGAAGCGCGGCTCGCGAAGGGCGGCGTGCACCTGGTGTATCTCGAGGTCGCCAACAACGCCGTGTTCGGCTGGCCGCTGGCCGAGGCCACGGTGGCGCGCGCGCGCGAGGCTTGCGATCGGCACGGGGCCAAGCTCGTGCTCGATGCCGCGCGACCGCTGGCGAACGCGGCCGCACTTGGTGAGGACGTCGTCGAGACAGCGCGCAAGATCCTCGGTCACGCGCACGCCTTCACGATCTCGTGTGCCAAGGAATTCCTCGTGCCGACCGGCTCGATCGTCGGCTCCACCGACGCCGCGCTGATCGGTCGGGCGCGGATGCTGCTGTTCAAGGCGGGCACCAGCATGAGCCTGATCGATCCGCCGCAGCACCGCGCGGATCTGCGGGACGGTGCGCGCTACTCGCTCGGTCATCCACAGCTGATCCGCGACCGGCTCGCGCTCGTGCGCCGGGTCGCGGCTGCGCTGGTCGAGTGCGGGGTCGAGGTGGTGCAGCCGGTGACCGCCCACGCCGTGTACCTCCCGCTCGCGCCGGCACTCCTGCCGGCGGGCGACATCGCGGCGATGCTCGGCTTGCTCGCGCACCTCTACGCGATCGCGAACGTGCGCGCGCAGGTGACCGGCACCAAGCGTGGACCGGCGCTGCGCCTCGCGTTCCCGCTGTGCGGGCCGCTCGATGACACGGAGCTGGGTACGCTGGTGACCGGCGTCGCCGCCTTCATGAGCCGGCTCGACGAGCGAGTGAAGCTACGCGCCGTGCCCGGGCAGTTCGACGTGCCGTACTTCCACCTGCTCGAGATCGTGTAGCGTCAGGGCGGTAGGTGGCGCGCCAGCTCGTCGAGCGCGCCCGCCGGACCGGTCCAGCGCACGACCGAGCCTGCCGGATCCTGGCGCACGAGCTCGGCCTCGAGCGCGAGCATCTGATCGTCGAGCTCGATCTCGATCACCAGGACCACGCCGTCGCGGATCTGCTCGGGGTGCACGAGGTACGCACCGCCGCGACCGACGTCGCGCGTGAACGCGGCGAACGCCTGGTCACCCGCGTGGATCTCGACCTGCCACACGCGGAGGTGCCGCGAGCTCATCCGCCGCTCGTGCGCAGCCCCCGGAACGTCGACGATCGCGATGCCCGGCCCGGGTGGCTGGCCGCCGTTGTAGAGCGCGCGCACGAGGTCGGCGAGGTGCGTGATCGCGGCCTCGCGCGCGCGGCGCACCTTGCCGTGACCGACCACCTGATGGATCGCGGCGGGGAGCGGGCGATCGAGGATCGCCACCCGGCGGACCCGGGCATTCGGCGGCAGCGGCGAGCAGATCTGACCGAGGTCGCGTTCGGCGATCGTTCGCAGCGAGGCGACGTCCGAGCGGTCCTCGGCGACCGGCACGAGCACGCCCGAGAGATACGGCCGCTGGTCACCGAACAGCACGACCTGTTCGACCCACGGCAGCCTGGCGATCGCATCCTCGATCGGGCCCGGGACGACGTGCGAGCCATCGAACAGGTTGAACGTATCGACCACGCGGCCGAGGTACCGGCATGCACCGTCGGGCGAGATCTCGATCCGATCGCCGGTGCGGTAGAAACCGTCGTCGGTGATCGCGGCGCGCGTCAGCTCCGGCGCACCGTGATAGCCGCGCAGCATCACCGGGGTGAACGCTTCGAGCTCGCCGTCCGCGGTGATCCGCAGCGTGACGTCGTCGAGCACGTGACCGACGACGCCAGGGCGCCACTCGCCGAGGCGGGTCATCGCGACCAGCGAGATCTCGCTGGCGCCGTAGCCCTCGACGATCTGGAGGCCGTGCCGCGCGATCCGCTTCAACAGCTCGTTGTCGGGTGCCGCGCCACCGCTGATGAAGTACGCGGCCGAGGGACCGAAGATCCGATCCTCGGCGCCCGCCTGGGTCGCGAAGCTCTTCAGCACGCGCGGCGTGAGGCCGATGATCGTGGGGTCGAGCGCGCGGACCTCGGCGAGCGAGGCGCCGACATCGATCGCCGACGTCACGACGAGCTCGCCCGCGAGCTGCAGCGCGACCGCCAGCAGGTACTGGCCCATGCCGTGCGTCAGCGCGGCGACCATCAGCACGCGAGCCGGCGGCTCGGCAGTGCGATCGAGACCCATCCCGAGCAGCGTCGCGATCCGGAGGAACGCGGAGTGATCGCGGATCACGAGCTTGCTCTCGCCGGTCGTGCCCGACGTCGGCTGCAGCATGTACGTGGCGCGCGTCTCGATCCGGGCGACCCGCTCGCGGAGCCGAGCGATCGCATCGCCTGACTGAGGGACCGGGGCCTGCCCATCCTCGACCAGGATCGGTGGAGCGCCAGCCGCGTGGGTCCCGCGGTCCGGCGTGGTCAGGATCGCGCGCGCATCCGTACGCGCACATAGCGACAGCACGACCGACTGCGAGCTGGTCTCGACCGGCGTGAACACCACGCCCGTGACTGCGCAGGCAAGATCGAACAGGATCGAGGGCACCATCGCGTCGGTGTGGATCACGACGTGCTCGCCCGCGTCGATCCCGAGCGCGTCGAGCCGTGCGGCGAGCGCCTCGACGCGGGCCGCGGCCTCGGCATAGCTCCACACCACGCGGTCCTCGCCGCGGCACCAGCGCAAGAACGTGCGATCCGGGTAGTCGCACGCGGCTGCCACGAGCATCGCGCCGACGCTGGTCATGGCAGGGTCTCCAGCACGCGATCGAGGGCGGCCCCGAGCGCACCGACATGTGGCTCGTTGACCAGCGAGAAGTGATTGCCCGGGACCTCGAGCGTGTCGACCGGCTGCTCGACGAAGTCGGACCAGTCGTAGCGCTCCGCAGCGAACTCGGGGTGACCCTCGCGGGCGAGGATCAACGCGATGCGCCCGGGATAGCGCCGCGCGGGACGCCAGCTCGCGAAGCCGCGTGCGGTCGCCGAGAACACGGCGAGGTGCGCGGCGAGTCGCGCCGGGTCGAGATCGGGGGCGCACGCCGGGACGCGCCGGAGCTCGACGAGTGCGGCGTGTTCGAGCTCGCCCGCGGCCAGCCCGACGAACCGCGTGCGATCGAGTCCGAGGTCGAGCCCGAAGCAGCGCCCGAAGTTGTTGACGTACATGAACGCCAGCGTCGCCGGCGTCAGCTCGCCGAACTTCTGCTTGATCCCCTCGGCGAGGTACGGGTTCGGCGCGTTGGTGTCGATCAGGATCAAGTGAGGGACGTCGTACCCGCGCGCCGCGAGCTGGAGCGCCATCTCGAACGCGAGCGCACCACCGATCGACCAGCCGCCGAGCAGGTACGGTCCGGTCGGCTGCACGACGAGCAGCTCGCGGACGAAGTGCGCGGCGAGATCCTCGAACCGATCCGGCGTCGCGACCGTGCCGGTGAAGCCGGGTGCGTGGAAGGCGTACAGCGGGCGATCGGCGGCCAGCGCGCGCTCGAGCGGCAGGTACGCGAGCGCACTCCCCGACACCGGCGGGGCAAGGAACAACGCGCGTGGCCAATCCCTGGGCCGCGAGTGAATCCCGGCCCCTCCATTCCCGGCCCGCGTTCGCAGCGCCACCGGCGAGCGTAGGGTCCGGGTGCCGTGCGACGAGATGGCCTCGACCAGCGCGGCGATCGAGCGGCGCTCGGCGATGATCGACAGCGGCAGATCGACGTCGAGCTCGGCGCGAACGCGCGACAGCATCCGGATCGCGAGCAGCGAGTGGCCGCCGAGGTCGAAGAAGTCGTCGGTCGGTCCGACGCCCGCGATGCCGAGCACGTCCTCCCAGATCCGGGTCAGCCGGTACTCGAGCTCGCTGCGCGCCGCGCCCGCCGACCCCACGCGTGCTGGCACCGGGAGCCGCGGGCGATCGATCTTGCCGGCCGGGCTTCGCGGCCACGCATCGAGCACGACGAGATCAGTCGGGCGCGCGAACGCCGGCAGCCGCGCGTCGAGTGCCGCACGCACGACCGCACGATCGAGGCCGGCATCAGCCACGAGATAGGCCACGAGCCGGACGTCGCCTTCGCGCGGTTCCCGCGCGAGCACCAGCGCATCGCGCACACCGTGGACCGCGCGCAGCACGGTCTCGATCTCGCCTGGCTCGATGCGATGCCCGCGCAGCTTGATCTGATCGTCGGCGCGGCCGAGGAACTCCAGCGCTCCGTCTCCGCGCACGCGCGCCAGATCACCGGTGCGATACATCCGCGCGCCCGGCTCCGTGGGGTCGGGCACGAAGCGCTCCCCGGTGAGATCCGGCCGGCCGAGGTAGCCGCGCGCGACGCCAACGCCACCGACGAACAGCTCGCCGATCTCGCCGCTCGCCACCGGCTGCAGCTGGGCGTCGAGCACGCGCACGCTCACGTTCGCGAGCGCGCGCCCGAGGCCAGGCGGAAGCCCGTCGGGCTGGCAGACCGCCATCGTCGCGCACACCGTGATCTCGGTCGGCCCGTACGCGTTGATGAACCGGCGACCCGGCGACCAGCGCGCGACCAGCGCCGCGGAGCACGCCTCGCCGGCAGACACGATCGTCGACAGCGACGGGAAGTCGGCCGGGTCGAGCAGCGCGAGACTCGAGGGCGGCAAGGTCGCGATCGTCACGCGATGCCGGCGCGCGATGCTCGCGAGCCGCGGCCCCGGCACCAGATCGTCACGCGGGGCGAGACACAGCGTCGCGCCCGCAGCCAGCGTGGTGAAGATCTCGGAGACCGAGGCATCGAACGAGAGCGGCGCGAACTGGAGGACCACGCTGCTCGGACCGATCGCGAACATCTCGATCTGCTCGCGCACGAGGTTGCCGAGCCCGCGATGCGTCACCATCACGCCCTTCGGACGGCCGGTCGATCCGGACGTGAAGATGACGTATGCGAGCGAATCGGGCGTCACGTGCGCTCGGCGGAAGGGCGCGCTTCCAAGGCTGAGGGTGTCGAGCGTGATCGTCGGGACGACGGGGAGCCCGCGGGCCGCGACGGTGGTCGACACCAGCACCGCATCGCCGAGCTGCGCGATCATGTCCTCCAGCCGCGCGCGTGGATATCCTGGATCCAGCGGCACGTAGGCCGCGCCGGCTTCGAGCACCGCGAGCATCGTGATCGGCGCCCACGGTGACGGCTCGATCGCGACTCCGACCAGCTGGCCGGGACGCACCCCGCGTGCGACCAGCTCGGCCGCGAGCGCCCGCGACCGTTCGCCGAGCTCGCGATACATGACCCGATCGTCCCCGCACACGACGGCGATCGCAGCCGGCCTGGTCCGGACCGCCTCGTCGATCAGCGCGAGAATGGAGTCCGTCATGGCTTGCGCGCGAGGGCAGCAGCGGCCTCGTGCTCGACGCTGGTGCCGCGAAAGAACTCGGGCTTGTGACGGCCGTGCAGGTGCACCGCATTGGTGAACGTGAACGCGCGGAAATCGTCGGGGGTGACGCGCCCCTGATCCACCATCTCGTGCGCCTCGGCCAGGACGCTTCGCATGTCGGCGACGTCCCAGTGGCCGATGTCGGAGCCGAACAGGACTTGCAGTTTCGCGCCGAGCGGCAGCTTGCCGTCGAGCGCCCAGCCGACGCTCGGATCCTCCGACTCGCAGCCGAAGAAGAAATTCGGCACGAAGTGATCGCGAACATCCTCCTCGCGCTCGATCGGGCAGCGCGCAAACTCGTCGAGCAGCGTCGCGTCCCGCGGCTCCCAGCCCGCCTCGGGCACCCAGCCGGCGAGCAGGAACAGGCCCCGGCACGACTCCTCGAGCGGACGCTCGAGCAGCTTCGCGTAGCGCTCGCCCCCATGTTCGCGCAGCGCGCCGACCAGGCGATCGCGATCGAGCCGGGCGGGATCGTAGTCGGCAACCGCGCGCAGGTTGCGCTTCTCCCAGTGCTCGATCAGATCCGCGTACAGCGAGCATGCCCAGCCGGCGCCGCCTTCGAGCAGCGCGACCTGTAGCGTGGGAAACCGGAACGTCACGCCGGCGAGGAACAGCGACTTGCACAGCGCCTCGCCTGCCGCCGCGAACATCCCGAGGTGGTTGTGCACGTAGCTCGACACCGAGGTCCGCGTGCCCCACATGCCGGCCATGTGCGCGGTTGGCGAGACGCCGAGCTCGAGGCACCGCGCCCAGAACGGATCGTAGTCGAGCTCGCTGTCGACGCCGAACGTGTCGAGCCATGTCATCACCCGCGCGAGCCCGGGCGACACTTGATCGCGCACCCCGGCCAGGCCCGCGATCGGCCGCGGCACGGCACAGTCGATCACCACCGCCTTCAGCCCGAGCTCGAGCACCGCGTGATCGAGCTCGGCGATCGCCTGCTGTGGGCTCGTCATCGGGATCATCGCGGCCGGCGTCATCCGGTCCGCGTGGTCGCGGAAGTTGTCGGCGTAGAACCGGTTGATCGCGCGACACACGGCCGAGCGCAGCTCCGGTGGCGCGAACCGCACGTACGGCACGCCGAGCGTGGGATAGATCAGCGCGTAGTCGATCCCGAGCTCGTCCATCCGGCTGCGGAACAGTCCGGGCACCATGCACGCGGCGATGTCATCGGGGCGCGTCGTCTGCAGGCCCCACGGTGGCCGCACCGCCCGCGCCTCCCGCCGTTGCGAGGGCGTCATGTGATACCAGCCGAAGAACTTCTGCAGCGCTTCGGACGACCGCGCCGCGAACTGACCGCCTCCGACCTCTCGCAGGTACTCGAGCAACAGCGGCTCGAACTCCAGCTGGTGCCCGTCGGCGTCGATGATCGGATGCGAGAGATCCGCGCGAATCGCGCGTGAGGATCGCGCGCCGCTCACGAGCTCTCTTCGCCCAGCGCGCGCCGCAAGCTCAACGGGCGCATGTCGGTCCACACCAGCTCGATGTGGGCGAGACACTCCTGCTGGGTGCCGGCGACTCCGGCGGCACGCCAGCCGGGTGGGAGCTCGCGATCTGCAAGCCAGATCGAGTACTGCTCCTCGTCATTCACGACGACTTGATAACGAACATCTTCCGTCGACACGCTCGTATGCCGTCCTTGCTCGCAATGTATCACGCGTGGCAAAGTGCGAATGCAGTCGAGGGGACGCGGTGACCATGCGCGGTGTGATCGAAGCGATCGAGCACCAACTGCAAACGCAGTCACAACACACTGCAGTCATCAGTGATGACGGTTGTGTGCGGTATCTCGACCTCGGGTGTAACGCTCGATGCCTCAGTTCCGCGCTGACCACGCGCGGACTCGGACCAGATCGCGTCGTCGCGCTGGTCGCCGACCGAAGCGTCGCCACGGTGACCACGATGCTCGCGACGCTCCGGGCCGGTGGCGCCTACGTGCCGATCGATCCGCGCCTGCCGCGCGAACGAATCGCCATCATCCTGCGGGAGACGTCGCCGGTCGCGATCCTGTGCGCACGCGAGCATCGCGCCGCGATCCCGATCATGCACGAGCGCGTGCTCGAGCTCGAGGCCGCGACCGCATCCGGCACGCATGACCTCGCTTCGACTCCGCCCGACGCGCTCGCGTACATCATCTACACCTCCGGATCGACCGGCACGCCGAAGGGCGTGATGATCCCGCGCCGCGGGTTCAACAACCAGGTGCGCTGGATGCAGGACCGGTTTCCGCTCGGACCCTCCGATCGCGTGCTCCAGCTCGCGTCGCTGATGTTCGACTTCAGCGTGCTCGAGGTGTTCTGGCCGCTCTCGGCCGGCGCGACGATCGTGCTGCCGCGGCCCGGTGGTGAGCTCGAGCCCGCGTACCTCGCACGCCTGATGCGCGACACCGCGACGACGGTGGTCCACTTCGTCCCCTCGCTGCTGCGCGTGTTCCTCGAGGCGCGGCACGATCCGCTGCCCGCCGTGCGGTGGCTGTTCAGCGGCGGCGAGGCGCTCGCGGTGGCGGATGCCCGACGCGCCCGCGCGTTGTTTCCCAACGCGCAGCTCGTCAACCAGTACGGGCCGACCGAGACCACGATCAACGCGACCAGCTGGGTCGTCGATCCGGCGGCAGGCGGCGAGCAGGTTCCGATCGGGACCGCGGTCGGTGGCACGTCGCTCGCCGTCGTCGACCCGACGCAGGCCGCGATCACGCGCGTCGCCGACGGGACGACCGGCGAGCTGCTGGTCGGCGGCGTCCAGCTCGCCCGCGGCTATCTCGGGCGGCCGGCCGAGACCGCGCTCCGCTTCGTGCCGGACCCGTTCTCCACCATCCCGGGCCAGCGCCTGTATCGCACCGGCGATCGGGTGACGGTGTTGCCCGATGGCGCGCTCGCGTTCGTGGGCCGCGTCGATCACCAGGTCAAGCTGCGCGGGTTTCGCGTCGAGCTCGGGGAGATCGACGCCGTGCTGGCGGGACATCCAAGCGTGCTCGAGGCCAGCTGTGTGGTCCGCGGCGATCGCCTCGTTGGCTACGTTCGCTGGCGCGACCAGCCCCTCGAACGCGCGCTCGAAGCGCACGCGCGGGCGCACCTGCCGGCCTACATGATCCCCTCTGCGCTGGTCGCGATCGACGCGTGGCCGCTGACGCCGACCGGCAAGCTCGACCGTCGCGCGCTGCCCGAACCCGCGAACGTCGCACTGCCGGTCGAGCCGCTGTCCACGCTCGAGCACCAGATCGCGGAGATCTGGAGCGAGCTGCTCGAGGTCCCGATCGGGTCCGCGGCGGCCGACTTCCTCCAGCTCGGCGGTAGCTCGCTGACCGCGATGCGTGCGACGAGCCGGCTCGCCGACCGGATCGGCGTCGAGCTGTCGGTGGCGATGCTGCTCCGCCACCCGCGGCTCGCCGACTACGCCCAGCGCGTTACCGGCGCACGCGCGAACACCGATCGCGGCATCCCCATGGTCCCGCGCGACCGCCGGCTGCCGCTGTCCCCGGTGCAAGAGGGGCTGTGGTTCCTCGAGCAGATCGACCCTGGCGTCTACAGCGAGCTGACCGCGATCCGCGTGCGTGGCCCGCTCGATGTTGCCCGGCTCGCGCGCTGTGTCGCCGCGACCGTCGATCGTCACGAGGTACTGCGCAGCGTGGTCGTCGCGCGCGATGGCGTACCCGAGATCGAGCTCCGCGATCGCGGCGCGGAGCTCGAGGTCGTGCCCGCGACCGACGTGGCCGGGCTCGCCGAGCTGGTACGACGCGAGGCGCTGCGTCCGTTCGAGCTCGCTCGCGGGCCGCTGGTCCGGTTCCTCTGCGCACCGCTGTCCCCCACCGAGCACGTGGTGCTGTGCCACATCCACCACCTGATCTCCGACGGCGTCTCGCAGGCGATCCTGCTCGACGAGCTGGCCGAGCACTACACCGCCGATGCGAGCGGACGCCTCCCCGCACTGCGCGTGCTCGGGCCGCAGTACGTCGACTACGCGGCGTGGCAACACGCGCAGCTCAGCGAGCCACGACGCGACGCGCTGCTCGCGCACTGGCGCCAGGCGCTCGCCGGTGCCCCGCCGGTGCTCGAGCTACCGTCGGATCTGCCGCGTCCGACCTCGCCGAGCCATCGCGGGGCGCGCCACACGTTCGCGATCCCGGCGCCGCTGGCACACGACGTCCAGCGACTCGGGCGGCATCACGGCGCGACGTCGTTCATGACGTTGCTCGGGCTGTTCCAGGCGCTGCTCGCTCGCTATACCGGCCAGGACGATCTCGTGGTCGGCACACCGGTCGTGACCCGCGACCGTGAAGAGCTGGCGCCGCTCGTCGGCTTGTTCGTCAACACCGTGCCGATCCGGCTCGAGCTGCCGCCCGGTGCCACCGTCGGCGAGCTGGTGCTTCGCGTACGTGGCGCCGTGACGGACGCGCTCGCGCATCGCGATCTGCCGTTCCCCGATCTGGTCGCGGGCCTCGCGCCGACGCGCGATCCCAGCCGGCATCCGATCGTCCAGATCTTGTTCGTGCTCGAGGCAACCCTGCACGATCGCACAGCAGGCGACGTGACGCTGTCCGCGGCGGAGCTCGACACCGGCGTCGCGAAGTTCGAGCTCTCGCTCCTGCTGCGTGAGCAACCCGACGGCAGCTTCGGCGGCGTGATCGAGTACGCCACGGATCGATTCGAGCCGGCGACGATCGTGCAGCTCGCGCGCCATTACGTGACGCTGCTCGAGGCCGCGTGCCGCGAACCGGATGCGCCGATCGCGCGGCTCGCGCTGCTCGATCACGACGAGCGAGCTGCCCTGGTGCGCGCTCCGATCGCGGGCGGTCCTCGCCGTTCCGTGGTCGCGCAGATCGCCGAGCAGATGGCGCAGCGCGATGCTCTCGCGATCGTGTCCGACTCCGGTTCGCTGACGTACGCCGAGCTCGATCGGCGATCGCGCAAGCTCGCCGGTGCGCTGGTCGCACGCGGGCTCGGTCCGGATCGATTGGTCGCGATCGTCTCCGAGCGCAGCGCGGAAGCGGTGATCGCGATGGTCGCGATCCTGCGCGCCGGTGGCGCGTACGTCCCGATCGATCCGCGGTTACCACGCGAGCGGATCGATCGCATCCTGCACGAGGCCGCGCCGGTCGCCGTGCTCGCGCCCCGCGTGCTCGGGCTCGAGAACGGCCTCGCGCTCGACGACGAAGCCACCTGGGGCTGCGGGCCGCTCGCCGCCGACCACGAACCGCCGCCCGATTGCCTCGCCTACGTGATCTACACCTCGGGCTCGACCGGGGTCCCGAAGGGCGTGATGGTCACGCGCCGTGGGTTCGCGGCCCAGCTCGGCTGGATGCAGGACGAGTACGCGCTGGCCCCACGAGATCGCGTGCTGCAGCTCGCGTCGCTGATGTTCGACTTCTCCGTGATCGAGCTGTTCTGGCCGCTGATGGTCGGCGCGCAAGTTGTGCTGCCACGCCCGGGCGGTGAGCTCGAGCCGGCATACCTGACCGCGCTCGCGCGCACCCGCGGTGTCACGGTGGTGCACTTCGTGCCGTCCCTGCTGCGTGTCCTGGTCGAGGACGCGACGCCCGCATCGTGGGATGGCATCCGGCTGCTGTTCAGCGGCGGTGAGGCGCTGGCGCCAGATCTCGTGGCGCGCTGCGCCGCTGTGTTTCCCGCGGCGGAGCTCCACAACCAGTACGGACCGACCGAGACCACGATCAACGCGACCGCGTGCCAGATCGTCGGCCAACCCGCGACTGTCCCGATCGGTCGCCCCGTCGCGGATACGTCACTGCATGTCGTCGACGCGCAGCTCTCTCCGGTCCCGCGCGGCGCGGTTGGCGAGCTAGCGATCGGCGGCATCCAGCTCGCGCGTGGCTACCTCGGTCGCCCAGCGGAGACTGCTTCGCGCTTCGTTCCAAGCCCGTTCGTGCGCGGCGAGCGGCTGTATCGCACGGGCGATCTCGTGCGCGAGCGCTCCGACGGCATGCTCGAGTACCTCGGCCGCGCCGATCACCAGGTCAAGGTGCGTGGCTTCCGCGTCGAGCTCGGCGAGCTCGGGCCGCCCTCGCCTCGCATCCCGGGATCAAGCGGGCCGTGTGCGTCGTGCGTGACGCGCGGCTCGTCGCGTACGTCCAGTGGCGAGCCGCGGAGATCACGTCCCCGGCGCTCGATCGCATGCTCGGCGATCGGTTGCCCGACTACATGATCCCCGCGGCGTACGTCGCGCTCGACGACTGGCCGCTGACGCCGAGTGGCAAGCTCGATCGGCTCGCGCTCCCCGCGCCGTGCTTCGTCGATCGCGCCGCGACCGGGACGCTGTCGCCGCTCGAGGCCCGGATCGCCGGCATCTGGGGCGAGCTGCTCGGGGTCGCGGTCCACAGCGCGGACGCCGACTTCTTCGATCTCGGCGGAACCTCCTGCTCGCGATGCGCGCGACCAGCCGGGTGAACCGCGACGCCGGCCGCGCGCTCCCGTGCTCGCGCTGCTCAAGGCCCGGACGGTGCGGCGGGTCGCCGAGCTGCTCGCGGCCGCACCGCGCGCGATCCCGACGCTCGAGTTGCCCGCGCTTGCGCGGCGCGACGTGCAGGCGGCACATCCGCTGACCAGCTCGCAACGGATGGCGTGGGAGCTGACGCATCGCCGGCGTCAGAGCCTGTTCGAGGTTCCGCGCCGGGTCGTCGAGCTGGTCGGCCCCCTCGATGCCCTCGCGCTGCATCGCGCCGCCGAGCTGGTGATGATCCGGCACACCGCCCTGCGCGCGACGTTCGTTCCGTCAGCGCACGGGCTCGTGCAGGCGATCGAGACGTCGCCGCGCGTCGAGTGGCACGAGCACGAGGCGATCACGCCGCGCGAGCTCGCCGCGTTGCTCGAGCAGCCGTTCGATCTCGAGGCCGGGCCGCTGATCCGGTTCGTGCTGTCGCGCACGGGCGCCGACCATCACGTGTTCGGCTTCTCGGTCCATCACATCGTGTTCGACGGTGGGTCGATGCCGGCGTTTGTCGGCGATCTCGCGCTCGCGTATCGCGCAGTCAGCGCCGGCACGGTGCCCGCGTGGTCCCCCGCGTACGAGCTCGCGGACTTCGCCGCGTGGGAGCAGCAGGTCTCGCACCAGCACGGTGCGACGATGGCCGCGTACTGGCGCGACCAGCTCGCGGGTGCGCACCCGCCGGCCCTGCCGCTGTCCGACTGGACGGGCGAGCTCGACTTCGCGCCCGAACCGGCGATCACGCACCGGCTCGAGCTGACATGCCTCGACCGGCTCGGGCGCACCGCGGCCGCGACCGGCTCGACACCATTCCTGGTCGCGCTGACCAGCTTCGGCATGACGTTGCGCGCGCTGCTTGGCAGCGACGAGGTCTGCGTCGCAAGCCCGTACATGCGGCGCGATGTCGAGGGCGCGGCCGGCATCGTCGGCTACCTCGCACATCCGCTCGTGTTCCGACTTGGCCACACCGAGGACCTCGCGAGCGCCATCATGCAGACCACCGAGCACGTGCTCGGGGCGTATCGCCACGGCCACGTGCCCCTGATGTTCGGGCCCGACGTGTTTCCCGGCCTGCCAAGCTCGGACGCGCTCGCCGGCGAGCAGCTGTACCGGATCTTCTTCAACTACCAGCGCGCGTCCAGCATCACGTTCGAGCTCGGTGACGCAGTCAGCGTGAAGCCCGTCGATCTCGGTCCCGAGAGCGAGTCGCGGTTTCCGTTGATGCTGTTCGTCGTCGAGACACCGCGCGCGCTGATCTACAATCTGGTCGCGCAGACCCGGTGCTACACGCCGGAGCGCCTCGCCGCGCTCGCCACGCATTTCACGGCCGATCTCGAGCGCACCATTTCCAGGGGAGGGGTAGATGTCGCAAACCTGTAGTCGCTGCGTCCTGTCAGAGTCGATCCCGGGCGTCAGGGTCGACGACGCGGTGTGTAACGTGTGCCGGGAGTACGACCGGCAGCGGGCGTCGTATGACGCGTACTGGAGGCCCGAGTCAGAGCTGTGGGAGCAGCTGGCCGCCACGCCGCGCAGTTCTACCCACGACGTCGCGCTGATGTACAGCGGCGGAAAAGATAGCTCGTACGTGCTGTGTCGCCTGGTCGAGCATGGCGTCCGTGTCCTCGCGATCACGTTCGACAACGGCTACATCCCGCGCGCCTGTTTCGACAACATCGAACGCGTGTGCGGCGAGCTCGGTGTCGAGTCGTTGGTGCTGTCACTGCACAAGCCGGTGATGGATCGGGTGTTCAAGTTGAGCCTCGCGGCGGATGCCGATGTCTGCACCGGCTGCTATCGCGCGCTCAGCGCACGTGGCACCGAGACCGCGATCGAACGCGGCATTCCCGTGGTGATGACAGGCCTCTCGCGTGGCCAGATCGTCGAGACCAAGCTCGATGCCTTGCTCCGCGACGGGGTCGCCCCGCTGGAGCTCGAGGCCTGCCTGGTCGAGCTCCGCAAGCTGTATCACGCGAAGCCCGGCGAGGTCGGCGAGCTGATCGGCGACCACGCACTGGCCGAGCGAGCCGATCACATCCGCTTCGTGGACTACTTCCGGTATTCGACCGCGACCAAGGACGAGATCATGGCCGTGATCGCAACGCGGTTGCCGTTCTGGAGCAAGCCCGGCAACGTCGGCGGCTGCTCCAGCAACTGCATGATCAACGACGTCGGGATCGCGGCCCATCTCGATCGTCGCGGCTATCACAGCTACGCCGTCGCCTCGTCGTGGGACATCCGGTTCGGACACGAGACGCGCGACCACGCGCTCGCCGAGATCGGTGCACCGCTCGATCGCGAGCGGATCCGTCGCATCCTGCGCGTGGTGAACCTGTGAGGACGATCGCGATCGATCGCCTGCCCGCTGGAAGTCCAGCGATCCCGGACTACGTGCGGCGCTCGCAGCCGTTCGTGACCCAGGTGACATGGCCGGCGCACGAGCGCTGGACGCTCGCATATCTCCAGCACAAGTGTCAGCCGGCGCAGGCGATCGCGTTCCGCAAGCCGGATGGCCACAAGCTCGAGCTCCCGCTCGCCGAGTACCTCGGCATCCTCGCGGACCCCACGTGGGGCGAGCGCTACGAGCTGCTCGGGATCCCGCAGACGCGGATCTGGCTCGAGGGTGCGCCCGATCCGGGGCTCGGCGAGCTGATCGATGACCTCGCCATCCCGAGCTTCGTCGATCGAACCCGGCTCCAGAGCATCAACCTGTGGCTGCAGGGTGGTGCCTACGACAACGGCAATCACTACGACCCGAACGGCCTCCACAACTTCAACGTCCAGATCTCGGGCACGAAGCGGTGGCGCCTGTTCGATCCCGACCTCGCCAGTGTGTTCACGATCCGCCCCGCACTCGAGACAATCGCGCCCCCGCTCATGACGTCGCACACACGCCATCCCGACGAGTGCCGCGGCAACCCGGGCTACGACGAGGCGGTGTGTCACGAGGCCACGCTCGCGCCCGGCGACGCGATCTTCGTGCCCGCCTTCTTCATGCACTGGGTCACGCACGAGAGCGAGCTCCACGTGAACGTCAACTTCTGGTGGGCGCCCGAGCACGTGCCGATGGCGGGGATTCCGGTCGCGTGGGCACTCGTCAACGCGTTGCTCCGTGTGTTTCGTCGCCGCATGCCGGGCGCGAGCCTCGGTGAGATCTGCGCTGCGATCGCCGCCACCAGCGCCGAGACGCGCGCGCTCCTGCTCGACCTCGAGCAGACATTTCTCACCGAACCGGACGTCCTGACGTCCGCGCGTGCGATGTCATTGCGGCGCGGCGACGGAGCTCCCCGTAGAGTGGAGGGCATCGAGGCGACGCTGCGAGATCGCAGCTGAGGAGGATCCGGTGACCACGTCGATTCACGGTATGAGCGCACGCGAGTGCGAGGTCTGGGCGACCATCGAGAGCTCGACCGCGTGTCTGGTGCGCCGCGACTGGGACGCGTTCTTCGCGCACTTCCATCCCGAGTTCGTCGGCTGGACCTCGTTGCGCCCCACGCCGGTCACGCTCGACACGCGCCGCAAGTGGGTGCCGTTCATGTACGCCTCGGTGAAGATTATCGAGTACGAGGTCCAGCCACTCTCGGTCCGGATCTACGGTGCGGGTACGGCGATCTGTCACTACCTCGCGTTCAAGGCGAAGCAGCGCGGTGATGGCAGCATGCAGCTCGAGCGGGAGAAGTGGTCGGACGTGCTGCTCGAGCAGGATGGCCGCTGGTTGATCGTCAGCGACTCGGGCGGCCCGGTCGACGGACCCGCTACGCGGGAACCGCCGGGATGAAGCCCGAGTCGCGCGCGTTGATCAGCAGCGAGTCGCTGGTCCGGAAGTAGACGCCGCCGAGCACCCCATCGAAGTTCGACAGTCCGAGCGACACCCAGTCGCCGCGTGTCGTCTTCACCGGCTCGCGGAACTCCTGCAGCGCCCAGCTCTGGTCGTCCCAGATCTCGACGAGCTTCGCGCGCCACTCGGCGGGCTCCGCCAGCCGGCCGAGCAACACGCCATGCGATGCTCCGTACTGGCAGGGCTTCACCAGGTAGTCGCCGCGGTCCTTCGCGACCTGCTCGAGCGTGACCAGGCCATCGGCGCGGTCGAGCGAGCTCCACGTGCGCGCGACGTGCCGCTGGAGGAATGCGCGATCGTCCTCGGGGATCGGGCGGTCGGCGCGGTGGATCCAGCTCAGCAGCGACTTCGGCAGCGCGAGGTACGCGCGCGCCGGGCTGATGTTGACGACACGGCCGGTGCGCAGATGCTCGAGGAACCGCGGGTCGGCGAGCAGCGCGGCCATCTGCGCCGGTGCCTGCCCGAAGTCCGGCATCTTGGTCGGGAACTTGGTCTCCTTGTACCGGGCGTACTGGTAGCCCAGGTAGAACAGGAAGTCGGCCCACAGGATGTCGACGCGGCGGCCGCGGAGCTCGACGCCGCTCGCCGTGACCTCGAGCTCCGCGGGGCTGCCGAACACGTAGTCGCATCCCGCGCGCTCGAACGCGGCGCGATACAGCAGCTGCCCGGCGCGATAGAACCCGGCCGGCGTCACCGCGCCGATCACCGGTCGCGAGGCCGCGGTCACCAGACGTGGCGTCGCGTAGCGCAGGAACCCGTCGGCGACCATGTCGCGCGACAGCTGATCGAGCCGGCGCGCATCGTCCTCGAAGCCACCGCGGGACAGCTCGCGGATCAGGTAGAACAGCCCGCGCATGTGCACGAGGCAGACGCCGACCGAGTTCATCTCGATCACGCGGATGCTGCCATCCGGCTCGAGCACGGCATCGAGGCGCGACAGTGGCGTCGCCGTCTGCGGTTCGGTCTCGAGCGCGAGCAGTGGCTCGAGCAGCGGGTTGACGAGGTGCTCGGCGCGCAGCGCGGGGTGCGTGTAGTACGCATTGGCGACCGCGGCATAGAACCGGTTGAACCGCGCGACCACCTCGGCGGAGCGCTCGCGTAACACTCCCGAAACGAGCTGCGGTGCGCCGACCTGGATCAGATTTCCCTCGGAGCGCAGGAACACGCGGCGCTGCATCCGCCGGCTCAGCTCGTCCCAGCGTTCAGGATCGGCCGCGAGGCCCGGCATGACACGAACGTCGGGGAGTCCGAGATCGAGACGACTCATCGGCCCGGACTATAGTTCGAGCCGGGCGCGACCTCGGGAGCGTAAACGTAATCGTAAACGTAAACCTAAACGGCGTTCTGACGGTGGGAATCAAGGTTGTTGTCGCAAAAGTCTTCAAGCGGCTGCTTCCCCGAGACCGTTCTGGTCTGACTGATCCGATCTGGTCTGACTTGTCCGATCCGTCTCAGGGTGCAGGGTCACGATCGCCGGACGAGACCACGGTCGCGTGTGGCGCGACCAGCGCGCCGGCTGGAGCTCGCGTGCTGTCGCGTACGTCTTGCGGCGCTCGTCGAGGATGGCGATGTCGTCGCCGGCGTGACGCGATGAGGGAGTGACGAAGCCGATGCTGCTGTGCAGGTGGACGTCGTTGTACCAGGCGACGAACCGAGTTACCCACGCGCGAGCGTCGTCGACGGTAGCGAAGCCCTTCGAGGGATACTCCGGGCAGTACTTGAGCGTCCGAAACAGTGCCTCGGCGTAGGCGTTGTCGTCCGACACGCGCGGCCGGCTGAAGGACGGAACGATGCCGAGCTTGTGCATCGTCGCGAGCATCGTGGCGCCCTTCATCGGCCCGCCGTTGTCGGAGTGGAGCACCCAGCCGCGAAGGTCGACGCCCGGATTGTCCTTTCGGATCTTCTCGATGAGGTCGGCCGCGAAGTCCGTCGATTCGACGTCATGCACATCCCAGCCGAGGATCTTCCGACTCCACACATCCTCGACGAGGTAGAGGTAGAAGAACTCACCGCGGACGTGACTGCGGAGGTACGTGATGTCCCACGCCCCGAGTTGCCAAGGTCCAGTCGCAGCGTGCCCACGTGGGCGCGCCGTAGGCGGACGAGCCCGGCCGCGGTGCTGCTGCAAGCCGTGCTCGTAGAGCACGCGAGAGAACGTCGACTCGGAGGCGATGTACTTGCCACGGTCCGCCAGCCTCGGGACAATCTGCTTCGGCGACAGGTCTCGAAACTCGGGGCTTGTCGCGACGGCCACCACCTGCCGCCGCTCGGCCTCGGAGAGCTTGTTTGCCGGGACATGCTTGGGCCCGTGACGACCGTCGTCAGACTTATGGGCCCAGCGCTGCAGCGTGCGCGCTGGCAGACCGATGGCTTCACAGGCCCTGGTGCGCGAAGCGCCCGCAGCCACGGCCTCGTCGATGTACCTGCCGATCATTTGTCGTTCTTCTCGTCGGTGTCGTCGTCCTCGTCCCCCCAGATAGATCGAACTTTTTTTTGGAGTACGAGCAGAGCTGCCGCCTCGGCAAGCGCCTTGTCCTTGCGCGCGAGCTCACGCTCCAGCTCGCGAATTTGACGGGCGTCGGCCGTCGTCTCCTTGCTGCGCTTGGCGGCACCGGCCAGCCCAGCCATCGCTTGCGTGCGCCACTCCTCGAGCTGTGCGGCGTACACGCCCTTGCGACGTAGCCACTCGCCAAGCTCGGCCTCCGGGACTGCCGCCGCTTCCAGCACCAACGAGAACTTGTTCTCTGTGGAACGCGGCGACGCATCCGCAACCACCAACGTCTGCTCTTCGTCGTCGTGTCGCTTGGCCATCTTGCGACGAAGGGTAGTGGCTTCCCGCAGCCAGCGCGACAGCGTCGGCTGCGGCACACCAGTCTCCGCCGCGAGCTGGACCCCGCTCATCGGATGCGGCCCGGCCATTTTCTCGACCATGCGGGCTCGGAACTTTTCACTGTATTGGGTACCTGACATTCGGACCTGTTGCCCCGGTGCATCAAGCGCGAGCTTCAACCCGCGCGATGCGACAACAACCCTGGCACGGTGGGAATCAAGGTTGTTGTCGCAAAAGTCTTCAAGCGGCTGCTTCCCCGAGA
>JBBJLY010000077.1:0-31050 GCA_037720695.1 Kofleriaceae bacterium | reverse complement strand
CGAGCTCGCGCACGCGGTTATTCGCGACGTCGAGCCTGATCCGCGTCGCGCCGCGCGTCGTTGACGTCGCGCTCCGCTTCCGACGCCGCGGCGCGCGCGGCATGCACGGCGGCACCGAACATCTCCATGCCTGCCTCGTAGATCGCCGTGATCTCGCGCTCGAGACGACGTGACTCCGTGACCTCGCTCCGGGTCCGCGCGCAGGCGTCGAGGTTCGCGCGCATGCGGGACAGCGTGTCGGCAAGCCCCGTCTCCTCCTTGAGCAGGAAGTTTCGCAGCTCGCTCGTCAGCGCACGCGAGATGCCGCCCGTCATGCTGGTGCGCAGCATCTCGTTGAGCTTGCTGCGCTCCTCGTCGGCGACGAGTCGCATCGGTGTGATGCCACGCTCGAACAGCTCGGCGAAGTAATCCTTGATCGCACGGTACGTCGTCAACGTTCCGCCGGCGGCTTCGACGGCTTGCTTGATCTCCTCGAGCTCGGGCACGTGGTCGCCGTCGAGCCGGCGCACCAGCAGGAGGTCAGACAGCCTGTGTTCCAGCGCCAGGCCGGTTGCGATGAAGGCCGTCGGCTCGACGGTGGGCTCGGCGGATCGGATGAGTCTCACGCCTGCGAGCACGCGCGACCTGGTCTCGCCCTCGGTCGTCTCGAGGTCGAGCACGGTGTAGGACGGCCGCCCTTCCTCGCCGAGCCGCCCCCAGATCCCGCGGTCACCGCCGGTCGCCGCGGTCTCGCCGAGGTTCGTGAACCGCAGCTTGGACATGTCGGGCAACAGCGCGACGTACGCCGCGATCATCACGGTCGTCTTGCCGGCGCCGTTCATGCCCTCGAGCGCGGTGACATGGCGATCGAGCAAGTAGCGCTCGTAGAACACGCCCTTCCAGTTGACGAGCGCGAGCGCGGCGATCCGGGCGCGCGTCACTCCGCCTCGTCGTCGTCGGGTCTCGGTTCGTCGAGCTCGTTGACGTCCTCGACGTCCTCGACGCCCTCGACGTCCTCGACACTGTCCGCATTTTCGATCGCCGGTTCCTCCGTGACGAGCGCGATCTCGCCGTCCGCGACCAGCTTCGCGAGCGCCGCCGCAGGTTGGCCGAGACCGCGCACGGGCTCCGCGAACCGCAGGAGCGCGGGCCGCAGCCGCAACTGCGATTCGTCTCCGACCTCGACGAACCCGAGCGCCTCGAGGTGGCGGATCCCGTCGGCCACCTTGGTCCGCACCGCCTTCTGCGCGACGCGTTCGTCGTAGCGCTTCTTCTTGGTGTGAAACGCACGCACCAGCGCCTCGGCCCCCAGCACGACCGCGAGCTGTGCGACGACGTCCTCGGTCGTGACGCGCCCACCGCGCTCGATCGTCGACGGATCGAGGTACATCAGCGCGAGCGCTTGACCGACCAGCATGTCGCCGGGGGCGAGCTGGCGGCGCGAGAGCTTCTCGCCCGTCGGCAGCAGGTAGTAGTAGCCGTCGGTCTTGTGCACGAGCTCGCAGCCATATCGGCGATAGAACGTCTCGAGCGGTTCCTGGGCGTCGGTCAGCAGCGTGTACCAGGCGAAGTCTTCGCGATCGATGTGACGGCCGCGTCGGAGCGCGAGGTCGAGGTCCGGGAAGCTGGGATCGAGCACCACCTCTTGGAGCTCCGTGTACCGGCGCGCTGTCATGGCTTGTCCTCGCGAGGGCCTGTCGTGTCCCACTCCTCGACCTCGAGATCGTCACCGACCGCGACCCACGGCCGCTCGACCTCGGCACTCACACGCGCGAGCTGCGCGACGGTGTGCGCGACCCGGCCCGCCTCGATGAAGCGGTCGCCCGTGGGCAGCTCCGCTGTCACCTGCGATGTCACCGAGGACAGCGTCCGCGCCCCGTCGACGAGTGCCCGCCTGACCTTCTCGGCGAGCGCGGCCTGCGGATCTTCGGTGGCCTCGGTCGCGGGCTCGCGATCGCGCGAGGCTCGCGGCCGAACCACCGGCGCGTTGTCGGGCGGCGGCGCGACGGTGCGGCGGATCCGCAGCGGGGGCGCGCTGGCATAGGCGAGCGAAAACTCGCGCCGCTGCCGGCGAGCTGGTCACGCAACCGCTGTGTGAGCGCGCGTGTTGATCGAGGCGCACCACATCGCGCAGGTAGCGGTGCACGTACTGGAAGTACTCGGACCACGCGCGCTGCCTGGTGGTGCCCCACGACACGCTGCGATCGATCTGATCCATCAGGCGATGCGCGACGCCCTCGGCATCGGTTTCACCAGCCGTCACGGCGAGCTCCTCGATATCGTGCAGCAGCGCGAGCAGCTCGCTACTGTCCCGCAGCAGCATCTCGTTCAGCTCGTGCAGGGTGGCGCTCGTCGATTCGAGCAGCATCTGGCACTGGTCGAGCGCACCAAACCAGTCGGCCTCCAGCAACCGTCGGATCTCGGTCTGGAAGTTCTCCTGCTGGAGATCGAGCCCGCGTTGCCGGCGCTCGATACCCGCGACGAGCTCGGCGATCGTGACCTGCAGCGGGCCCACCACCCCGTCGGCCCAGTGGGCAGGTTCGGTGGCGGTGCGGGCCGTCGCGAGGATGTCACTGATCGCCGTGCGCAGGCTCGCGACCAGCACGTGAAGGCTCGCGCGCGTCAGCACGTCCTCCTGAAGAAAGAACTCGACGATGCCGGTCGCCAGCCGCGACAGTGCAAACTCCCCGGTTCGCACGACGCCTTGTCCGTCGACGCGCGCGAGCATCCGCTGATCGCGCAGGCGGTGGATGGCGTGCGTCGCGCGGCGGCGAACATTCTCCACCTCCGGCTGCAACGTCGCACTCGCATGCGCGAACGCGTCCTCGAGCTGGTGCTCGGTGAACGACGTCAAGCTCGCGCCTTCCGCGCGGACGTGGAGCGCGATCAGAAAACAGATGTCCACCGGCCCGAGATCGATCGCGGGCTTGCGATCGGCGATCGCGGCGATCACCTGGTCGAGCTCACGACGCGGACTCGTCACGGGCAGCGCTTCATAGCGCGCCCAGCCAAACTTCGCATCGACGATCGCGTCGATTCGCGCGGTGCGAAACGTGCGATACAGCCGGGATGTCGCTGCAGTGGTACCCGGGCCACATGACCAAGGCGCGGCGCGAGCTGATCGCGCTGATGCCGTCGCAGGACGTGATGATCGAGGTGCTCGACAGCCGGCTGCCGAAGGCGAGCTCGAACCCGCTGTTCGACGAGATCCGGGGAGGCAAGCCCGTGATCAAGGTGCTCACGAAGAGCGACCTCGCCGATCCGGCGGTGACGCGCGCGTGGGTGACGTACCTCGAGGGCGAGCCGGGGGTGAAGGCGTTCGCGGCGACGACGGAGCGTCCGCAGGTGACGCGCAAGCGGATCATGGAGCTGTCCCGGCACCTCTCGCAGCACCGCGGTGCCGACAAGCCGGTGCGCGCGTTGATCGCCGGCGTCCCGAACGTCGGCAAGTCGACGCTGGTCAACACGCTGATGAATCGACTCGTCGCGAAGGTCGGTGATAAGCCGGCCGTGACCAAGGCACAGCAGCTCGTGCACCTCGCCAACGGCATGGTCCTGACCGATAGCCCCGGCCTGATGTGGCCAAAGATCGAGCACGAGCTGCGCGCGTTCCGCCTCGCCTTTGCCGGTTCGATTCCCGATACCGCGATCGACTACCTGACGATCGGCATGTTCGGCGCCGACTACCTACTCGCGACCTATCCGCAGCTCGTGGTCGCTCGCTACAAGCTGGCGGTCGCGCCGCCGAACGCCGAAGCGTTGCTCACCGAGATCGGCCGCCGCCGCGGCGGGCTGAGAAAGGGTGGGCAGGTCGACCTCCACACGGCCGCCGAGATCTTCGTGCACGAGTTCCGCGCAGGTCGGCTTGGCCCGATCAGCCTCGAATCGCCGCCCCTCGATACGCGCCCGCTCGAGCCGGTTGCTTAGCGCCGCGGCCGGGTGACGTCGCGATCGAGCACGGTCTTGCGCTCGTCACGGGCCGCCGATCGGATCGCGTCATCGCACAGCCCGCGCACGTGATCGGACAGCATCTCGGCGACCGAGTCGGAGCAGTTCATGCCGGATCGATCCTTGATGTACTTCTTCAGCTTCGAGATCACGATCAGGATGTCTCGATCCGTGACCTCGGCGAGCGTGACGCCCTCGACCGCCGCGGCCGTCGCGGGTGACGCTTCTCCGACCACGCGGCGAACCGGCGCCGGCGCGAGCGACATGGGTTGCGTGGCCACCGAGGTCTGCACGCGGGGCGCGGCATCCACGCGACCGGGTTGTACCGAGTCCGACGTCGGCGGCGGCCGTGACAGTACGGGCTGTGACGAGTCGGGCGTCGGGGCAGGGCGTGGTCCCGAGGGTGCGTCCGCGATCGGCGCGGGCCGCGCGGGCATCGGCTCGGCGGGCCGAGTCGCCATCGCAGCAGGCCGGGCAGGCTGGGGCGGACCCGAGCGCGTGACGACGCCGACGGGTGGGGCGGGGCGTGCCGGTGGCGGCGCCGCGCGGTCGGGTTCCGCCGCGAGCTCGCGCTGCCAGATGTCCTTCGACGGTGCGCGTTCCTCGACGGCCCACGCGTCGCGATGGCGGGCCTCGCCGAGGTGACTATCCCAGCACGCGACCGAACAGAACACGAGCCGCATGCGGTTGCGGTTGCAGGTCGAGACGCTGCACTGCCCGGAACGCGCGAGAAACGGAATCTCGGTCCTGCAGGCGCTGCACTTCAGCAGCAGCTGTCGGCCATGGCCGAGTAGCCCGGAGGCCGCGTCCCAGGCGAGGTGGAGCGGCGTAGCCATGTCAGCGGCTTACAGGCTGGCCCGGGCGGGGCTTCCGGCTATGTTCCCGGCGATGGTTCGCTGTCTCGCATCGGTCGCACTGATTTCAGCCCTGGGCACGACGCTCGGGTGCAGCGGGTCACAAAAGCCAAAGCCGTCCACCGACGACGCGGACGATCCCGACGGTCCCCACCGCGTCGCCGTCGAGGCGCAGCTCGCGCCGTACCTTTCGCACGAGGTGTTCAGTGGCGTCGTGATCGGCCTGTACGACGGGGGCAAGCGCGAGATCTACGGCTTTGGCGCCGGCCCGGGTGGCAAGCAGCCCACGGGGCAGACGCTGTTCGAGATCGGCTCGGTCACCAAGGTCTATACCAACATCCTGCTCGCCGATGCCGTGCAGCGCCGCGAGGTCACGCTCGACACGCCGGTCGCGGATCTGCTGCCGACCGGCGTCACCGTCCCGACGCAGGACAGGGTTCCGATCACCCTCAAGCACCTCGCGCTTCACAGCTCCGGCCTGCCGCGCCTGCCGCCGAGCATCGACGCCAACGAAGCCGCGGATCCGTACGCTGCGTTCGGCGAGGACGCGCTGTAGCGCGATGTCATCCGGACGCGCCTCGCCGCCCGGCAGCGAGATCTCGTACTCGAACTGGCGTCGGGTACTCGGGTTCTCGCTCGGTCGCAAGATCGGCGGCGGCTACCGGGTCGCGCTCGAGAATCGCGTGCTCGCGCCGCTCGAAATGCGCGAGACGTTCGTCGTGGTGCCCGAGGCGCTGAAGGTCCGTTCGCCGCGGGTCGCGATGCCGATTTGCAGCCCGCGCCGCGCTGGACCTTCCAGGATTCCCTCGCCGGCGCTGGCGTCCTGGTGTCGTCGGCGCGCGATCAGCTCCGCTTGCTCGAGGCCGAGCTCGACGCTGCGACCGGTGGCAATCGACCGCTGCGGCGTGCGCTGCGCCTGACCCAGGAGCCGCAGCTGAACAACATCGGCGCGAACCAGGGGCTCGGCTGGCAGATCGATTCGGCGGGCCGCTACTGGCACAACGGCGGCACCGCGGGGTTCCGCTCGTTCGTCGGCTTCGACCTCAAGTCCCGGCGTGCCGTGGTCGTGCTCGCGGCAACCTCGTCGACGCTGGTCGATCTGATCGGCGGCATGATGTTCGACGTGCTCGAGGGCTCGCAGAAGCCGCCGCCCGGATTTCCCGCGGCGGACAAGCTGGCGAGCTACGCCGGTACCTACGAGCTCGCGGGTGCGAAGCTCGCGGTGGTCGTCGAGGGCAAGCGGCTGTGGGCCGAGGCGCCCAACGAGCCGCGCAGGCGGATGATGCCGATGCCCGAGGACCGGTTCTGGATCGAGGCGATCCAGGGCGTCTGCAAGTTCCAGAGCGACGACGGCAAGGTCGCGCGACTGGTGTTCACGGTCGGCGGCGCGAGATCGTCGCGACCCGCGTGCCCTGACTCAGTAGCGTGGGATCTTCGGGTCGACGTCGACCGACCAGGCTTCGATCCCGCCGGCCAGGTTGTACACGTTCGTGAAGCCGAGCTTCAGGAAGTGCTCCGCGGCCGCGCGGCTGCGTCCGCCGTGGTGGCAATGGAACGCGAGCGCCGTGTCCTTCGGGAGCTGCTCGATCGCGGCCATCGCGCCGTCGTCGAGCAGGGGCACGCCTTCGATCTGCGCGGTGACCCGCTCCTTCTCGGTGCGCACGTCGTAGAGCTTCACGCCGCCCTGGTCGATCAGCGCCTTCAGCGCCTTGGGCCCGATCTCCCTCACCGCCGGCGGCCGATTCGGGTTGTCGATCTTGAAGCCGCCGCCATCAGCGGACTCGATGAAGTCGACCGTGACGCCGGCTGCGCGCGTCGCGCTGGTCGGGTCGAGCTGCAGGGTGACGCCGTTGGTCTCGATCGTCACGTGCGAGCTTTCCTTGCCACCGAGGTCGAGCTGGTGCTCCCACGCCGGCGTGATCGTCAGATGGATGACATCACCCGGGCTGGCGTCCGCGAGCGCTGCGGACAGCTCCGTCGCAGCGCGCGGCGTGACGGTCACCTTGGGCGGCGCCACCGGTGCGCGCGGCGCGACCAGATCGCCGAGCTTCTTCTCGAGCTCGCCGGTCTCGTGCATCTGGCGGACGATGTCGGCACCGCCGACGAACTCGCCCTTGATGAACAGCTGCGGGAACGTGGGCCAGTCCGAGTATTCCTTCATCCCGGTGCGAACGTCTTGATCCGCGAGGATGTTGACGGTCGTGAACTTGGGCACCAAGGTGTTGAGGATGTTCACGACCGAGGCCGAGAACCCGCACTGCGGGAAGCTGCGGCTGCCCTTCATGAACAGGACGACCGTGTCGCTGCCGACGAGCTGGTCGATCTTCTTGCGGATGGATGAGTCGAGCGTCATGGATTGCTTTCGTGGCTGAACGGGTCGATCTGGCTTCTTCTAGCACGAAGCTCCAGGTACGCGCGGTCGGATCGGTGGCCGACCTGGATGCGGCGGCGTGGGACGCGCTCGACCACGGTCCCTCGCCATTTCTGCGGCACGGCTTCCTCCGCGCGCTCGAGGATTCGCGGTCGATCGATCCGATCAGCGGACCAGGCTCGATCGTGCGCCGTGGGCGCGGCGCGGGCTGGAGCTCGGTGTATCTGCTGGCCGAGCAGGGCGGGCGACTGGTCGGCGCGGTGGCGGCATTCGTCAAGACGCACAGCTACGGCGAGTACATCTTCGACTGGGGCTGGGCGAGCGCGTCCGAGCGCGCCGGGTTGCCGTACTACCCGAAGCTCGTGATCGCGGCGCCCAACACCCCGGCGACCGGCTCGCGGATCTTGCTCGCGCCCGACGGCGATCATGCGGCGATCCGCAGCGCGCTGCTCGCGTCCGTGCGCAAGCTCGCCGACGACACCGAGTGCTCGTCGATCCACTGGCTGTTCTGCACCGCCGACGAGCAGGCCGCGCTCGCCGCCGCGGGATACGCCGCGCGCGCGAGCATGCAGTTCCACTGGCGCAATCGCGACTACGCCTCGTTCGACGCGTTCCTTGCCACGTTGAAGAGCCGCAAGCGCAAGCAGATCCGGAAGGAGCGCGAGCGTGCGCGGGCCGCGATCGAGCGGCTGACCTGGATCGCTGGCAGCGAGCTCGATACCGCGCAGCTCGACGATCTGGATCGGTTCTATCGCACGACCACCGATCAGCACGGCGGTCGCGACTACCTGCGGCCCGGGTTCTTCCACCGGCTCGCCGAGACGCTCCCCGATGCGATGCGGATGGTCGAGGTGGTCGCATCCGGCAAGCGCGTCGCTGGCGCGCTGTTCCTCGAGACCGCGGGCGGCTTGTACGGTCGCTACTGGGGCGCCGACGTGCACGTCGACCTGCTGCACTTCGAGACCGCGTATTACGCGGGGATCGATCGCGCGATCGAGCGCAAGATCCCACTGTTCGAGGCCGGTGCGCAGGGTGAGCACAAGTTGCTGCGCGGCTTCCTGCCGTCGCCAACGTACTCCGCGCACTGGATCCGACACCCGGGCCTTCGCGCGGCGATCGAGGATCATGTCGAGCGCGAGGCGGTCGCGGTGCAGCACGAGATCGCCGAGCTCTCGAAGTTCGGTCCGTACCGCGACGCCAGCGACGACGAGTGAGCTGCTAGCATCGCGGCATGGCCGATCAAGCATCGCGCGCCGGCGAGCGGTACACGTCGCCCGCCGTCCTCGACTACGTCAACCGCACGCACACGCCGCACGACGACGCCCTGACCCAGGCCTTCAACGTCCCCGACGGCGTGCCCGCGATCCAGGTTGGCCAGAGCGATGGCAAGCTGCTGTCACTCCTGCTGAGGCTCGTCAACGCGAGCAAGGTCGTCGAGGTCGGGACGCTCGTCGGCTATTCGGCGATCCACCTTGCGCGGGCGCTCGCGCCGGGTGGCCGGCTGTGGACGGTCGAGTTCGAGCCGCGGCACGCCGAGCTCGCGCACCAGAACCTCACCGCTGCCGGGCTCGCAGATCGCGTGAGCATCCTGGTCGGGGCAGGGCGCGACGTCCTGCCGACGCTCACGGCGCAGGGGCCGTTCGACGCCGTGTTCATCGACGCGGACAAGCAGAACTACGACTTCTACGGCGAGTGGGCGATCGACAACCTGCGCAGCGGCGGCCTCGTGCTCGGTGACAACGCGTACCTGTTCGGCGAGCTGGTCGACGACTCGGATCGTGCGCGGGCGATGCGCGCGTTCCACGAGAAGGTCGCCGCGACCTGCGACTCGGTGTGCGCGCCAACCCCCGACGGCCTGGTCGTCGGGATCAAACGCTGACAAACAGCGACGCGACGCTCGCAGCCGAGAGCACGAGGCCAAGCGCTGCGCCGAGCACCCGTTGCCGCGCCCCGAGTCGGACGCTGGGACGACCGAGCAGATCGACGGGGGGCACGAGCTGCAGCGACAGCCACGACCGACCGCGCCCGGTCGACACGCTCGGGAGCCGAGTCGCGCCGAGCACGCGGTCGACCTCCTGCAGCGACGGGCGGCGCTCGGGATCCTTGTCGAGCATCGCGAGCAGGAGATCTTCGAGCGCGGTCGGGATCTGCGCCCACTGCACGGACGGCTTCGGCACCGCGGTGTCGAGGTGATGCTTGATCATCTCGAGGTCGCTCGCGGCGGTGAACGGGGTGATCTTCAGCAGCAGCTGGTACGCGAGCACGCCGAGCGAGTAGACGTCGGCCGCGGTCGAGACCTGTTCGCCGCGGATCTGCTCGGGCGCGACGTAGGTCAGGGTGCCGGCGATCATCTCGCGCATCGGGTCCTCCTCGCCGACGATGCGGGCAACCCCCCAGTCGAGCAGGCGGACGCGCCCGGTGGTCTCGACGAACACGTTGTCGAGCTTGAGATCGCGATGCACCACACCTGCGCTGTGAGCCGCGCCGAGGATGTCGCAGATCGAGCGCAGGATCTGGATCGCGCGCTCGGGCGTGATCGTGCCCGCGTCATGAACCTCGCCGAGTGTCTGGCCTGACAGCCGCTCCATCGCGAGATACGGCCGGCCGTCGAACGTGCCGGTGGCGAACACATCCGCGACGCCCGGATGGTTCACGAGATGGACGATGCGCGCCTCGCGCAGGAACGTCTCGGGCGTGAACTCCTCACCGAGCACCTCGCGATGCGCGAGCTTGAGCGCGGCGCGCTTGCCGAACCGCGAGTGGGTGACCGCGTAGACCGAAGCCATGCCGCCGCGCCCGAGCTCACTCTCGACCCGCCACGGACCGACACGGTTTCCGGTGACCAGGGTCGCCGGCCGCGCACGTCGGCGCTTCGGCGTCTCGATCGCGGGAACGTCAACGACGATCGGCGTATCGGTCATCGTGGTGATGGCGGCCATGCCCACCACCATTTGCACGAAGCGGACCTAAGCCGTTCACCTGGAAAATGACGCTCACCACACGAGATGTCAGCAGCGTGGCGCGCGCCTCAGCGCGGCCGTGTCGCGCCTGCACGTGCGCATCTAGCTCGGCGCGGTAAGTCATTTGAACTTTGCTCCGATGGTAAGCGCCGACGTCGCCGTCACGTTGCACGTGGCGTCCTGCCCCGCGCAGACCGCCGTCGTCCACTTATCGAACACCTTGTTGGTCACGATCTTCGCCGACAGCTGGAGCGCGGTGCCGCGGTCGACCATCCAGTTGCACGTCTCGAGGCTGGCGTGGCCGTCTTGCCAGGCACACACGCCCACGCCGGTGATCACGACCGAGCCCTCGCCTTCGACCTCGACCTTCAGCGCGACGCGGGGGACTGGCGTCGGCGTCGGCTCTTCGCGGCAGTCGACTCCCGACGCCGCGCAGCGTCCGCCCGAGCACGCCTGATCGGCGGCGCACTCGTCCTCGCGCGCGCACGTCACCGTGCAGTCGGCGAGCTCGGGCGCGTAACACGCGCCGAGCAGCAGCGAGGACAGGAGCGCGAATCTCATAGCGGCTTGAATTTGGCCTTCGCGAGGATGGCTGTCGTCATCTCGAACGAGCACATCACGCTCGCCGGCGCGCACGGTCCCATCTCCCACTTGTCGAACTTGGAGCCGACGTGGGGCGTGGCAGTCAGCGTCACCGAGCGTGGGATCGTGACGGAGAACGTGCAGTCGCCTTCGGTGGGGCCGAGCTTGTCGCACGCACCGATGCCCGACGCCGTGATCCGGCCGTCGCCGTTCGCGATGATGTGCATGTCGGCGCGCCCCTCGATCGCATCGACGGGGGGGCGCGAGTCGACCATCGCGGCGTCGCGCGGCGCGGCATCGCGCGGACCGCCATCGCGAAGCGAACCGTCGGGCTCGTTGGCGTCGGGCGTCGTGCAATTCCCAGCGACCTGGGGCGACGCGCAATAGCTATCGGGCCCGCAGACCTGACCGCTGGCGCAGTCGGTGGCCGCCACGCAGGTGACGGTGCAGTCACGTAGGTCGGGCGCGTAGCAGGCGGGTAGCAACAACACCAACACCGCGCGAGCTAGAACTGCCATGCGTAGCTGACCTCGGCGCCGGTCGTCGTTGGAACGAACGCGAGCTGGGTCGCGCGCTCGTCGCGGCGACCGAGCACATAGAGGGTGACGCCGGCTGCAGCCGCGACACCGCCGGAGATGCCGAGGACCTTCGCGTAGGTCGCGCTACGCTTGCCGCGATCGTCGACGGGCTCGATCTGGTCCCACTTCGCGCCCTCTGCGTAGAGCCGCTCGACCTCTGATGATGCGCTCCGCGCACGCAGCCCGAAGTAGGTCGCGGCGGCGAGTGCGGCACCGCCGCCGATCGCGACGCTTACTCCGACTGTCTTCTTGACGCGGCCACCGCGGCTGGAGCTTGGCTTGTCGACCTGCTTCGGCGCATCGACGACGCCGAGGTCGGCCGGTGGCGCGGGCAGGTTCAGATACTTCGCACCCTCGTCCATCGGGATGTTCATGCTGCGCTTCGAGACGCAGCGTTCGACGGTGTTGAGGTGGCCCTCGGCCATCTGGCGGCCATCGGGATCGGGCCCGGTACCCAGGTATCGGCGGTACATCAGCGCGGCGTCCTCGCAGTTGCCCTGCAGCCGGTATGCTTGCGCCAGGTTGAACAGCAGGGCCGGACTCGGGGCGATCACGTACGCTTCCTTGAACGCGGCGATCGCGCTCACGTAGTCGCCCTTGTCGTGGAATTCGCGACCCTGCTGCGCGAGCGTGCGCGCCTTGCCAGGCACCGGCTCATCTGCCGCGGCCGTCGAGGACAGACCGATCGCGACGGCGACGATGGCGATCGAGGTCTTCAATGGTAGGGGTCGAGGGTGCCGTCAGGATCGATCTTGGCAGCCCGGCGCGGCGCAACCGGTGCCTCACGGCTCGGGGAGGTACGCTGAGTCCTCGCTGGGCGAGTCGCGAGCTTCTTTGCGGCCGGAACCTGGGTGGTCTGGTCGATCAGGTTGGGCGGCGTCACCGCACGTGCCTCGACTTGCACGGCAAGCGCGGGCAGCGGAGCCGGCGCAGACTCGCGAATCACCGGCGCCGCGAGCGTGCTGGCGGCGGCAGGGCTGGTGTCGCCGCTCCGGCTCACCAGCAGCATCGTCGCGCTTGCCGCGAGGGCGACCGCTCCGACGACGTACTGCCAACGCTTGCTCTCGGCGCGCCACGAGGGAACGCCAGAAAGCGTCGCGCGCTGGGTCTGAGCGAGTCCCGCTTCGGAGCGCAGGCGGGGCAACCGCATGGGGGTAACGGTACGCGGCACCGGCAACGGGAGCGGCGCCTCGGTGGTGTTGCTGGTCGCGTCAGCGCGAGCGGAGCCTCTGACCGGCGCCGTGCTCTGACGACGGCGATTGCTGAGCTCCTTGCTCCTGCCTCGAGCCGGCGGGCGACCTCGAGCGTCGTCGGCCGCTGGTCTGGTGCCTTCGCGAGCATCTGCAGGATCAGCTGTTCGAGCGCGGGCGGGATGTCCGGCCACATCTCGCTCGGGGGGGGCGGCGCCTGTCGCAGGTGCATCACCATGATCTCGGCCGCGGTCTCGGCCTCGAACGGGAGCTGCTCCATGAACAGCTCGTAGGCCATGACGCCGAGCGAGTAGATGTCGGTCTGCGCGGACACCGCGCCACCACGCGCTTGCTCGGGCGACAGGTACTGCGGCGTGCCAACGAGCTGGCCCTCGATGGTGTGGCGGACCTCGTGGTGGATCATCTTCGCGATGCCCCAGTCGAGCAGCTTCACGCGCGGCGTGCTGGGGTCATCCGGATTGTCGACCAGGAACACGTTGTCGAGCTTGAGATCGCGGTGGACGATACCGGCCGCGTGCGCGGCGATCAGCGCGTCGCAGATCTGGAGCAGGATGCGGATCACGAGATCCGGCAAGATCTTGCCCTCGTCGGCGCGGTACGAGAGCGGCTGTCCCTCGAGGCGCTCCATCACGATGTACGGCCGGCCATCCTCCAGCTTGCCGGTCTCGAAGATGTCGACGATGTTCGGATGGCCGACCTGGTTGACGACCTTGGCCTCGAGCAACATGCGCTCGGGATTGAAGGCCGACGTCAGCAGCCGGCCGTGGACCACCTTGAGCGCGGCCCGCTTGCCGATCTCCTCGTGCACCACCGCGTACACGGCTCCCATGCCACCGCGTCCGAGCTCGCGCTCGACCACCCATGGGCCAGCCTTCGAGCCCGAAGCGAGGGAATCTGGGACCGAGATCGACCCCAGCGCACCCCCTGCCGTGCTGACCATGGTCTTCATTACGTCATTCCACGTGTGCAGTCGTTGTGCCGCGCGTAACCCAGCCCGCACGCGCACTTCGCCATCCCGAGCGTAGCGAACCGGCGCGATGAGCGAACACGCACAGTAGGCTTGACCCCGCGCCAACATCGCGCCAACGATCACGGCGTGGAGATCGTCTCCCGGGACCAGCTCGAAGCGTCACTGGCGGACCTGTGCACACATGTGCGCGACCCCCGTGCTGGCATCCTTGGGCCGAGCTCGATTGCGTGGCAGCTGGGGACAGATCTCGGAGTGTTCCTCGGGGGCGGCCGCGCCGCGCTGCTCCAGCTCGCGCATCCGATGGTCGCGCATGCAATCGATCAGCACTCACGCACACGCAGCGATGTCATCGGACGGTTCCAGCGCACGTTCCATCACGTGTTCGCGATGCTGTTCGGCTCCCTCGACGAGGCGTTCACCGCGGCGCGCCGCGTTCACACGATCCACACGCATATCCACGGTACGATCCCCGACGCGATCGGTGCATATCCTGCGGGCACGCCGTATCACGCGAACGATGCCGAGTCGCTGCGCTGGGTCCACACCACGCTCGTCGACACCACGATCCAGGTGCGCGAGCTGCTCGATGGTCCGCTCGCGATCTCGGTGAAGGATGCCTACGTCACAGAGCTGCATCGCTTCGCGCAGCTGTTCGGGATTCCGCGCCGCTTGCTGCCTGCGAGCTGGGCTGAACACGCCGCGTACGTCGCGCAGATGCTCGCATCCGATCGCCTCGCTGTTGCGCCGTGCGCACGCGAGATGGCGCGCTTCCTCGTCGGTCGAGGCGGATCGGCGCAACCGCCGCTCGGCCGGATCAGCGAGCTCGTCACCCACGCACTGCTCCCGCCGCATCTCGCGGATCAATTCGCACTGCGGGGCGCACCGCGTCGCACGCAGCTCGGGCTCGCGGCGTTCGCCGCCTGTTATCGCTGCGTGCCGCGGCGTGCACTCACCGTCCCCGCGCTCACCGAAGCCCGCCGCCGACTCGCCGGCCGGTCGCCGAGCCGGTTTGCCGCGTGGACCGAGCGCCAGCTGATCGGGCTCGCGCAGCGCGCCACCGGCAGCTGAGGTGACCGACGACGCCCGCTTCGTCGCGCTGCTCGCGGCCGATCCCGGCGATCCCGCGCTGCGCATGGTCTACGCGGACTGGCTCGAGCAATCCGGCGAGCTCGCGCGCGCGCAATTTCTCAGGATGCAGCTCGCGCTCGCGAGCGCCGATCCCGATGCGGCCGACCTGCGCGATCGTGGCCAGGCACTCCGCGTGCTCGGCGAGACGCTGGCGTCAGAGTGGGTCGGCAAGGTCAGCACGCCGCCGCTCGCCGGCACGGTCTGGCGTGGCCGCGACTCGCAGGACAAGGCGCTCGTGCTGCGGTTGTTGCCCTCGGGGACGATGAGCTACACGCAGGATGGTCCGCAGACGTACGAGAACGGGACCTGGCGTCAGGTCGGCAACGTGCTCGTCGCCGAGACCAACCAGCACTACGCGGATTACCAGGGCGTGGTCGTCGGTGACCAGCTGCGCGGTGGGTCGCGCAACGTCAACGGCTACAGCTGGACGTGGTCGCTCGAGCGCACGGCGGATCTGGAGGCAGTCGAGCCGAGGGGGCCGGTGGTGCGGACGGTGCACGGCCACCAGCCGCGGCGGGCTCGCAAGCGTGCAGCGACACCGGCGCAGCCGAAGCCGAAGTCGCGCGCGAACCCGGCGAAGCGCGCGAACCCGACGGTGAAGTCGAAGCTGGTAGCGAAGTCACCAGCCGCATCGCCCAAGGCGCAGAAACCAGTGCTGCGTCGGGCAGCGAAGCGCACGCGGTAGAGGGCTGCGTCGTCGCAGCGACCTCGCTTGCGACGTCGCGCCCCCCACCGGGGCCGTGCCGATCCACGCACCTGCGTCGCGCCCGAGGCGGCTCGACTCTTGCTCGACCCCGATCACCCGCGCGGTTGGTCCTGAGCCTCCCAACGCACACCTTGGTGGCCGGCCGCGCGGGTGTTTCCATATTACCTTTGCGATCGGTGTGGGCCCGCGTGCACAAGATCGATCGCATCCGGCCCCAGCCCGGCGGTGGCGGCATCGTGCTGGTCGAGGACGAGCGCAATGCCGCCGCGATGGGGCGCGTCCCCGGGTTGTCGACCGTGATCGCGGTCGCCCGGGTGCTCAACGCGCGGCGCGCGCTCGAGGCCCGGTTCGCCGGCAAGGGCGAGGTCCGCTACGCGACCGGCGTGATGCCACCACCGGTTCTGGTCGATGCGATCACCCGTGCCGGCGCTGCGATCAGCGATGCGCGCGGCGAGCGGATCCAGATGCCAGCGGGGTCAGGCGCGATCTCGTCGATCATCGACCATGCGTTCGCCGAGCTCGCGCATCGCGTGCGCACGAACTTCGGCGTGCTTGACATGGCCACCGCGCTCGCGAAGCTCGAGGCTCAGCACCGCAAGGCCCCGCTCGATCGCGACGGCAATCCCGCCGCCTACTGGAGCGCGGTGTTCGAGATCGCCGCGCTCGCCGGCGAGCAGTCTCGCAAGCGAGGCGGGCGCTGGATCGAGACCACGGACACGCCCGTGCCGTTCGCGATCCAGTTTCCGGATCACAAGCAGGCGACGCCGGCGAAGCTCGCGCAGCAGATCGTCGAGGGCACGAGCCCCGACGGGTCGCTCACCGGCGAGCCCTGACTACGGGCAGCGCTGGAGCTTGAGCTCTTCGTCGACCAGCGGCAGCTTGTTCTTGCAGACCAGGTCGAGGTCCTTGCGAGGCGTCTTGGTCGCGACCATCCGGTTGATCAGGCTCCAGGTCATCGAATACCGGCCGCGTCCATACGACAGCGAGGGGCACTTGATGGCGCGCTCGAGCGTCTTGCGCAGCCGCTCGCAGGAGGATGGGGCGCCGGTGTTCGGCACCAGCTTCGAGCTGATGTACGTGAACGCGCCGGGCAGCCGTTGCACGCCGCCCGGATCGAACACGCCCATGAAGTCGGCGACCTGGTCGGCGACGCCGGCAGGCGTCTGGACGATCAGCTCGTAGTCGCTGACGAACCGCACGACCGTCGCCTCGACGGCGCCGAAGTAGACCTTCGCGCTGCGCGGGGTCGTGGTGAAGCTGCGGCCGCGGAGCGTGACGTAGGTGCCGCCCTCGGTGTCACCCGTGGTCGGATAGATCGAGTCGACGCGGATACGCGTCGCCGCCAGCTTGATCGCGCAGTCGGTGAACTGCCGGGTGATCGGCGTGAGCAGGCCGTTGGTCTCGAGCGTGCGCTCGATCTCGCGTTCCTCCACCGTCAGCTTGCGCTTCCAGTCCGTCATGTCCGTGGTCACGCCCTCGCTGCACTTCTCGTCCTTGCACGCGCACATTCGCTCCGCGTGCTCCTTGTGCTTCGCGAGCACGACGCCGCCCTTCGCCGTGTTCTCGCAGACCTTGCGCTCGTCGTTGACCTTGGTCAGCTTCGCGAGGCCGCCGACCGGCAGATCCTCGTCCTTGTCGAACGAGTACTCGACGTAGCGCAGGTGGCGCTGCTCCTCGTCGAGCTTGACGATGCACGGGCCGTCCTTGCATTTGCAGGCTTGATCACGCCAGCCCTCGAGGTCCTTGACCACGACGTCGAGCCCGACGTTGAGCCGCGGAGTCATACCGAGGTACCAGGTGCCGCCAATCTCGTGGAGCGACATCGTCACGGTCTGCTTGAACTCGCGGTCGCCCTCCTCGACCTTGACCTTCACCTTGACCTCCTGGGTCCGGAAGGTGGTCTTCGCGACGCAGCCCTTCATCAGCTTCTTACCCTTGCGGATGGTCGTGACCTTGCGCTTGTTGTCGCGCTCGGGCTTGTCGTCGTCGTCCTTGTCGTCGTCGGCGGCCTCGTCGTCGTCGTCGTCGTCATCGTCATCGTCGTCGTCATCCGCGCTGTCGGCCGGCTCTGCGGTCAACGGCCGCGGTGGCTTGGTCACGATCTCGACGACCTCGATCTTCGCGCCCTGGGTGCGCCGCGTGCTCAGGGTGGCGTCCTTCATCCAGGCGATCTTGACCCGGTCGGGGTCGCGGAACTCCGCCTCTTCCTTCGACAGCGTGGTCTTGCGGTCGACGTCCTTGTCGTCGTCGTCGTCGTCGCGGACCTCGAGCTTCTCGCACGCTGCGATCCGGGCGAACGTGTTCGCCGGATCGGCGAGCCGGTACAGCTTGTCGGCGTCGCCTTCCGCCAGCGCGGCGAACGTCTGCTGGATCACGGCCTCGCGCGACCGCCCCGGAGCCTTGCGGGTGGCGACGACGATCGCGACGATGCCGCCTGCGATTGCGAGCGCGGCGATCGAGAGCCCGATCGCGATCCGCTTGCGCGAGGTCTTGCGCTGGGACTGCGGGATCGCCTGCGTCTTCGCGGCCTGCGGGAACGGCGAGTACGGCGGAGGCGCGCGACCCGCGAAGCCCGGCGGACCCGACGGCGGTGGACCCGATGGGGCGGGGCCTGCGGGCGGCGGGACGGGCGGCCCCGTCGGCGGTCCGGCCTGATGCGCGGAAATAGCTTCTGGCAGCGATCGCAGCCCCAGGCACTCTGCGGCGCGAGCCAGCGCAGCGGATAGCCGCAGATCGAACAAGGTGGTCCGTTCACCATCGCCACCGGCATCGTGTCACGGCGATCACCCCGACCGCCAGCGACCCTTGCGGAACCAGCCTCACGAGGCGATCAGCGAAAGCTGCCCGGATCGAGCCCGAAGCGTTTGATCCAGCGCTGGATCTGCTTGCGGTCCTTATCGAGTGCGCGTGCGACCGCGGACACGTTGCCCTGGTGCTCGCGCAGCGCCGCCATCACCTGGTCCCTCACCTTCTGATCGATCTCGCTGAGCACGATCGGCCGGGGGGCGCCGGGCGGCCTCCCGGTGCGCACCGAATCCGGCAGGTGGTCGGCTCGCACCAGCTCCACCCCGGCGAGGACCTGCGCGGTCGCGAGCGCCTGCTCGAGCTCGCGCACGTTGAGCGGCCACGGATAGCGGAGGAGCAAGCGCGCGGCGTCGATGTCGAACCCCGGATGCTCGGTCGGAAAGATCTGCGAGTGGAACGCGCCGATCAGGAGCCCGAGATCCGTGCGGCGCTCCTGCAGCGTCGGCACGGTCACGCGGAACCCCGCGAGTCGCGCAAACAGATCGTGTCGGAAGCTGCCCTCGGCGACCATGTCGTCGAGGTCGCGGTGCGTCGCGGCGACGACACGAAGATCGATCTCGACCGCACGCGTCCCGCCAACGGGCATCACCTCGCGCTCCTGGAGCACGCGGAGCAGCGCGGCCTGCGAGCTCGGCGGCAGGTCTCCGATCTCGTCGAGAAATAGCGTGCCGCCGTTGGCCGCGCGCACGAGCCCTTCGTGGTCGGTCTGCGCGCCGGAGAACGCGCCCTTCTTGTAGCCAAACAGCTCGCTCTCGACGAGGTTCTCGGGGAGCGCGCCGCAGTTGACCGGCACGAACTCACCCTTGCGTCCCGACTGGCCGTGGATCGCACGTGCGATCACTTCCTTGCCGGTGCCGCTCTCGCCCTCGATCAACATCGGGATCTCGGACGACGCGATCTGGCGCAGGCGCGCGATCTCGCCGAGCCACGTCGGCATCAGCGTGGTGAACCCGGTCGGTCCTTCTTCGGGCGTCAGCTCGAGCAGGCCAGGTGCTTCAGCCTCGATCGGGAGGCGCTCGAAGAAGATGAACAGGGTGTGGCCGAGCTCGATCAGGGAGCCGTCGGTCAGCACCGCGCGCTTGGTGGTGTGACCGTCGACGATCGAGCCGTTCTTCGATTCGGTGTCGGTCAGGACCCAGCGCCCGAAGCTCGGTTCGATCCGCGCGTGGCGCGACGACATCCATTTGTCCGGAACCCGGACGGTCAGCTCGGTGCCGATCCGCTCAGCTCGGCGATCTGGTCCGCGCCCGAGCGCGACGCCCGTCAGCTCGGACAGCCGATACCGCACCGAGCCCGCGCGCGGTCGTCCGCACTCGAGTGCCAGAACGAGGACTGGTTCCGGCCGCGGCCCGAGCCGCCCTACCTTGCCATCCTCGTGAAAGCTAAGGGTGGTTCCCTGCGCGTCACCCACGGCTGCATCCTACAACAGCACAGGCCCGCCCGTGATTGTCAGACCGCTTCGTTAGCGTTCGAGTCGTGGGCGATCTGCTGACCATCACTCTCGGCCCGAGGCGGGGGACCAAGCGCGGGACCCGCGCTTCGGACTGGTACGATCGCGGCTGCGCACTCGCGGACAGCCAGCCCGCAGAGGCCATCCGCTGCTACGAGCGGGCCCTCGCGGGCTGTCCGGACCTGGCGGACGCGCACAACAATCTCGGCCGGGTCGTGCACGATCTCGGGCGGGAGCTGGCGCTCGCCGAGAGCCACTACCGGCTCGCGTTGTGCTTCGCTCCCGGGGTCGCGCTGTACTGGTTCAACCTCGGAGTTGTCGTCGAGGATCGTGGTCGTGTGGCCGAGGCGATCGTCGCTTACGAGCAGGCGCTCACGCTCGATGCCAGCTTCTCGGATGCGCACTTCAACCTCGCCCGGCTGTACGAGCTGGCGGGGCGGCGAACCGGTGACGAGCTCCTGGTCCGGCGCGCGGTCCGGCATCTGATCCGCTATCGCGATCTCGGCGCCGTCGCGCGCTGAGTGGTCCTCGGGAAGCGCCTGTAGCCGCCGCGCCTCGCCGCGTTGTCGCAGGCGTCGCGGGGTGTCACGCCCGGCGCCACCAGCCGATCTTGAGATAATCGGCCTGCGGAAAGCCGACCGGATGATCGAGCTCGACCGGCAGCTCGCGCTCCATCGCGAATCCCGACCCCAGCGCCTCGCGGACGGTGCGCTGAAACACGGCGCGCTCGATCCGACTGGTGCAACAGGCGGCGACCAGCGCACCACCGGGTGCGACGTGCGCGGCGGCGGCTCGGTAGAGCTTGCGATACGCGGCCAGCACCTTCGGCACCTGCGCGATGCTGCTCGTCATCGCCGGCGGATCGACGATCACGAGCTCGAACCGCGCGTCGGGATCGAGCGCCGGTAGCCACGCGAACACGTCGGCGACGACGAACGCGTGGTTCGCGGGATCGTCGACGTGGTGAGCGGCGGCGAACGCGAGCGAGCGAGCAGATGCGTCGACCTGGGTGACGTGTGTGGCACCGGCGCGCTCGGCGGCGCGACCGAGCATCCCCGAGTACGCGAACAGATTCAGCACGGCTGCCGGCGAGCGGCGCCGTCGCGATCGCGTGACGCAGCCCTCTCAGATCGAGATACGTGCCGGTCTTCTGGCCTTCGGCAAGATCGACGGCGAACGGATCCCATCCTCGACGATGTGCTCGACGCGGGCGTCGCCTCGCAGCACGCGCGCAGGCAGGGCGTCGCCCTGGCGCCGCGCGCCGGGCGCAACACCGATTTCGCGCAGGTCCGCCACCGCGCCCGCGCGCGCACAGCCGCCGAGCAGGTAGCGCGCGAGTGCGTCGGTGCCGGCGGAATAGCTGGTCGCGACGAGGTGTCACCGAACCGGTCGATCACGACCGCGGGGATGCCGTCGCTCTCGCCCTGCACCAGGCGGATCGCGTCGGTGCGCGCAGAGAGCAGGGCCCGCCGGGCGAGCGCCTTCGCGAGCTGTGCGGTGAACCACGCCGCATCGGGCCGGTGCTCGCCGCGGCGCAGGATGCGAATCGCGATCGCGCCTTCGGCCTCGAACACGCCGTACCCGATCACGCAATTCTGACCGTCGACCAGCCGCAACCAGTCACCATCCCCAAACACCCCCGCCGCCGAGGACAGCTGGTCGCGAAAGATCCACGGATGCTCGCGCAGAACGATCGCGACGGCATCCTTGCGGAGCTGATAGCGGCGCGGCGTCATGGCCGGTTACGGACGGCGAATTCCCGCGGGCATCCGCGCGCCGACGATCAGGTCGGCGCGCCCACCTGCGATCGCGGCATCGAGGTCGGGGAGCTGCGCATTCGCGGTCTCGACGCAGGTGGCGACCCGCAGCTCGTTGCGAAGGCGATCCGCGAGCGGCGCGGCTGGGAGGCGCGCGTTGCCATCGCCGGTCGAGCTGATCCACAGGAGGTTTGCACCTGCGCGAACCAGCTGCGCGGCGTGGCCGACCACGGACACGCGTGCGCGCGGACGATCGTGGACGATCGCGGCGATCCATCCCGCGGGGCGCCAGCGCTGCGCATCGCGCGCGGCCTGCAGCATCGCGGGTAACTGCTCGATCGCCTCCGCATCGGTGCCGGGATCGAGGACACACAGATCGAAGCCCGCGAACGCGGCCCGCTCGAGCGCGGCCTCTAGCCGCTCGCCGGCGCGCACCAGGATCCGCGCCGCGATCAGCGCGCCCTGCCCGTGCACGTAGTCGATGATCCGCCGCCATGCGACCGCGACATCGTCGCTCGCGAGCGCGCGCGAGGGCAGGGGGGCCGACACCACGAGGCTCGCACCCTGCTCGACCGCGCCCCCGAGCGCGACCAGCTGCCCGTCGTCGGGCTCGATCGACCGGGTCGGTGCGACGACGAACCGCGACGCGAGCCGGCGATCGCCGAGCTGGAACGGCAGCGAGGTCGGGGAGGGCGGCGGATCGTCGACGATGCCGAGTGATGCGGCGAGCAGACGCTCGACTCCGCGCGCGAGGTGCGGATCGCGCTTGGCCACGGATGCGTGCGAGACCCGCAGGCTCCGGGTCATCAGGCTGTACGTCAGCTGCACGGGGGCCATGCTCATGTAGCGCTCGGTGCCCTCGAACCACTCGAGGCTGGCCTGCGCGGCGGCCTGCAGTGCCTCGACCTCGGGCCGCCGTCGGGCCTCGTACGCGGCGAGCGCGCGCGGAATATCGCGCGGGTGCGCGAGCAGCTCGTCGCGGAGCGCGATCGAGTCCTCCATCGCGAGCTTGGTCCCCGAGCCGATCGAGAAGTGTGCGGTGTGCGCGGCGTCGCCGACCAGCACCACGTTGCCGGCATGCCAGCGCCCGCAGCGCACGGTCGGAAAGTTTCTCCAGATCGACCGGTTCTTGATCAGCCGGTGCCCGCCGAGCTCGGCCGCGAACACGTCCTCGAGGATCGCGACCGTGCCATCCTCGTCGGCATCTGCGAGCCCAGCCTCGCGCCAGGTCTCGTCGCGGCACTCGACGATGAACGTCGAGCCGCGCTCGTGAAAGCGATACGCATGGACGCGAAATAGCCCGAACTGCGTCTGCTTCAAGATGAACGTGAACGCCTCGTACGGCACGGTGCTGCCCAGCCAGACGAAGCGGTTGGGGCGGACATCGACGTGCGGCAGGAGCTCGGACGCCAGCGTGTCCCGCACCCAACTCGCGACGCCATCGCAGGCCACGATCACGTCGGCGCTGACCTGCGCGAGGGCCCGGATCTCGTGCTCGTACTCGACCCGTACGCCGAGCTCTGCGGCGCGGGTTTGCAGGATCTGGAGCAGCACCTTGCGCTCGATGCCGCAGAAGCCGTGGCCGGTGGATCGCAGGATCTCCCCGCCGGCGTGGATCTCGATGTTATCCCACCGCGAAAACCGCTCCGTGACTTGGGCGTGGGTTTCGGGATCGGCAGCGGCGAGGTGGCCGAGCGTGGCGTCGGAGAACACGACGCCGAAGCCGAACGTGTCGGTCGGCCGGTTGCGCTCGTACACGACGACGTCGTGCTCGGGCGCGACGCGCTTGACCAGGATGCCGAGGTACAGCCCGGCCGGGCCACCGCCGATACAGGCGATCTTCACCGCGCGACGGTATCAGATCGATGCCGTCCGGTTTGCTCGCGAGAACCGATCTAGGATGCGTGGATCGCGATGAGCATGCGCCACGACTTCGCCGAAGCGCTCGCGATGCCGGCCGTGGCGACCTGCGTCGATCCGGAGCTCGCCCGCGGCCGTGCAGGTGGCATCGTCCACGATGCGTCGTGGGTGGTCGAGCTCGCGATCGACCGCCGCCCGATCGGCTGCATTCTCGACGGCACGCGCGACGTCCCCGACCGCGACGCCGCGCGACTCGAGCTCCTCGGCCAGCTGTTGCCGGTGGTGGCACCGCTTGCGGCGTTGCGGGCGACCGATCAAGTGATGCCCGAGGCACCGGTGTGGATGCGCGCCTGGCAAGGTGAGCACGCGGTCGTCGTCGACTCGCGGCACGACGCCGACACGCTCGCGCGGCTCTGCGTGTCGTGTGGGCTTGGAGATGATCCCAGACCGCAGGTGGTCCTCGTCGTCGCGGGCGCCGCGACGTCGCTGGTCTCGCGCCGCTCGCTCGCCGCGCTCCGCGAGCACCTGCCGCAGGTCCGCCCACTCGTACTGTCGATCGCTCCGCCACCGGCCGACGTGCTGGCCCGGCTCGCGGCGTCGAATGGCGGTTACCGGCTCGTCGAGCGCCGCGATATCCAGCCGGCCCCTGCGGTGTGGCGCGGCATCACGATCGAGATCGATCGCGCGCGCGACGTCGAGCTCGCGGTCCACGCCGAGGACGTCGAGCGAATGGGCGACACCTGGCGGGTCGCGGGCCAGCCGCTCGCCGGCGATCAGACCACCGAGCTTCGCGTCCACGCGGTGACCCCGCATGTCGACGCGCGCGTGTTCGCGGTCCATGCCCGCGGGCGCCGGCTCGACCTGCCGCTCGCGTTCGGCGTGCTGCACGACGCGCACCGTGAGCGCGCGCGACCGCTCGCGATCCGGCGGTAGCGAGTCAACGAGTCGCGAAGCGGCGGACGCGCGATCATCGGGGAGTGTACGATTGGCGCCGTGAGTGCACAGCGCCGACAATGGCAGGTCTCCGTCGTGGTGGCGGTGATGATCGCGATCGTCATCAGCGTCGTCGTCCTGATGCGTGGTTCACGACAAATTCAGTCCGCTGGCTGGCAGCGCGGGAACACGATGTGCTGGCCGCTTGGGGACGCGAGCGTGGGGCACGCTAGATCACGCACGAGCGAGCCCGGGCGGCGCGATCTATCGGCAGTCAAGCGCGAGCCGCCGGCCATGATCGCGGGCGCGCCCCGTATGCTCGCGTCGTGTATGACCTGATCATCCGTGGCGGCACCGTGGTCGACGGTACCGGCGGTCCTTCACGTGTGGCCGATGTCGCGATCTCAAGCGGCCGGGTCGCCGCGATCGGCGAACGGCTCGATGCGGCGCGCGAGACGATCGACGCTTCGGGCGCGCTTGTCACGCCCGGCTTCGTCGACATCCACTCGCACTACGATGGCCAGGCGAGCTGGGATGACGAGCTCATGCCGTCCAGCTTGCACGGCTCGACCACCGTCGCGATGGGCAGCTGCGGAGTCGGCTTCGCGCCGTGTCGCGCTGCGGATCGCGATCGCCTGATCGCGCTGATGGAGGGCGTCGAGGACATTCCGGGCTCGGCGCTCGCCGAGGGCCTGACGTGGGGCTGGGAGACATTCGCGGAGTACCTCGACGTGCTCGATCGCCGGCCCCACACGATCGATCTCGCGTGCCACGTGCCGCACGACGCGGTGCGCGTGTTCGTCCAGGGTGAGCGCGCGCTCGCGGGCGAGCCGGCCACCGATCACGAGATCGCGGCGATGGGCGCGATCGTTCGCACCGCGATCGAGGCCGGCGCGATCGGCTTCTCGACCGGGCGCTCGGACAACCATCGCAACCGCGACGGGCGCGCCACGCCCGCGGCCGATGCCAGTGCGCGCGAGCTCGACGGCATCGCGAGCGCACTGCGCGGGCTTGGCCATGGCGTGCTGCAGGCGGTGAGCGACTTCGACATGTTCGTGTCGCCGGATCGCTTCGACCCGGAGTTCGAGCTGCTCGAGAACATGGCGCGCGTGTCGGGACTGCCGCTCTCGATCTCGCTGCTCCAACGGGTCGGCGCGACCGAACAGTGGCGACAGATCTTGCGCCGGATCGAGCGCGCCAACCTGGCGGGACTGTCCGTGCGTGCCCAGGTCGCGACGCGTGGCATCGGCGTGCTGCTCGGGCTCGACGCCACGTTCCACCCGTTCATCGGCTTCCCGACCTACAAGACGCTCGCCCATCTGCCGCTCGCCGAGCGCGTCCGCGAGCTGTCGCGACCCGAGGTCCGCGCGAAGATCCTGGCCGAGACCACCGACAAGGTCGCCGGCGACGGCAGCGCGATCCCGCCGCTGGTCGACAAGCTACTCGCGGCGTTCGATCTGGTCGCGATGAGCCTGTTCCGGCTCGCCGATCAGCCGGACTACGAGCCGGATCGCCAGCGCTCGCTGTTCGGCGACGCGATGCGCACCGGTCAGTCACCGCTTGCGGTCGCGTATGACGCGCTGCTCGAGGACGACGGCAAGCAGCTGCTGTACTTCCCGATCTACAACTACGCGACCGGCTCGCTCGCCGAGGTCGGCGAGATGCTGCGTCACCCGCACGCGCTGCTCGGCCTCGGCGACGGCGGCGCCCACGTTGGCACGATCTGCGACGCCAGCTTCTCGACCTTCTTCCTCACCCACTGGGTCCGCGATCGCGGCGTGTTCTCGATCGAGCATGCGATCCACAAGCTGACCGGAGAGCCGGCCGCGTGGCTCGGGCTCGCGGACCGCGGCGTCGTGCGCGAGGGGCTACGCGCCGATCTCGCGGTGATCGATCTGCCGGCGCTCGCGCTGCAGCGACCGTCGCTCATCCGCGACTTGCCCGCCGGCGGCAAGCGGTTCCTCCAGCACGCGACGGGGTATCGCACGACGATCGTGCATGGCGAGGTGATCTCGCGCGACGGCGTCCTGACCGCGGCGCGCCCGGGACGGGTCGCGCGGGCATTGTAGCGGCCGGCTACTTGGTCCCGAGCTGCGAGACCGCCGGCGCTGGCGTCACCGTGCCGCCGACACCCGGAGCGAACGTTCCGCTCGAGGTGCTGATCCGGATCCGGCCGACCGCGCCGCCGCCCGCCGCGGCCGACACGCCACATCCAGCGAGGCTCTGCCCCGCGCCGCCAGCGGGCGTCGCGCCCGCACCCCCGGGACCTCCGTCGGCCAGGGTCGCCTGACATCCCGCGGCGCGCACGTCATCGAGGCGGCCGTTCTCGGCGGGGGTGATGACGTCGCCGTTGTTGCCGCAGCCACCACCGCCGCCATTGGCAGCGAGCACCGAACCGGCACCGGCCACCACGACCGTGGGTGCTTCGAGCACGATCCCGCCACCCGCACCACCACCGCCGTTGTTGCTCTGGCCGCCGAGGCCGCCGGCATCGATCCCGCCGCCATTGACCACCTCGATGCGGGTACGACTGACGAGCTGGATCGCGCCGCCGCCCTGGCTGACGCCGGCGTTGTTGCCGCCGCCTCGCAACGGCACCAGGTCGCGATTGCCGACGGCGGGGCCTGCAGTGCCCCCTGCCGCGTCGGTCGCGACACCCCCAACTCCACCCGCCGCAGCGAAGCCGCCGCCACCCTGGCCACCGATCCGCGCCATCCCGGTCCCGCAGAGGACGAAGCCGCCACCACCGCCATTGCCATCCGGTCCGTTGCCGGCGCGCTGTCGGATGATGCCCTCAATCTTGATGTCGCCCGCCGAGACGATCGCGAGGGCGTGGAAGCCGGTGACGGTGATCTCGCCGGTCACCGTGAACGACTTCAGCGGGAACACGCGAACCTGGATGCCCCCAGCTGGCGCCTGGAGCTCGAACGAGGGGAGGGTCATACTGAGACCGCCGAACGTGTAGGACCCGTCGGTGGTGTTGATCGCGTCACCCGCGTTCAGCACGAGCTCGGCCGCGGTCACGGCATCGTCGACGAACTGCGAGAGCTGGTTCGTCGGATCGATCTCGGCGCACCGGGTCGCATCGAAGCAGCCGAGCTCGCATGCACGCATGGACGGGATCCCGTCTGCGCTGCAGACCTGCTCCATGTTGTTGGCGCACGTCGCTTCGGCTGCACCGCACTTGCAGACGAGCGCGTCCGGCTGGCACCCGTTCTCGCACGCCGTCAACTCCGGCTCACCGGCCGCCGAGCACACCACGAGGTTGTCGCCATCACACGACAGCGCCGTGCCCGGCTCGCAACCGCCGTCCAGCGCATTGTTATCTCGAACCTTGCCGCAAGCGGCGATCACGACGGAGAACACAACCAGCACAAACAGTCTGCCCATGGAAAACAACTATCACACCGCGGCCCGTTCGATCCGCGGATTTCGGCCTGCGGTCGCGTTACGATCCTTGCCATGAGTGCGCAGCGCCGACAGTGGCAGGTCTCCATCGTGACGGCGATCGCGTTGGCGATCATCATCAGCATCGTCGTCCTGGCACGTGGCTGATCGGGCTGTCGATCGCGCAACCTCGAATTCGTCGTCGCTTCGTACGAGCGTGAGCCCGCGCGCTATCGGTCCTTCGCGTACGCGTCGAGCCGGGTCAACGCAGCGGCAAGATCCGGACGCTCGGTCAGGATGTTCGCGCACGGATCGCTCGCCCAGCTGGTGATCCGGTCGAGCGCGTTATTCAGGTGGAAGCGCTTGGGGTCGAGGCGGCCCACGACCTCCGCCCACACCAGCGGCATCGACACCGGCGCTCCGCCCACGGGGCGCACGCTGTACGGCGCGACCAGCAGCTGGCCATGCGCGTTCTGCCCCCAGTCGAGGTACACGCGACCACCGCGGGCCGCCGGGTTGCGAAGGGTCGTCGCCTTGTCGCCGTGCTGCTTCTCGATCAGGAGGCCGATCAGGTAGGCGAGCGTGCGCGCCTGATCGAACGTGCACTGGCAGCCGAGCGGGATCAGCACGTGGAGCCCGGTCTGGCCCGAGGTCTTGACGTAGTTCGGCAGGCCGACGGCCTCGCACAGCTCGTGGATCGCGAGGGCGAGTGGCACGACATGCTCGACCGGTGCGTTCTTCGGATCGAGGTCGACGATCGTGTAGTCCGGTTTCTCGAGGTTGGAGATCCGGCTCGCCCACGCGTGGATCGGGATCGAGCCGAGGTTCGCGACGTAGGCGAGCCCATCGGCATCGTCGATCAGCACGTAGTGGACCTCGCGCTGGCTGTGCTCGCTCCACAGCGCGGTGGTGCGGAGCCACGGCGGGATCCAGCTCGGCATGTCCTTCTGATAGAACATCTCGCCCGTGATGCCGTCGGGATAGCGGGTCAGGACCGTCGGACGATCCGCGAGGTACGGCAGCATGTGCGGCGCGACCGTGCGGTAGTACTCGATGAGCTCGCCCTTCGTGATGTTCTCCTCGGGCCAGAACACCTTGTGGAGCCGCGTCAGCCGGAGCTCGCGCACCGGCGCCTCCGCGTCCTCCTCGAGCGCTTGATCGACGAGCGGCAGCGGGCCGGTGTCGTGAGCAACTTCCTGGCCGGGCTCGATGAACACCGCTGCGGCATCGCTCTCCCCGTCCCCCAGCGGGCGCTCGCCGGTGTGGCGCAGCGCCATCCCACACTCGCGCGGCTGCTTGTCGGGTCGGAGCCGGACGAACACCGGAAACCGCAGCGACGAGTCGGCCGGCCACTCGCGATAACGGACCTGGACGACCATGTCGGGCTCGATCCAGCGCGCATCGTTGCTGGCCTCTGGACGCGGGAAGCTCGGCTTCCACGTCGCCTTTGCATCGAGGGTGTTCTTGATCGCGACCAGCTGCTTGTCGTCGAACCCGGAGCCGACCTTGCCGGCCCACATCCAGCGATCGTCGACCCACACACACAGATGCAGCGCGCCGATCCCGTTGCGCGAGCCCTTCGGCGGCGTGTAGCCGCAGATCGCGAAGTCGGCCTCGGGATCCGACTTCATCTTCAGCCAGTCGCGCGAGCGGGTCGACCGATACGTCGAGCTCGCTTTCTTTGCGACCACGCCTTCGAGCCCGCGCGCGACCACCTGCTGGAGCAACGCCTCGCCCTGCGCCGGGATGTGATCCGCGTAGCGCAGCGGTCCGACGGCCGGCAGGATCTGCTGGAGCAGCGCCTTGCGAACAAGCAGGGGCAAGCCGCGCAGGTCGTAACCGGCGGCCCCGAGCAGGTCGAACACCACGTAGGTGACGGGGGAGGACAGGGCGGCACGCTGGATCTCGGACGTGCGGTGCATCTGGCCGCGGAACGACAGCTTGTGAAAGTCCGGCTTGCCCTCGGCGTCGAGCATCACGATCTCGCCGTCGAGCACGAGCCCGGGGATCGGCAGCGCGCGCACGCTCGAGGTGATCTCCGGATAACGCTCCGTCGGATCTTGTGACGAGCGATAGCGCAGCGCGGCCTGGCCCGCGCCACCGAACGCCACCATGCGGAAGCCGTCGTACTTGAGCTCGAACACCCAGTCGGCTGACGAGAACGCCTGCGGCGCGGTGTGGCACAGCATCGGCTCGAACGAGCCCGGCAAGATCGCGCGCTTCGGCGGTGACAGTCGCGCGAGCTCGGCGACCACCGCCTGGTGCCGCGGCGCGCCGGCCGCGAGCTCGACGATCGACAGGCCCGACAGGACGGAGGTATCGGGGAGCGGGCGCCCGGTGGCGAGGAACGCCTCCGCCGGCTCGTCGCGCTTCTTGATCAACAACCAGTGATCCGAGCCGCGGCCGGACTGCTTGCCGCGCTTGCCCTTTCCGGTGTGGACCAGCGTGAACGCGCCCTGCAGCTTGTAGCCGTAGAGCTCGAACTTGATCTCGCCGTCGAGCAGGCCCTGCGTCGGGTCGACCAGCGGGCGGAACAGCCCCCGGTCCCACGCGATGATCGGGCCGGCACCGTAGTTGCCTTCAGGGATCACGGCCTCGAAGTGCACGTACTCGAGCGGATGGTTCTCGACCTTGACCGCGAGCCGCTTGTCGTCGGGATCCATCGATGGTTCCTTGGGAACCGCCCACGAGCACAGCACGCCGTCGATCTCGAGCCGGAGGTCCCAGTGCATCCGTGTCGCGTCGTGCTGGTGGACGACGAACATCCGCGGCCCGCGGCCGGCAGCCGGCGTGCTGGCCATCGGTTCAGGTGTCGCCCCCGCGGTCCGCTTCGCGCGGTAGGCGTCGAGGCTGCCATCCACGGCCGGCTTGTCTGGATCACTCTGTTCGGCCACGAGGCTACAATTATTCCATATGCCTGCTCGCTCGATCGGTACTGCCACCATCTCGTTCGGCCTCGTCTCGATCCCGACGAAGCTCTACACGACGAACGAATCGTCGGGAGACATTCACTTCAACATGTTGCACGACGCCGACGGGGCGCGGCTCAAGCAGCAATACATCTGTACCAAGTGCAACGAGGTCGTCGATCGCGAGCACACGGTGAAGGGCTACGAGCACACGAAGGGCCAGTACGTGATCTTCTCGGGCGACGAGCTAAAGGCGCCGACGCGGTCGCGACGCAGACGATCGCGCTCGAGGAGTTCGTGCCGGCCAGCGCGGTCGATCCACTGTACGTCGAGAAGAGCTACTACCTCGGGCCTGACAAGGGCGGGGAGCGCGCCTACAAGCTGATCCGCGACGCGATGCTCGATACCGGGCTGGTCGGCGTCGCGTCGTACTCGGCGCGCGGCAAGCAGTACATCGTGCTGCTCCGTCCGTTTCATGAGGGGCTGATCATGCACCAGCTGCGCTACGCCGACGAGGTCAAACCGTGGACCGAGGTCCCGCTGCCGGACCTGCCGGAGCTCAAGCCCGCCGAGCTCGGCCTCGCGAAGCAGATCATCCAGCAGATCGACCGACTGGTGGGTCCGGCCGGTCGAGCATTTGGAGAGCGCCGCCGACTTGGGGG
>JBBJLY010000076.1:0-31248 GCA_037720695.1 Kofleriaceae bacterium | reverse complement strand
ATCCCAGCCGGGCGGCGGCACGCTCTCTGGCAAGGCCGATCGCACGCCCGGGTATCGCGGGATGCACTCGTTCACGCTCGCGTTCGATCGCTGGCACGTGCCGGCCGACCAGCTGGTCGGCGAGGAAGCCGGGATCGGGCGCGGGTTCGCGCTGCAGATGGCCGGGTTCGCGGCCGGCAGGCTCCAGACCGGTGGTCGTGCGTGTGGGCTGACCCAGGCCGCGATCGATCACACGGCCCGCTACATCACCGAGCGCAAGCAGTTCGGCAAGCCGATCGGGGAGTTCGGGCTGACCCGCTATCACCTCGGCCGCATGGTCAGCCGGCTCGCCGGCGCACGCGCGATCACGTACGCGGCGGCGACCGCGATGGACGCCGACGAGCGGGCCGCCGCACCACTCGCGGCGATGGCCAAGCTGTTCGCGTGCGATGTCGCGGTCGAGGTCACCCAGCTCGGCCAGCTGCTGCACGGCGGCTGGGGCTACGCGGAAGAATATCCGATCAGCCGGTGCGTCGCCGATGCGCAGGTGCTGCCGATCTTCGAGGGCGTGAAGCCGATCCTCGCGCTCAAGGTGGTCGGCCGCGCGTTGCTCGCCCGCTGATCTCCGTGGTGGAAGAAGCTCACCAGCGGTGCGACCGGTGCCTGTTCCAGCGCCGCGTCTGTCTGTGCCCGGTGATCCCGACGGTGCCGACCCAGACCCGGATCGTGATCGTGCGCCACCACCTCGAGCGCTGGCGATCCTCGAACTCGGGACGGCTCGCGCACCTCGCGTTGCCGAACAGCGAGATCATCGACCATGGCGGTCTCGCAGGACCGGCGGTGCTGCCGTCGCTCGCGGATGCCTGGCTGCTGTTCCCGGAGGGGGCGCCCATCGAGCGGGTCGAACGCCCGCCGGGACAGCTGGTCGTGCTCGACGCGACGTGGTCCCAGGCCCGCCGGATGTTCCGCAAGATTTCCGCACTCCGTGGCCTGCCGATCCTGCGGTTGCCCGACGACGCGATGCCAGTTGCCCGGCTCCGTGAATCACCCGGCATAGGCAGGGTCTCGACGATCGAGGCGATCGCGCGGGCGCTGCGGCTGCTCGAGGGCGAGGCCGCCGCGGCGCCGCTCGAGGCCCTGTTCGCGGTTGCGGTCGAGCGGTCGGCGGCGAGCGGTCGTAACGTGCGCCCGTAGACACGCCGCGACGGGTTCCCTTACGCTGCGCAGACCGTGGTTGCGACGCGACAGGCGCGCGCCGGGATCCCGATCTCGGTCAAGCTCATCCTCGCGACATCGATCGTCGTCGCGGCGGCCGTCGGCGTGGTGACCTGGTTCTCGCAGACCTCGATCGCCGACCTGACAGAGCGCCAGCAAGTCGCGCGGCGGCAGAGTGGAGAGCAGGAGATCCAGCGTGGCTCGGTGCTGCTGGTGCAGTCGATCGCAAACACGATCGCGTTCCCGGTCGCCAACGGCATGATCCCCGACATCAAGCCAGCACTCGACGGCGCGCTGGCCGAGGATCGCGAGAGTGGCGCTCGGCGGATGAGCTGGCTGGTGCTCGTCGACAAGGTCGGTGACAGGTTTGGTACGACGGGAGCTCCGGATCAGGCGACGCTCGCCGCGCACGACAAGCTGCTCGCCGACGGCAAGAAGACCGGCCGCGTCGTCCACGCGAAGATCGGCGGGACCGACTGGGTCTACCGCACGCCGGTGTCGCTGCTGCAGGGCTCACCGACCGGCACGTTGTGGATGGGCGTGACCACGGCCGGGATCGAGCAAGAGCTCCAGGCCTCGCTCGACGAGGCGAGGGCTCGCGCCGAGCGCACCCGCGACCGGATCTGGCTGGTGTCGTTGGTCATCCTCGCGATCGGCATCGTGCTGGCCGCGCTCCAGGGCGTGCAGCTCGCGCGGCCGATCAAGGCGCTGACCGTGCAGGCGCACCGGATCGCCGGCGGCGATCTCGAGACCCGCGTCGGCGAGAACCGGCGCGACGAGCTCGGCGTGCTGGCGCGCACGTTCAACGTGATGGCCGACGAGATCCGCGCGCTGCTGGTCGATCAGGCGCACAAGGCGTCGCTCGAGAAGGAGATGTCGCTCGCCCGGCAGGTCCAGCAAGCGATGCTGCCGCCCGAGACACTCGACGAGCACGGGGCGATGAAGGTGATCGGCTACTGCATGCCGGCGTCGAGTTGCGGCGGCGACTGGTGGACGTATCGCAAGCTGTCCAACGGCCGGATGCTGCTCGTCGTCGGCGACGCCACCGGCCACGGCATCCACTCCGCGATGATCGCGGCCACCGCGCGCGGCGCCGTCGAGGCCCTGTCGGGGATCGACGAACGCCTGCTGACGCCGGATCAGATCCTGCGCGCGATCGATTCCTCGATCCGCCAGGTCGGTGACCACAACGTGCTGATGACCGCGTTCGCCGCGGTGTTCGACTCGATGAGCGGCGTCCTGCACTATGCCAACGCCGGGCAGAACTTCCCGTACGTGATCAAGCTCGGCCCGACGCGCATCCTCGAGGCGGCGAGCATCATCGCGGCGAGTGGCAACCCGCTCGGTGATCGCAACATCCCGGTCGAGATCCGCCGCGGCTCGCTGCAGCTGCGACCTGGCGATCTGTTCGTGTGCTTCACCGACGGGGTTGTCGAGCGCGCGAACCCGCAGGGCAAGCTGTTCGGTGACCGCCGGCTGCGTAGCGCACTGACCGGGCAATCCCTGGAGGATGGCGATGCGCTGGTCCGGCTGCGCGACCTGATCGTCAACACGCTCCATGACTACGCGGAGGGTACGAATGCCGAGGACGACATCACGCTCGTCCTCTGCCACTACGATCCGCCCGCGGCGCGGATCTCCGGCCGAGGAGCCGCGTGAACCTGCGGGCCGCGCTCGCCCTCCTCGCTGTCGCAGCCGGGTCCGCGCGAGCCGAACCACCGCCGATCGAGGGTCACGTCGACGTCGAGGCGCTGCCGGCACTGCCGGCCGCCGAGGACGAGCCGTCGAGCTCGGCGACCGTGCTCGCCGCGGCTGCCGTCGAAGAAGACGTCGTGGTCGGCGCAGCGAAGCGCGAGCAGAGTCTCGGCAACGTGGCCTCCGCGGTCACGGTGGTGTCGAGCGATCGGATCCGGCGGTTCGGGTACCGCACGGTCGGCGAGGCGATCGCCGGGGTCGCCGGCGTGTTCATCCAGGATACGCGGCTGACCCAGCAGGTCGGGATCCGTGGACTCCAGATCCCGGGCGGGTTCAACAGCCGGATCCTGGTGCTGATCGACGGCATGAGCGTCAACGAGGCGTGGGGCGCGTTCGGTGGGGTCGGGTACGACGCGGCGGTGTCGATCGATGACATCGCGCGGATCGAGGTGATCCGGGGCCCGGTGTCGTCGGTCTACGGCACCAATGCGTTCTTTGGCATCATCAACATCGTCACGCGCGGAGCGGCCGAGGGCACCCACGCGTGGGGCCGCATCGGGCTGAATTCGATCAGCGGCGAGATCGCGACCGCCGGCTTCGTCACCGGACGCGTGGAGCGGCAGCTGCGTGGCTCGGTGATGGCGCTGAACCGGATCGGCGAGTCCTCGTCGGTGCCGGGCGTTGGCGATGACCTCGACTCCGATGGTGGCTTCACCGTGCTCGGCGCAGTGGCGGGCGCCTACGACGGCACCTTCTTCCAGCTGCGCGCGTTCCGCGCCAGGCGGGACTCGCCGTTCGCGCCGTACGACAGCGATCCCGCGCTCGATCCCTCGTTCGAGTACTACAACACGCAGCTGTTGCTCGAGGTCGGGCACTCGCGTCCGCTGTCGAAGCAACTGACGCTCGGCGCGCGGGCCTACTCGAGTCTGTACCGGTTCGAGGATCGCATCCATTACGCGGCCGCTGACGCGTTCACGGATTTCGGTGATGCGGGCACGGCCGGTGCCGAGGTCAACGTGCGGTACGCGATCCTCGACGACAACCGGCTCGCGATCACCGCAGGCGCCGAGGCCAACGTGAATCGCACGGAGAGTCGCTCGCACGTGGTTGGCATGGAGGACGCGGCCGAGGCGATCGTGGTGCCACTCGACTTCACGAACGCGTCGCTGTACTCCGAGGCCGAGACGCAGTTGCTGCCGTGGCTCGGCTTCACGGCAGGCGCGCGCTTCGATCGCAACTCGGTCGTCGCGAAGGGCACCCGGCTGTCGCCACGCGCCGCGATGTTCCTCGCCAGCCCCGAGCGCTACGGGTTGAAGCTGCTGTACGCCGAGGGGTTTCGCAACCCGAGCGCGTTCGAGGGCTTCTTCGAGGACGGCGTCGACTTCGCGGCCAATCCGTCGATCACCTCCGAGCGGATCCGCAGCTTCGAGGCCGTGCTGTGGGGAAAGCTGGTGCGCGGGCTCGCGACCCGGCTGTCCGGCTTCTACTGGGATGCGCGCGACGTGGTCGAGCAGCGGCCGGATCCCGCCGAGCCCGAGCGGCTACAGTTCCAGAACGTCGGGCGCTACGTGTCGGCCGGCCTCGAGGCCGAGGCGAGCTATCGCAACAGCGCGGGGTGGTACGGCTTCGGTGGCGTCACGTTCGCGAAGGTCGGCGAAGGCGAGAACGTGACGTACGACCGGGTCGTCGGCGCGGCCACGCGTGACGGCGACCGGCGGCTTATCGACGCCGAAGCTCGGCGGTACGCGCACGTCTCGGCCGCGGCGCGCTGATCGGGCGGCGCGTGACGCGCGATGCAGCGGATGGCACCGCATCACCCGCGTCGCCGGCATGGCTCGGCCTCGACGCTACCGTCTATGTCCCCGACGTCCGCGGCTTCGAGCTCACCGCCGGGGTGCGCAACATCCTCGGGACCCGCGACCTGCTCCCGGCGCCGGGCGACTATGATCGATTCGGTGATCCGGCGCTGCCGCTCGTCGTGCCCCGCATCCCGGGCGAAGGCCGCGAGCTGTACGTCAAGCTGGGTTACGCGTTCTAACGCGTGCTCGTCTTCGGTTTTGGGCACGCAGCCGCGCAGCCGGTCGACACAACGGACCGTGGTCGTCCCGCGCATCCCTGGTGAAGGGAGAGATCTCCATGTCAAGCTCGGCTATTCGTACTGATCTCCTGCTGTGCGCCGCATTCGCGATCCTCGTGCTCGCAGGGCCGGCCCGTGCGCAGCCATCGGGGCAGGGCGACGACGAGAGTGCGGCGCTGGTCGACGAGGGCCGCGCGGCACTCACGGCCGGCGCGCTCGACGACGCGGCGAAGGCGCTCGACCAGGCGATCGCGCTCAACCCGCGACGCGTCGAGGCATACGTGCTGCGGGCCGCCGTTTACGCCGCGCGCAAGCAGTATGCCCAGGGCATCGCGCTGCTGCGCAAGGCCGAGCGGCTGTCGCCCGGTGATGAAGAGGTGATGACCGCGCTCGGCTCGCAGCTCGTGCTGGCCGGCGACGTCGCGACGGGCGTACCGATGCTGCTCGCGGTGACCGGCAAGAATGCGGCGCGCTACGACGCGCAGGTCCTGCTCGGTCACCACTTCCACGGCCTCGCCAGGTGGACTGAATCGATCACGGCGTTCGAAGCGTACTTCGCGCATCGACCGCGCGCGCTCGCTCGAGAAGATGCGCGCCACCGGATCGATCTCGCCGATGCCTACCTGCGGGCGCGGCAGCCGGCGACGGCGCGCGAGCTGTTCCGCAAGGCGCTGGCCGAGAAGGGACCACGCGGTGATCTGCGCGCGCAGATGGGCATCGCGTGGGCGACCGCGGCGATCGACTGCCGTCAGGCACGGCCGCTGCTCGACCAGCTCGCACCGGTGGCGCCGCAACATCCCGAGGTCTGGCTGGTCGACGGCCAGTGCGCGCTCGTGCTCGGAGATCCGGCGGGCGCCCTCGTGCTCGGGCGCAGGTTCCTCGATCGCAAGGCGAGCGCCGCGGGTCACGCGCTGGTCGGCGAGGCGCTCGCGGCGCGCGGCAACCTGCCCGAGGCGAAGCGATCGTTCGAGACCGCACGCAAGCTGGAACCGGCGCGGCGTCGGTGGACGGTACGCCTCGCGGTCGTGCTGTGACGCGCAGGCGATCCGCCCGGTGCGCTCGTGGCGCTCGAGCAGATCGGGGCGCCGGCGACTGCCGCGGTCGATCCAGACTGGTGGACCGAGCTCGGCGAGACGCTGCTCGCGAAGGGCGAGGCGCCCGCGGTCGTGACACGGCTGACGCCGGTCGCCGCTCAGCTCCCCACCGCTGGCCCGATCCGCGTCGTGCTCGGCGCCGCGCAGCTCGCGACCCAGCAGCCCGAGCTGGCGATGACGACGCTGGTCGAGGCCGAGACGATCGCGAGCACGCCGCGCGGCCGCAAGCTGCTGGTCGAGGCCCTCGGTGCGGTCGCGGCGGACAAGCTCGCGACAGATCCTGCGGAGGCCGAGACGCTGCTCGCGCGCGCCGATGCGATCGAAGGCAATCCGACGATCTGGCGCAACCTCGGCGCCGCGCGACTCGCGCTCGATCGCCCGGCGGACGCGGCGCTCGTGCTCGACCGCGCGATCAAGGTCGATCCGTCGCCGGTGACCCTGTTGCTCGCGGCGCGTGCGAAGGCGCTGACCGGCGAGGTGATCGAGGCGCGCCCGCTGTACGAGCGTGCGATGACCGCACCGGAGCGCGCGATCGAGGTGTCGATCGACTGGGCTGCGTCCGAGCTCGCCACCGGCGATCCCGCGCTCGGCGTCGCGGCGCTCGAGAAGACCGCGCCGCTGGCGAAGGGCAACGCGACACAAGACGGCACTCGCAGCGGCGCGCCATGCCGCCGGCGTCGCGGCGCTGCGGGCGAACGGCAGCCGCGCGGTCGATCTGCTCGAGCTGTCGGTCAAGGCCGACCCGACGTTGGCCGCGAAGTGCGATCTCGCGCTCGCGGCGGTCGTCGCCGGCGAGGCAGGTCCGCGCTGTCGGCGCTGCGCGCGATCAGTGGCCAGGCCTGTCCCTTCCCACCGCCCGCCGACACCCAGGCCGCCGCGATCTTGATCGCGTTCACCGAGGGCCTGACCGCTCGCAACCCGCAACGCCAGACGCGCGCGCTCGATCGCTTGACCGCACTGGTCGGCAAGTCCAGTGGCCCTGCGGCGGCGCTGCTCAGCACGTCGCTGCGGGTGGTCGCGCTCGAGGCGGCGCGTGATGCCGCAGGATCTGGACGCGTCGCCCTGGTCCGCAAGTTCCTCCACATCGCGCGCGCCGCGAACGCCCGGGTCGGCACCGACGACGTCGCGCATGGCCTCGCGGTGCTCGATCTGCTCGAGGGCCGCACCGACGTCGCGATCGTCGCGCTCGACAAGGTGTCGGCGAAGATCCCCGAGGCGTACGTCAATCTCGGCATCGCGTTCGAGAAGAAGGGCGATCCGCTGAGGGCGCTCGACGCGTGGCGCAAGGCACGCAAGGCCGGCGTCCGGTTCGCGCCGCTCGCCGACTGGATCGAGTCCAAGGAACGGATCTATGGAGCGGCACCATGAAGGGGAGCGGCACCATGAAGGGGAGCGGCGCCATGCAGGCCCTCGCGATCGCGCTGGCGTGCATGGCCGCGCTCCCCGCGCGCGCGGAGTCGATCACCGTCAGGTGTTCGCGCCCGCCGCACCGTTCCCGACCACGGCAGCGCGCGTCGAGCTCGCTTCCCGGCTCGGCGCGCACCTCGGCAAGGCGCTACGCGGCACCGGCGTCGGCCGCGTCTACGCCCGCGCCGGGGACTTCGCGGCGGCCCTCAAGAAGTCGGAGGTCACGGTCGCGCTCGTCGATCCGGCGTACCTCGCCAGCACCAGTGGCTACTCCGTGATCGCGACCTCGGTGCGCGGTGGCTCGCTCGATCAAGGCTGGCAGCTGGTCGCGAAGGGCAACCTCAAGCTCGCCGATCTCCGCGGCAAGCGGATCCAGGTCCCGTCCAATGGCGGCCGCGAGACCGCGTTCGTCCTCGAGGTGCTGCTGGGTGGCAACGTGGCGCGGGATTACTTTGCGAAGATCGAGGTCGCACCGGATACCGCGTCGGCGCTCGCCGCGCTCGGGCTCGGGAAGACAGATGTCGTCGCGGTGCCGGCCGGGATCGAGCTGTCCGGCGGAGCGCAGACCGTGCTCGCGCTGCCGGGGCTCGCCGGGCCGGTGTTGGTCACCTACGGCAACACCACCGTGCAGCAGCGAACACAGCTCGCGATGGCCGCGACCACGTTCAAGGGTGACGCCACGATCGGCGGGTTCCGTGCGGGTGATGGCGAGGTCGTGCGCGCGATCGCGCGCCGGTACGGATCGACGCAGAAGCGCGGCCCGCTCACGGTGCCGGCGGTGCGGTTTGTCGTCGGCGATCTGATCGAGGGCCGCAAGATCGCGATCGAGCGCACGCCCGCGATCGACCTCGTTCGCTGATACGCTCGCGCCGTGGACCTCACTGGCTATCCCGAACACGTCGCGCAGCTCCAGGCCGGGACCGAGGCCTCGCTCGCGGAGCACGAGCTCGATGCCGTGATCCTGTGCAGCGGCGCGGCCGCGCTACGCAACCGCTTCGACGACCAGTCGTGGCCGTTGATGCCGACCCCGGCGTTCGCGCACTGGTGTCCGCTGGTCGAGGCCGACGCGTATGTCGTCGTGCGACCAGGGCACAAGCCGATGCTGATCCGCACCGTGGTCGACGATTTCTGGGAGACCCAGCCGCCACCGGAGAGCGATCACTTCTGGTCCGCGTTCGACGTCGTCGAGGTCAAGCCGGGGCTCGCCGGGGATGCGCTGCCGGGCGGTCGAGTCGCGGTGATCACGCGCGATGCCGGAACGTCGCCACCGGGCACGGTGAATCCGCCGCCGCTGATCGCATCGCTCGACCAGCTGCGGACCCGCAAGTCGGCGTACGAGATCGAGTGTCTCGCCGAGGCCAGCCGGCGCGCGGCCAAGGGCCACGCCCATGTCGCGGCCTGGTTCGCGAACGGCACGCCATCGGAGCTCGATCTCCACCTCGCGTACCTCCAGGCGACACAGCAGGACGATTCGTGGGCACCGTACAAGAACATCGTCGCGCTCGGCGCGCATGCCGCGATCCTGCACTACGTCGCCTACGAGCGCGCGCGGATCACGGGGGACACCTCGTTCCTGATCGACGCCGGCGCGAAGTGCCTGGGCTATGGCAGCGACATCACCCGCACCTACGTGCGCGGCGACAGCGCGCCGGCTCGACGGTTCGCCGACCTCGTCGCCCGGGTCGATCAGGCGCAGCTCCAGATCATCGCCGCGATCAAGCCCGGCCTGGCGTATGAGGAGCTGCACGATCACGCGCATCGCCTGCTCGCCAGCGTGTTGCACGAGCTCGGCATCGGGCGCGGCACACCGGAGGAGCTGGTCGCGAAGGGCGTGACGCGCGCGCTGTTCCCGCACGGGCTCGGCCACTCACTCGGCATCAGTGTCCACGACGTCGGCATGAAGCTGCGGCCGCCGCGTCCCGAGAACAAGTTCTTGCGCAACACCTCGGTGATCGAGGCCGGCCAGGTGTTCACGATCGAGCCCGGGATCTACGCGATCGACGCGCTGCTCGCGCCATTCCAGCAGGACTTCCTGCTGCGCGAGCTGGTCGACTGGACCGCGATCGAGGAGCTGCGCGCGTTCGGTGGGGTCCGGATCGAGGACAACGTCGTCGTCGGAGCCGCCGGCGTGCGTAACCTCACGCGCGAGGCGTTCGCGGAGGTCTGACCGCGGCACGTGGCAGTGTATGGTCCCGCCCGTGATGCGCCTCTCCGTGTTTGTTGTCGTCCTCTGGCTCGGGCTCGTCGGGTGCGATCGCGCCGACGAGCGGAACCCTGGAAAGCCCGGTCTCGACCGGCCCGTGCCCGGTAAGCCGGTGATCGCTCAGATCCCCGCGCCAATGGATCTCAAGCAGCCGCCCGCGGATGCCGTGAAGACAGCGTCGGGTCTCGTGATGAAGCACGTCACGAAGAACGACCAGGGGATCCAGCCCAGGCAGAACGACATCGTGATGGTGAACTACACCGGCTGGCGGCAGACCAGCGGCGAGACGTTCTACTCGAGCTTCGGCCGCGGCCAGCCGATGCCGATCAACCTGACGACGGCCGCCCCCGGGTTTCGCGAAGGCCTGCAGCTGATGAAGCAGGGCGAGAAGGCGATGATGTGGATGCCGCCCGGCATCGCGTATAAGGGCCCGCAGCCGAAGGACGCCGACACGCTGGTGTTCGAGGTCGAGATCGCGAGCGTCACGCAGGCGCCCGCGATCCCGGCCGAGCTCGCCCCGCCTGCCACCGCGAAGACCACGAAGTCCGGCGCGAAGTTCATGGTGGTCAAGCCCGGCACCGGGACCGAGAAGCCGCGCAACTACGACACGGTCACGTTCCACTACTCGGCATGGGACAAGGATGGCCGGATGTTCGACACCACGGAGATCCGCAAGCACGCGGTCACCGAGGCTCCATTCCGGCGCTCGCTCGTGATGGAGGAAGTCCTGACCGGGATGGTCGCGGGCGAGCGCACCCGGTTCTGGGTCGAGGCCAAGCAGATGGAGAACGGGAAGGCGCTACCGGGGATGCCGACCGGCCTCGTGACCTACGAGGTGGAGTTGACACAGGTCGCGAAGACGGTGTTTCCGCCGCCGCCCGTGCCGGCCGACGTCAAGGCGCCGCCGGCCGGCACGAAGAAGACCGCGAAGGGCGTGTCGTACCGCGTGCTCAAGGCGGGCAAGGGTGGCGCGAAGCCGACGCCGACCCAGGCGGTCCGCGTGCACTACACGGGGTGGACCACGGACGGTCGGATGTTCGATTCCTCGATCATCCGCGGCGAGCCGGCCGAGTTCGGACTGAACGGCGTGATCGCCGGCTGGACCGACGCGATCCCGCTGATGTCCGTCGGTGACAAGATGCGGCTGTGGATCCCCGACGAGCTCGCCTACAAGGGCGCCGCAGGGAAGCCGCAGGGCATGCTGGTGTTCGACGTCGAGCTGATCGAGATCAAGGCGGCGCCGCCGCCGAAGTCGCACGACCCACACGATCCGCACGCCAGCGATCCGCACGCGTCAAAGGACCAGATTCCACCGCCGCCCGACGTCTCCGCACCACCTGCCGACGCGAAGAAGTCCCCGAAGGGCGTGTCCTACAAGATCCTGGTCAAGGGCACGCAGGCCGGCGCCAATCCAAAGTCATCCGATCGGGTGAGGGTGCACTACACGGGCTGGACGACCGACGGCAAGATGTTCGACTCGTCGGTGCAGCGAGGTGAACCGAGCGAGTTCGGGCTGACCCAGGTGATCGCCGGCTGGACCGACGCGATCCCGTTGCTCCAGGTCGGCGACAAGGGCCGGTTCTGGATCCCCGAGGACCTCGCGTACAAGGGGCAGCGCGGCAAGCCGGCCGGCATGCTGGTGTTCGACGTGGAGCTGCTCGAGATCAAATGACGGTGCCGCCTGCGGTCGTCGCGGCCTTTGGCTGGGAAGCCGCCGAGCTCGCACCGCTGGCCGGCGGCCTGATCAACCGGACGTTCGTCGTCCGCGCCGGCGCACCGATCGCGGTCCTGCAGCAGCTGCATCCGGTGTTCGGCGCCGCGGTCAACCTCGACCTCGAGGCTGTGACCGCGCACCTCGCGGCACGCGGACTCGTCACGCCCCGCCTCGTGCGGACGCGCGACGGGGCGCCTTGGATCGAGGACGCCGGGACGATCTGGCGCGCACTCGACTGGGTCGATGGCATCACGGTGCACGCGGTGCCGGATCCGAGCTGGGCGATGGCAGCCGGCGAGCTGGTCGGCAGGTTCCACCGCGCGGTCGCCGACCTCCATCACACCTACGCGTTCGCGCGCGCTGGTGTGCACGACACCGCCGCACACCTCGCACGGCTCCACGCGCTGGTCGAGGCGGGCGGGGATGATGAAGCGGTCGAGCTCGGACGCGAGGTGCTGGCGACAGTACCGGGGCTGCCGGTGATTCCAGACCTGCCGCGCCGGCACTGTCACGGCGACCTCAAGATCTCGAACGTGCTGTTCGCGACCGCACCGGTCCGCGGCATCTGCCTGGTCGACCTCGACACGCTCGGGCTCGGCACGCTCGCCTTCGAGCTTGGCGACGCGATGCGCTCGTGGTGCAACCCGCGCGGCGAGGACGTCGCGGGCATCGCGTTCGACCTCGCGATCTTCGAGGCGGCGATCCACGGGTTTCGCGCGGTCGCGGACGCGCTGGTGACCCGCGACGAGCGGCTCTCGATCGTGGCGGGACTCGAGACCGTCTGCGTCGAGCTTGCCGCGCGGTTCGCGATCGACGTGTTTCGCGACGCGTACTTCGGCTGGGATCCGGCGCGCTTCCCGAGCCGGCGCGCGCACAACCTCGTCCGCGCCCGCGGTCAGCTCGCGCTCGCAGGTTCGGTCCGGAGCGCTCGCAGCGACGCGCTCGCCATCGTGCTCGCCGGGAGCTGAGTCTCGAGACGGATCTGCTTCGCGACCGCATCGAGATGCGCTCTACTCGCGAGATGGGCGCTCGTCGGTCGGCCTGTCTGGCCGGCATGTTCCTCCTCGCCAGCTCGGTGGCCGGCGCGGTGGTCCCGCGATCGACCCCGCGCGTGGCCGCCGACGTGCTGACCGCGATGCCGGATGCGAACGTCGGCAAGCCGCTGCGCGCTCACCGCCAGGTCCGGTTTGCCGCAGGCTCGACGGCCGCGTGGCATCGGTTCGTGGCGACCGCTGGCCCGAAATGGCGCGCCGCGTGGGATCAGGCGACGCGCGTGCCGAGCCGGCTGTGGGGGCCCGGGATCGCGGCGCCCGGTGCGAACGGATCTCCCGCGATCGCCGAGCGAGTTGCGCGTGCGGTGCTCGCCGATCACCTGGCGCTGCTCGCGCCCGGCGCGCGCCCGACCGACTTCGTCCTGGTGTCGAACCACAGCGATGGCGCGATCCGCTCGGTCGGCTTCATCCAGCAGCTCGACGGTCGTCGCGTCATCGGGGGCCAGCTCAGCTTCCGGTTCAAGCGCGACCGGCTGTTCGTGATCGGCAGCGAGGCCCTGCCCGATGTCGTGGTCCCGGCCGTGCGCAACAAGCTCTCGCGGCAGCGTCTCGAGGCTCGCGCCAGCGATGGGCTTCGCCGTGTGCTCGCGTTGCCGCATACCGTGGTGACGGGAAAAGGCAACGACGTCATCCTGCCGCTGGTCGCCGACGATGCCGTGCTGGGCTACCGGCTCGCGACGCCGCTGGAGCTCGACGGCGGGGTCGATGGTCGCTACCTCGCATATGTTGATCCGGCGACCGGCGGCGTACTCGCGGTGCACCAGCTGAACCTGTTCGCGAACGGCACCGTGAACTACCGCGGCGTCGATCGCCATCCGGGTCGCGGGCGCGTCGATCACCCGGCGCCGCACGCGCACGTCACGCTCGGCGGAAATCCGACGACGACCAGCGAAGCCGGGATGCTGTCGTGGTCCCCGGATGCGCCGCAGACGCTGACGACCAGCGCCGTGGGCACGTTCGCGGACATCGTCAACAAGGCTGCCGACGGGGTACCCGCGACCGCGGAGCTCTCGATCCAGCCGGGCGGCGTGACGCTGTGGGACGCCAGCGCGGACGCGCAGGTCGATGCCCAGGTTCAGACCTACCTCGCGGTCAACGCGGCCCAGCGCTACGTGCGCGAGCGCATCGATCCGGCGACGGTGCTGTTCGAGGTCCCGCTGGTCGCGAACGTCAACATCCAGAACGCATGCAACGCGTTCTTCGATGGCGAGACCATCAACTTCTTCCAGTCGAGCGCGCGCTGCCAGAACACCGGCCTGCTCGAGGACGTCGTCTATCACGAGTTTGGCCACGCGCTGCATATCCACGAGGTGATCGAAGGCGTCGGCTCGTTCGACGGCGCACTCAGCGAGGGCGCGTCGGATTTTCTCGCGGCGAGTCTGACCGGCGATCCGGCGATGGGCCGCGGCTTCTATTACACCGAAGAGGCGCTGCGTCATCTCGATCCCGACGGGCTCGAGCATCAGTGGCCGCGCGACATCGGCGAGATCCATCATACCGGCCTGATCTTCGGCGGCCTGTTCTGGGACTTGCGCAAGGCGATGATCGACAAGCTCGGGCAGGTCGAGGGCGAGCGGGTGGTGAACCAGCTCTACCTCGCGGCGCTCCGGCGCGCGTCCTCGATCCCGACCAGCATGATCGAGGCGCTCGCCGCCGACGATGACGATGGCGACCTCGGGAACGGCACCCCAAACGAGTGCGTGATCCGCAGCGCGTATGGCCGCCACGGGCTGCGCACGGCGATCGGTGCGGTGCGCGCACCCGGTGCCTCGCCGTTCAACGCCACCAGCACCGTCGTTCGCGTCGAGCTCGACGAGCTCGCCGATCGCTGCACCGGCGACGAGATCGACTTCGTCACGCTGATCTGGCGCCCGGGCTTCACCCAGCTACCGCTCGCGGGCTCGCAGGCGATGACGCGGGTCGCAAAGGATCGGTTCTGGGCGACCCTGCCGCTCGCGATCGACGGCACGCTCTATTACGCGGCGAAGGTGCAGTTCAAGGACGGCTCGGTGATGATGCTCGCCGACAACCTGGCCGACTCGTTCTATACGGTCTATCAGGGCACCACGGTCGACCTCTACTGCACGGACTTCGAGCACCAGGATCCATTCCGCGCAGGCTGGACTGTGGCCGGCGATCACACGACGCGCTGGCAGTGGGGGGACGCCGAGGCGACTGCAGGCAGCGATCCGGCCACCGCGTTCTCGGGCACGCGCATCCTCGGCCAGGGCCTCGGCAAGGACTACACCCCCGACACGCAGTCGATCGTCTACCTGCCCGAGATCGACGTCGGCCAGTTCAGCGACGTGCGACTGCAGTACCGGCGCTGGCTCGCGGTCGAGGACAGCCACTTCGATCAGGCGCGCGTCACCGTCAACGGGCGGCAGGCCTGGATCAACTTCACCGCCAACGAGGGCGACGCCAGCTCGATCCACCATATCGACAAGGAGTGGCGATTCCAGGACGTCGGCGTCACCGGCTACACGCCGGGAACCAAGCTGCGGATCGGGTTCGAGCTCGCTAGCGACGGCGGCCTCGAGCTCGGCGGCTGGTCGATCGATGACGTGTGTGTGGTCGCCAACGTGCACTCGATCTGCGGCGATGGCATCAAGACCGCAACCGAGGCGTGCGACCTCGGCACCGCGAACTCCGACGCGCCGAGCGCGGCGTGCCGGACGTACTGCATGCCGGCATCCTGTGGAGATGGCGTGCTCGACCGCGACGAGGAGTGCGACCACGGCGAGGGCGACGCCTCGTGCACCCGGCATGCGAGCTGCTCGATCCGGGCGGCTGCTCGACCGGCGGCAGCTCGGCAGGCGCGAGGTGCTGCTGAGCTTGCTCGCGGGCCTAGCGATGTTGCGCCGGCGTCGCGCGTAGCGAGGAGGTGGCCGTTATCGGCGTTGACGCCGCGCTTAACCTCGCTGCGGCCGTCGGGTCCGAAGGCCATGTTCGTCAAGCTCTCGCTGGTCACGTCCCTCACCATTCCCCTGTGGTTCGCCGCCATGCCCGCACATGCCGACGAGGTCCTCGAGCCGCCTGGTGGTCCGGTGTACGACGACGCCGATGTGGAGGTCGAGCCGTCGGTCGACCGCCGGCAGCTCGATCGCCGCCAGGTCGGGCCCGCCCGCCGGCACCGCTCGCGGCAGTTGCGCCAGGCCGTGGTCGAGCAGTTCGACGCCAACGGCGATGGCCGGCTCGAGCCGCGCGAGCGTCAGCGTGCCGTGCGAGCAATTCGCAAGCTGCAGCGCCGGATGGCGCAGCGCGCTGGCAGGCTGCAGCAGCTGGTCCGTCGCTTCGACCGTGATGGCGACGGCCACGTGTCCCCCGAGGAGATGCCGCCTGCTGCGGCGCACAAGCTCCGCCGGCTCGATCGCAACGGTGATGGCTGGATCGATCGCCAGGACTTCGCGGCGCGTCGCGTGCGGTAAGCGCAGGTTACGTGCGGGGTAGCGTACGCATTACCCACATTCTCACGCTGGAGCAACGCACCTAGAGTGGGAACCAGCGTGCAGAACTTCATGTCCCTTGTCCTCATCCTCACCGCGGCGTGCGGCGGTTCCTCGCCACCTTCTAATCCCGATGGTGGCGGGAGCGGATCCGTCGACGGGCGTCCCGATGGGTCGAACCCCGATCCAGACGCGGCGCCGCGATGCGGTGATGGCGTCGTCGATACCGGGGAGACCTGCGATGACGGCGATGCCGACGCGAATGACGGCTGCAGCGCGAGCTGCCTCGTCGAGTCAGGTTACGTCTGCCCGGTGCCGGGCAGCGACTGCGTGGTCTCGCACGTGTGCGGCAACGGTCTGCTCGAGACCGACGAGCAATGCGACGATCGCAACCTGGCGGACGGCGATGGCTGCGCGACGGGCTGCACGATCGAGAGCGGCTGGACGTGCCCGGTTCCTGGCATCCGTTGTACGGCGGCCAGCTGTGGCGACGGCATCCTCGCTGGCTTCGAGGAATGCGACGACGGCACGCCCGGTGGCGGCGATGGTTGCTCGGCGACCTGCCAGCTCGAGCCGGGTCATGCGTGCTCGACGCCGGGTATGCCATGCACGACCACGACGTGTGGCGATGGCATGCCGCAGGGCACCGAAGAGTGCGACGACATGAACAACGATCTCGGCGACGGCTGCACGCCGTTGTGCACGCGCGAGCCGGTGTGCAGTGACGGCGTGTGCTCCGCGGTGTGCGGCGACGCGGTCGTCCAGACCGGCGAGGCGTGCGACGATGGCAACCTCCACAACGCGGATGGCTGCTCGAGCAGCTGCACCGTCGAGACCGGCTTTGCCTGCACCGCATCGTCGACCACGGAACCGGCCCGGCTGCCGGTGACGATCGTGCTCCGCGACCTCCGCGGCAAGGACCTCGTCGGTGGCCACGCTGACTTCGAGAATCACAACGGCACCGATCGCGGGATCGTCGGACCGAACCTCGGCGCCGATCGAAAGCCGGTCTACAGGAGCGCGACCACGACGCCGACGACGTCCGGCGCCGCGGCGTTTGCCCAGTGGTACAAGGACTCGACGATGAGCATGACGTACGCGGAGCCACTCGTGCTCAATCGCACCGCGGCCGCGACATACGTCTACGACAACGCCACGTTCTTCCCGCTCGACGGTCGCGGCTTCGTCGGTGCCGGCACGGAGCCAGCTCGCACCGGCGGTCACAACTTCTCGTTCACCTCGGAGCTCCGTTACTGGTTCACCTATCGCGGTGGCGAGGTGCTGACGTTCCGCGGGGACGACGACGTCTGGGTGTTCATCAACGGCAAGCTCGCGCTCGACATCGGTGGCGTGCATGGCGCCGAGAGCGCGACCATCACCCTCAGCGGCACGACCGCGACCAACCTGGGCCTGACGGCGAATGGCAGCTACGAGGTCGTCGTGTTCCAGGCGGAGCGCCACACCACCGCGTCGTCATACAAGCTGACGCTCAAGGGCTTCAACGCCGCGGTCAGCACGTGCGACGACACCTGCGGCGACGGCGTGACCTCGTCCAACGAAGCGTGTGACGACGGTGTCAACGACGGCAGCTACGGCTCGTGTCAGCCCGGCTGCCTGGGCTTCGGCCCGCGCTGCGGAGACGGCATGATCCAGGTGCCGCAGGAGCAGTGCGACGACGGGATCAATGGCGGTGGCTACGGCGGCTGCTTGCCGACCTGCCAGCGCGCGCCGTACTGCGGCGATGGCGTGACCCAGCCGCAGGAGCAGTGCGACGACGGCAACACCGTCGATACCGACGCGTGCAACAACGCGTGCGAGAAGCCCATCCTCTGAATCATCGCTGAATCAGGGACAGGGATCGAGGAGCGCGCCCGGCGCCGGCACCGTCGGTACGCCATCGCGCAAGTAGCTGGCGAAGAAGCAGCCATACTGGTGCTTCACGCCCTCGAGCTGGCGGTAGATGTAGTGGGCGTCGATCACGCCATCGCCCGCGAACTGCACCACCACGCGGGTCTGCCCGTCCTGGTTCGCGCGCACCGGGTAGCTCGCGAGCCCGGCCCGGTCGTCGACGGCGAGTGCCTGCTGCATCGACGGCCAGACTTCGCCGCCGGCCTGCTGATTGCCGTAGGCCAGCGCCGCAGCGTCATAGATCCCGATCGGGAAGTACGTGTCGCCCATGCCGACCGGCTCGTAGATGTGGCGCGCCGGGAGGCCGGGTAGCGGCCGGCGGGCGAGCCGGGACATGAAGGCCATCGGCTCGGCGATCTCCCAGCCGAGTGCCATGACGTCGAGCGTCGGATGGACGAACGCGAGCTCGACATCGTCGACCCCGAACGCCGCGGCCAGGATCTCGCGGGCGCCGGGGATGATCGAGGTCTCGAGGATCATCAGGTTCCAGAACCCGCCGGCGCCGGTCGGCACCACGGCACCGAAGCGCGGCTCGACCGCGGCGACCATGTTCGTGTACATGCCGCCCATCGACTGCCCGCCAGCGACCAGCTTGTCTGCATTGAACGTGTGCGGGCCACCGGTGGTGCAGCCAGCGAGCACGCTGCCCGGGATCGAGAGTGCGAGCATCGCGTCGGTCAGCAGGCGCTGCTCGAGCACGCCCTGCTGGAACGTGAACGGAAACGCGGCGAGGTTGTTGATGTTGAGATACGCGTAGTCACTGGCACCCGGCAGTCGTTCCGGGTTGGCCGGCAGCGCCGCCGAGACCGCGGCGATGCCGTGGCGCGCGACGACGTACCCCGGACCCTTGCCCGGCTCTGGCATGTCCGCGGGCGTCGGCGAGTAGCCGAGGTCGACCACACCGGTCGAGACGCCGCCCGAGCCGTGGAAGAACTGGTAGAGCGGCCAGCCACCAGCGGGCATCGCCGACTTCGGGATCGTGATCGTCAGCGGGACAACGAGCTCGCCCTGCTGGAGCGGAACGTCATTCGCGTCGACGACAAACCCGCCGCCCTGGTCGAACGGCGGCCTGCCTTGCTGGAACTGCGGGAACCGGATCGTGCCGGAGAGCTGGCAGAACCCGTCGTGCGTCGCGCCACCGACCAGCGCGAGGTCCTCGATCACCGGTTCGTACTGGACGCGGATCGCCTCCGAGCGCGCGAACACGCGAGCGACCTCGTCGCCCGTGGTGAACACGGTCGCGACGATCACGTCCGACTTCGCGATGCCCGCGGCCTCGAGGGCAGACCACAGCGGCGCGTAGAGCGTGGCCGCGGCAGCGCCGCGCGGACCGGCTGGCGTTCGTCCTGCGGCGAGCGTCGCGAAGTCCGCCGGCGGGACGAAGCCGGGCGCGAACGCCTCGCGCACGACATACGCGTAGCGCGTGCCGGGTCGCAGGGTGATGCCCGGTCGCGGCGCGAAGGCGACCAGGCCGGCGGTAACGTACGCGTCCTTGGCCAGCGTCTTCGCGACGATCGGAAACCGCGTGCCACGCTCGGGCGAGGCGTCGTCGATGTCGAGCAGGATGGCTTCGTCGCCGAGCACGTCGGTGACGGCGCGCGCGGGCACCTCGCTGGTGAACCGAACATACGCGGTCGGCATCACCGGCCAGCCACGTCGCCCGGGGACGACCGAGAGCAGGCTCGCGAGCAGCGGCACGTTGCGCGGGTTCGGGAACCCGGTCAGATCCGGCGCGCCCGACGCCGCGAGTCGTAGATCCGACGGAAATGGCAGGTCCCAGAACGTCTCCGCGGTCGCGACGTCGGCGTCGAGCTCGAAGTACACCGACGGGGACGCGGCATCGTCGCTGCAGGCGACGATGAGCCCGAGACCAACACCGAGCAGCAGCAACAGGCGCATCGCGGCGGAGTATAGGGATCCTGCCCGCCCATGGCGATCGGACTTGTGGGCCGGGCTCGTGATCTAACCCGAGACGGTGGTGCGCGGCTTGCGGCGCACCGGCGGGACGGCGGCGATCGTACGGACCGCGTCGAGCACGGCGTCCCCGAGCTCGTCATCGTCCGCAAAGAACGGGACCTGGGCGTCGGTGAACCGCACGCGGTCACGGTCGGGGACATTGCCGATCACGACGAGCTGCGCGCGATGCTCGCTCTCGAGCCCGCGCGCGTACATGCAGAGCTCGAGCGCGTTCATCACACCTCGCAGCGACGCGCCGACGAACACCAGCTCGGGGTGATCGCGGTTGAGCTTGTGCGCGGCATCGGTGCCTTCACTCGCGATCTCGACCACCGCGGACGCGTGAGCGCGGCGCGCGAGGCTCCAGAGCCAGCGCGCACGCGCGGTCTCGTCGACGACGATCAGGACACGGACCGAGCGCGTCTTCGTGCCGAGCCGCTCGTTCAAGGCATCGAGCTGCGCCAGCACGTCCTTCGCGGAGCGCGGCCGGGCCGCGGGTTGCTTCGCGAGCAGCCATTCGACCAGATCCGACAGCTCGCTCGGCAGATCCGGCCGGATGTCGGCGAGCCGGGGCGGGCGTTCCTGGGCGTGACCGCGAAACGTCGCCGTCAGGTTGGTGTCGGCGAATGGCGGCAGGCCGTGCGCCATCTCGATCGCGACGCAGCCGAGGCCGTAGAGATCGATCGCCTCGGCCGCCGCCGGGTCCGCGGCCTCGACCTCGCCGCGGACGACCTCCGGGGCGAGGATCTGGCCGAGCGGCCCGAACGCCGGGACCTGGGACAGCGAGAGCCGGCCGAGCACCATGCGGCCGTCCTCGTTGACGACGACGGTGGCGCCCGAGATGTCGCCGATCGCGATCCCTGATTCGTGGGCGCGCGCGACCGCCGCGATCAGCGTGCGGAGCTTGTGGAGATACGCCTCGGTCGACAGCCGGGCGCGCAGCAGCTCGGTCAGCAGCACGCCGGTGACGCGCTCGCACACCGCATACTCGACATCGTTGTGCGCCCCCATCCCGTAGATCGCGACCGAGCACGGATCCTGGACCGCAGCGCAGCGCCTGGCCTCGGTGACCAGCGACGGATTGCCCGGGTCGCGCCACGCGAGCTTCAAGGCGACCGGGCGATCGAGCAGCATGTCGCGCGCCTCGAACACGATGCCGGTGTCGGTCCGCGCGATCTCGTCGCGAACCACGTAGGTCGATGCCACCACCTCACCCTGGTTGATCGCGCGCTGTGGGCTGTCGCGGAACCCGGGGGGCGCGTGGAAGCTCGCCGACCTCGTCATCTCCCCGACGCTACCATGCCATCAAGACCGCACCGGCGGCCACCAGGGTTGCACCGACGAGCTCGGCACGCCCGGGCCGTTCTCCGATCGTGAAGGCGAGCGCGGCGGCGAACAGCACGGAGGTGTTGCGCAAGGTGAGGACGTAGCCCGAGCCGCCCCGCGACAGCGCCTCCATCAAGATCAGGAACGAACCGCCGCACACGATGCCCATCAGGCACACGCGGACGAACCGCGCGCGTGCCACCTGCACGAGGGCACGCCGCCCCGGGGCGCCGAGCCGGATCACGCTGAGCACGGCCGAGAGCCCCAGCGACAGCGCAAACGAGGCCGACCCATTCGCGCCCTCGAGCAGCGCCGCCTTGTACGACAGGTGATAGCCGGCGATCGAGACCGCACACAGGCTCGCCCAGCCCACGCCGGTCGGCCGCCCGTCGCGCTTGCCGGCGCCATGCGCACCGATCCCGGACATCACCAGGCCGAGCATCACGAGCGCGCTGCCCGACGCCGACAGCGGGGTGACGAGCTCGGCGTACAGCACGATCGACAGCGGCCACACGAGGAGCACCGCCCCGCCGCGGGAGATCGTGTAGACCGGGCCGAGCTGGCCGCGTTCGAGCGCGCGGGTCAGCGTCACGAAGTAGACGGCCTCGAACAGGCCCGCGAGCACCGTGTAGTTGAAGCCGGCCAGCGTCGGGAACGGTGGCTCGCCCTCGAACGACCAGCGGACGATCGCGATCACGCCCGCGAACAGCGAGCCGGCGATGATCGCCGCGACCAGGCCGCGATCCTTGTCGGGCTCCACTCGCAGGAGCGCGTTCCACAGCGCGTGGAGAAACGCGGACAGGAGCACGAGCGCGACGATCAAGCGCAGACCGCAGTGTCTCACGACGTGGCAGACTGCGGGGCGTGGCCGGACGCGCTGCACGCTACGCGTACATTGCGATCGGGCTCCTGTTCGTCGGGCTCGGTACGCTGGGCGTCATCCTGCCGGTCGTCCCGACCACGCCGTTCCTCCTGATCTCGCTGTGGGCGTTCGCGCGCAGCTCGCATCGGCTCGAGTCGTGGCTGCTCGCGCACCGGCTGTTCGGGCCGCGGCTCGTCGAGTGGAAGAAGCATCGCGTGATCCCGCTGACCGTCAAGCTCACGGCATGGGGCTCGATGGTCGCCAGCCTGACGCTGATGATCGTGAGCGGCCGCTCCCTGGTGGCGATCATCGGCGCGGCGTCGGTGATGGCGATCGGCGCGATCTACGTCGCGACCAAGCCATCGAAGCCCCCACCGGACAAGCCCGAGACTATCCTGGTGCCGTGACCGACCTGATCGCACGCATGACCGCGACCCTGCACGCTGCGTTCTACGGGGGTGAGATCCCGAGCGACCTTCTCGAAGCGTGGACTCGCCATGGTCCCGAGACGTGGGCCGCATCGGGCGATGCAGCCGCGCTCCTCGAGCTCGCGACGCTGACCGATCACGGCGCCGCGATCCGCGGCGCATGCGCATGCGTTCGCCTGGTCCTCCAGCGCCTTCCGGCGGAGACGCGGGTCGACGTGCAGGCGGCGCTCTCGGCGGTCGAGGCCTGGTCTGGCGGCGAGCTCGCCGACGACAGCGTGATCGAGATCTTGTTCGCCGCACGCGAGGCCGAGCTGAGGGCGAGCAGCATCGAGCTCGATCTCGACGACGGCGACCGCTCGGAGCCGGCGCGCCTGATCCGCATCGGTGCTGGCGTAGCCCGAGCCGCGGCGGCCGCGATCGCGACCACGGGCGTCGGCGAGTACGACCCCGAAGCGGATCAGGCGCCGGCGATCGATCTCGAAGCATGCAGGCAAGCGGCGATCAGCGCGGTCGAGCACTCGGTGTTCGCACAGCTTGCCGCGGATGGTCGCGACGACGACCTCGTCGCGGACCGCATGCACGACCGCGCCGAGGCCCTTGCCGCGCTCGCGGCGGCCGTGCGTTCCGTCGTCCCCCCACCGGTCGTCGGAGACGCCGACCTGCTGGCGCAGCTCGCGAAACGGCTGCACGGCGGGCACTGGTTCGTCGAGCCGGACTGGCGCGCGTCGCGGTTCCCAGCCGGCACGCTGGCCACTGCCTGGGCGACCTCGACGAGCCCGACCGCGCTGCTCTCGGTCTACGTCTATGCCGGCGATGTCCCCGGGTTGGTCCGCGCTGCCGTGGCGTGCGCGGAGGCTGCCCTCGCGAGCGGCGCGGCCGAAGCCGACGCCCGGCGGACCGAGATCGCGGAGGCGACCCAGGGCTGGCTTCGCGGCGAGCTGACGGCGACCGAGCTCGACGCGCTCGTCGACGCGGACTCGGTGCGCGACCAGGCGTTCTGGGTCGAGCGACCGGCTGCGTACTTCGCGCGCGTCGTTGTCGAGTGTGCGGCGCGGCTCGCCGACGGCCGGCCGGGGCGCATGCATGACGACATTCCTGCGCTCGTCGAGTGCGCCGCATGGCTGCTGAGTGTGCCGGCGCTACCGGCCGAGCTCCAGCAACGCCACTTCTGCCGGATCGCGGCGATGGAGTCCGCAAACCTGCGCCTCGCCGCGCTGATCCGCGCCCAGCTGCCGTGTCCCGATCTCGACCAGGTGATCGCAGCGCGCGATGACTACCAGGTCGCCGTCAGCGCCGCGCTCGCCGAAGGCGTCAGTTGACGCCGACCGCGACGACCATCTCGCACGGTCCCTCGAAGCCTTCAGGACCCTGAAACTTCGCCAGCGCCTCGGAGATCTCGTTCCAGGCGTCGCGCTTGCCGTCGTCGTCGAGCGTCGACAGCATCTGATGGAGCGCGCCGAACGACTCCTGCTCGAAGCGGACGCACTCGGCGGAGGTCGGCATCTGCAGCGGGGCGGGGACGACGCGGCTCTCGATGTCGCGAAACCCAGCCTGCGCGAATGCGGCCTCGAGCACGCCAGGCGCGCCGAGGCTGAACGGTCCGGGCTGTCCCGGCAGCGGGGGACCGAGATTGGCGCGGCGGCGGATGATGCCGACCGGCGTCGAGAAGAACGTGTTCTTGTCGGGCGTCGAGTAGACGATCGCCGCAACGCGACCACCGGGCTTCAGCGCGCGCTTCATCCCGGCCAGCGCCTTCTGTTGATCCGGGAAGTAGATCAACCCGACGCGAGAGATCACGGCATCGAAGCTGCCTTCCGGGACGTCGAGCTGCTCCCCGTCCATCACCTTGCACTCGACGTTGGCCAGCCCGTTGCGCTTCGCCTCGGCTGCCGCGAACTCGAGGATGTTGGAGGACAGGTCGGTCGCGAGCACGTGTCCGGTCGGGCCGACCCTCCGGGCGGTGGTGATCGTCTGTTCACCGGCGCCCGCAGCGACATCGAGGACCCGGCTGCCGGGACCGATCTTCGCGAGGTCGAGCATCATCTCGGTTGATGGCCCGAGCCACTTCGAGAGTGTCGGTCCCCAGCGATGCCACGCCTCCGCAGCGTCTTGCCATTGTTGCTGGGTCGTCTGCTTGTACTTCACAGGATCGAACGTCGACATGGTGCTCCTGAGCAGGTGGGTTGCATCTCGTTGCGATGGAGAGTTTACAATCGCGCGCGGTGCCGTCATCACGATCGCATGCCGCGATTCGCGCTGAACGGCCGAGCAGGTGACCGCGACACCGCGAACGCGATCTCGAGTACCCTGACCATCCCACGTCGACCTGATCTCCAAGGAGCAAACCATTGCCGCTCATCGATCTGTCCCACGTCGTCGAAGCAGGTATGACGACCTATCCCGGTCTACCTGGTCCCGTGATCTGTGATTTTCTCTCGCGAGAAGTCTCGCGCACGAAGTACGCGCCGGGCACCGAATTCCAGATCGGCAAGATCGAGATGGTGGCCAACACGGGCACGTATGTCGACTCGCCGTTCCATCGCTACGCCGACGGAACCGACCTCGCAGGACTCCGGCTCGAGCAGCTCGCGGATCTCGACACCATCGTCGCGTCGACCGACGCCGCGGTGATCGGCCCCGAGGTGTTCGAGGGGCTCGAGCTCCGCGGCAAGGCCCTGATGGTTCACACCAACTGGTCTCGTCACTTCGGCACCCCGGCGTACGGCACGGGGCACCCGTACCTCACCGAGGCCGCGGCCCAGCTGCTGGTGAGCGCGGGCGTCGTGTTCGTCGGCATCGACTCGCTCAACATCGATGGCATGTCGGATGGCACCCGGCCGGTGCACACGACCCTGCTCGGTGCTGGCATCCCGATCGGCGAGCACTACACCAACCTCGCTGCGCTGCCCGCAAAAGGGGCTCGCCTTCACACCGCACCGGTGAAGGTGAAGGGCTTCGGAACATTCCCGGTCCGCGCGTACGCGATCGTCTAGTCACGGCTCCGGGGCGGAGCGATGGCCTACATTGACACTGCGATCGATCGCTCCTAGGCTCGACGGGAGTGGCCGCTCCGATGTCGAGTGACGGATTGGTTTCGGCGAAACTCGTCGCGAACGTCCTCGCGGTGGTTGTGCTCGGGACCGGAAGCGGCGCTGTGGCGGACACCCCGCGCAAGCTCTCGCTCGAGGAAGCGATCCAGACTGCGCTCGCGAGCGATGCCGATCTCTACATCGCACGCGAGGAATCTTTGGTTGCTGCAGAGGGAGTCGCGCTGGCACGCGGCGCCTTTGCCACGCGGATCTTCGGCGAGCTGTTCGCCAGGCGCGACGAGCACCCGCCCTCCGCGGTCGCATTCGGCGCGGTCGATCGGATCGCTGGGGCAACCCTCGGCGTTGCCGGCGGGCTTCCCCTGACCGGGCTGACGTACGAGGTGACCGGTGGTCTCGTGCGGCAGGACCGCGATGATCCGTTTGGCGTCTACTCGGCGGGCAACACGGCCGTGGTGCATGCCGAGCTCGTCCAGCCCTTGCGGCGCGGAGCCTTCGGTGCGGCGCGCCGGCCGATCACGGTCGCTTCACTGCGGCGCGATCGCAGCGCGCTCGAGCTGCGAGCGCGCGTCGAGTCGACCGTCGGTGCGGTGCAGGTTGCGTACTGGAATCTCGTGCGCGCGCGCGGCGAACGAGAGGCGCGGGTCTCCGCGGTCGAGCTCGCGAAGGAACAGGTCGAGGAGACCCGGAGGCTCAAGCGGCTCGGCGCCGGCACCGACCTCGACAACATCGAAGCCGAGGCCGGCGTGAGCCGCCGCGAGCAAGAGCTGCTGCGTACCGAGCAGGACGTGGTCGAGGCTGACGGTCGGCTGTTCGAAGCGCTCGGCGTGCGTACCGGTGAGGGCGGATGGGTCGCCAATAGCCCGATCGTTCCGACCGACGCGGTCAAGATCGAGCCACTCGTGGTCGAGGTCGATGCGCAGATCGCGGTCGCTCGCGCGCGACGCGCCGAGGTGCGAGCCGCGCACGCGCTGACCGCAGCCGAGTCGGCGGAGCTCGAGGTCACCGACAACGCGCGCCGGATGGCGATCGATCTGGTCGCGGCCGCGGGCTCGGTCGGCTTCGCAGGCACGTTCGCGACCACGCCGGCGACGATGGGAGTCGTGCCGGACCCCGCGTACGATGGCCGGCTCTCCGGGTCGTTCGCAAACATCGGGCGCGACGTCAGCGTGTACCTCGGCCTTCGGTTCGAGCTTCCGCTCGGTACTCACGTCGCGGACGCTCGCCACTCGATCCAGCTCCGGACGGCTTCACGCGCCCGCCTGGTGGAGCGTCAGGTCACGGCGAGCATCGAGAGTGAAGTCCGCACCGCGGTCGCGCGTGTCGCGCTCGATGCGCGGCTGGTCGAAGCGGCCGACCGAGCGGTCGAGCTCTCAAACAAGCTGCTCGACGGCACGCGTAAGCGCTTCCGCTCGACGTGCTGCGCGATGAAGTCGAGCCGCTCTCGTGCGGCGCGCAGGTACTCCAGCAGATCGTCGCCCACCATCGTCATGAACGCGTACAGCGGGTCGGTGGGCTCGACCCGGGTGGTCTGCGCGAACCGGCGCAGCAGGGTCATGTCGATCGGCGAGTTGAGCTGCGAGATCGCGCGACGCGGCACGCCGAGCCATTCACCTGTCTTCTTCGGCCCGCGCGAATCGAACCACTCGGCGGTCTCGAGCCAGTCGCAGAATCGCAGCGCGTCCTGGTAGAGCCCCAGATGATCGAGCACGAGGCTCAGCGCGCAGGTCGGCGCGTGCTCGCGAGGGAAGTGGTGGTGGTCGAAGTTCGAGAGCACTGGGTCATGGATCCCGCCGATATCGACGACGGCGACCTCCGGATCGGCGAGCTCCTCCGGCGTTGGCTCGCGCCGGACCACGGGGCAGTGATGGATTGCGGCGAGCACACAGACGGCGAGCAGGTCGTCTTTGTGCGCGCCACCGGGATGCGTGACGATCGTGTGCACGGTGGGCCTTGCACCCTACCATCAGTTCGCGATCGGCCGAGCTACGGCTGCGCGTAGTCGACGAGGACGATCGGCGCCGCCGTCGCCGTGATCTCAGCGGGCAGGGTGAGCGTGACGGGCTCGCTGTCTGGTGTGAGGTCAGCGTGCGTGGTGATCACCAGGGCGCCGCGGCGGCACGTGATCGGCATCGCACCGTCGCCGCGCACACGGATCCGCTCGTGCGTCGCCGGGGCCACCGCCCCAACGAACATCCGCACCGCACCGTTGGCCGCCGCGATCGCAGGAAAGTGGCGCGCGTTCACGGTGATGCGGAGGTCGGTCTGCGTCGTGCGCGCAGTCGCCCACGCATCGGGAAATTCGCGCCGGAGATCGAGCGCGAGCGTGCCGGCATGTCTACGAACGCTGCGCGCGCGCTCGGTCGCCGCCGCTCTTGCCAGCAGCCCTCCTGCATCGCGCGCGGTGTAGCGCACGTGCAGGATAACGTCGGTGACCGTCCTGATGTCAAAGCTGTTCTGCGCTGCTGGCAGCTCGAGGCGCCAGCGGCTGATCGCACCCGCGTGCTCGAACGGCATGTAGCGATCGTCACGGAAGCTGACCTCGAACACGCCCGCGTCGTTCTGTCCGGTGCTGGTCGCGATCGATGTCACCGGCCCGTTCGCATACGCAAACCGCGGGTCGGCATCGGGAACCTCGAGGTAGGACGTGCCCAGCACGGGCCGCCGTCGCACCCGATGCGCCTGGAGCGCGAGCGTGCAGTTCACATTGGTGTACGGCCCGGCGACGCAAGGCAACGACAGGCTCACGGACCTGAGGCGACGCATGTACTGACCGGGATAGTCGGCATCGAACAGCTGCTCGGAGAGCTCGATCTCGCACGCGCCGCGCTCCAGCAGCGCGAACAACGCATCTGGAAACCGATCGCGCAACGAGATGTGCTTCGAGAGCTCGAGCTCGCGGCGATTCTCGTCGAGGTACGCCGCGTCCATCCGGGTGAGGGCCTGCTGGAGCCGCTCTGCCGCCAGCAGCCCGCTTTGGCCGTCCTGCCAGTAGTCGGCTCCGATGAACCGGGTGGTGTCCTGTCCGAGCTCGAAGCGAAACGCGCGCTGTGCCCGCTTCGCCAGGTCGAGCACGAGCGCGAACGCTCCGTCGTAGAGCCTGTACAGCTCCTGCCCGAGCCAGGCGTAGAGCGCCTCGTTCGTGAACTTGTCGCGCAACAGCCGCACGTTCTCCTCGGCGTGGCTCTGCTGGCGATCGTGGACCGCGAGCTCGGCGTGCGCGAGCTCCTCCCGGATCCGCGCGCCGATCAGCTGCTTGTCGACGTGCGCGAGCTCGAGCACGGCCTGGTTGTGACGTTGCACCCATTCCGCCTGGCGGAGGTGCAAGCTCGCGGCGCGCGAGTAACGAGAAGCTTGCTGGTTCTGCTGGCCGGACTTCGAGCGGAATGCGCCGGCGATCACCGAGGCGATCTCGCCGAACACCCGGCCACCGATCTCGAGGTCGAACCCGATGCCGAACGGCTCGATGTGGGTGTGCGTTGTCGGGATGCAGCGCAGGAAGCTACCGATCAGATCGGCGTCCTCCGCCGACTGCTGGGTCGCGCGCGCGTCCTCGAGCAGCTTGAGCTCGCGCGCTTCCTCCTCGAGCATGAAGCAACCGACGAGCGGAGACGCCTCGCCGCTGCTGAAGATCGACTCGTGCGGCTGGATTAGGTTGTGAAGGCCGGTGTCGGGCGGATCGATGTTCTGGAGCTTGAGCGCGAGTGCAGGCACCGGCAGCAGCTCGACGGTGCTGCCGACGCCTGGCTGCACCGGCGACCTGGCCACGAACATCCGCGCGTCGTTCAACCGCCGCAACGTCGACGTGCGCGCCACCTCGAGGGTCTCGCGGCTGTTGAGCGCCTCACGCACGCCCGCTTGCCGAACCTCGCGCACGAGGTCCTGAAGGCTCGCCTCCTGCGCCGCACGCACCAGCTGCAGGCGTTCGCCATCCTGCTTCTCGAGCGCGCCGAGCAGCTGCGAACCAAGTCCCTCGAGCTTGCTGCACATCTCCTTCGCGCGCGCGAGGAGGGTCGTGAAGCGATAGATCGGAGGCTCGCCATTCAGGTCATCGAGCACGGCGTCGAGGTCGAGCCCGGCGGCGACGGCCGCGGCGAGCAGCGCCGGATCGATCGGGGCTTCGAACAGCGGCAGCACGCGTCGATGGCCGGCGATGTCCTCGCAGTTGCGGATCTTCCACATCCGATCGGCGACGGTGTCCCAGTACTCGAGCAGCCGATCGTTCGGCGTCATGCAGAACAACAACATCGAAACAATGCTCTGGCCAACAGGCAGCTGGGTCCCGGCGCCGAGATCGTCCGCGGTCACCGAGAAGCCACTCAGCTGCTCGATCGTCGCGTTGGTCCGCGGCAGCGTCGTGGCGCTATGTGGGGTCGGCGCGGCGCGTTGCGGAATACGCGCTGGTCGGGGCCCGAGGATCCGGCTCGCACGCATGTAGACGAGGACCGCCTCGTCGACGGATTCGGGCGTGCCGCGTTCGAACAGCCGATCGCCCCAGGCGATCAGGTTGTCGAGGTACGCCATCACCGTGGCCCGCATGTAGGCCGTGGGACGCATCCGGGCGACGGCGTGCGGGCGAAACGGCGCCTCGAGCCAGGCGTTGATCTGGCCGAGCAGCTGCGCGTCGGTCGGCGGGAGGTGGGGCTGGAAGAACGGCGGGAACTTCCAGCACGCGCGGGCGCGATCGATCGGCGTCGCCGCGGAGATCGCGGAGGTCGGATCGAAGATCCGGCGTAGCCACTCCTGCGCCGCTTCGAAGCGCCCGGCGCGCGTGAGTGCGCGTGCGATCGCGATCGGTGCGTGGAACGCTGCCTCCCACGCATACGGTGACGCCGGGTTGTCCTCGGAGAACAGCGAGACGTCGGGCCGCACGGCTGGATCGAGGAGCTTCGCCCACTCGGCGGGATCCGGCGTCATCGTGACGCTGCCCCACGTGTCGATCGTCGTGCCGGTGTAGCCCAGCGAGGCCAGGTCCTGCCGATCGCCGCGGTCGACCACCACGTACGACGTGCCATCGTCTTCGCGCGCGGATACGACGAACCGCGCTGGGGTGCCCTCGTACGAGCCCGTGTACCAGGATCCAGACGGCACGATCGGATCGGACCACGACGCCGCCCACGGCGTGGGAGGGAGCACGTTCCACGAACCGGCGGGTGCGATCGTGCCGTGCCCGACGTTCGTCCAGCTCGCGCCCGTGCGCGACACCGGGATGACCACCTGATCGTCATCCTCGGGCAGGACGACGCGGTTGACGCGCAACGTGCCCGAGCCATCGGAGACGCCCTCCGGCGAGCTGTACACCGCGCTGTCGAGCTCGGCGGTGATGTCGAATCGCTCGAGCGTGATCCTCGACTTCTTGACGACGAACCAGAACGCGTCACGCCTCGACCCCCCGTATGCGCGAAGGGCCGGCTCGTTCTTGTGCGCGATCACGACATCGATCGAGCCGCGGATCGCGCGGCCTTCGGGGGTGCCCTCGAACGGGATCATGAACGAGGTGTCGCGGATGCCATCGAACAGCGCGACCGAGGCGTAGCCGCGCGCATCGGTCATCGTGGCCAGGGCGAGCGTGACCTCCAGCGGCTGGGTGAACGTGAGGTCGGTGTCTTCAACGACCGCAGCACCCCCGCCCTTGAAGACATCGAAGCTGGTGTAGCCGGCGATCTTGAACGTGACGGTGACGTAGATCAGGGAGCTCGCGACGGGCGCACGGTTGTCGCTGGTGACGAGGAACAGCAACCGTTCGGTGTCCGCGATCGGCTGGGACGGGGGGAGCGTCGCCGCGGGCGCGGTCGACGACAGCGCGGCCGGGGTCCGGGCATAGACGAACAGCTCCGCG
>JBBJLY010000269.1:0-11178 GCA_037720695.1 Kofleriaceae bacterium | reverse complement strand
AGTTCGCGCTGCCCGAGGCGCTCGACGAGCTCCGCGCGGCGCGCCATCCCGGCGCCTCGCCCGAGCCGTGCCGGGTCGCGGCCACCGATCCGCTGAACCTCGTCGGGATCCTGTCGCCGGGTCCCCGCGTGCCGTCGCTGGTCGGCAACGCGGTGCTGTTCCTCGACGGGATCGCCGTCGCCTCGCTCGAGGCCGGCACGGTGATGACGCGCGCCCCGATCCCACCGGGTGCCCGGATCGACGACGAGCTCGGGTACCACGCGCCGCCGCGCCCGATCCACGTGTCCACCCAGGCCGCGCTCCCGCTGTGATCCTGCCGGAGCCGCGCACGCGACGCGACCGCGCGGCGCGCATCCTCGAGATCCTCGATCACCACTATCCAGACGTCTCCGCGCCGCTCGAGCATGGCGATCCGTTCCAGCTGCTGGTCGCCGTCGTGCTGTCGGCGCAATGTACCGACGCGCGCGTCAACCTGGTGACCCCCGCGCTGTTCGCGCGGGTCCCCGATGCGCCCACGATGGCGGCGCTGACGCCGGGCGAGCTCCTGCCGTACATCCAGACCTGCGGCCTCGCGCCCGGCAAGGCGAAGAACCTGGTCGCGATGAGCCAGCAGCTGGTCGCGAAGCACGGCGGCGACGTGCCTGCGGATTCGATCTCGCTCGAGGAGCTGCCCGGCGTCGGCCACAAGACCGCGAGCGTGGTGCTGGCCCAGGCGTTCGACATCCCCGCGTTCCCGGTCGACACGCACATCCATCGGCTCGCGGGACGCTGGCAGCTGTCGCGCGCGCGCAACGTCGAGGAGGTCGAGCACGATCTCAAGGCGGTGTTCCCGATCGAGCGCTGGAACACGCTGCATCTGCAGATGATCTACTTCGGGCGCTCGCACTGCACCGCGAAGGCGCACGACCCCACCGCGTGTCCGATCTGCAGCTGGGCGATGTCGAAGGCGCGGGCGAACGCCGAGCTGCGCCAGGGTCTCAGCAAGCCGATCCGCCCGAAGCGGCTCAAGCTCAAGCTGATCGCGAAGCGGCGCTGAGACTGGTCGAGCCATTGCCAGTCGTTGCCGCATCGTGCAGCGGGCGACACGCTAGAACCGAACGCGATGGTCCGACTCGCATGCCTGTTTGTTGTGATGGTCGCTTGTCAGCCGCCGCGCGAGCCCGAGGGGCCTCGCCCACCGGATCCCGACAGCTCGCGATGGAAGGATCCGATCAACAAGCGCGATCTGCCGGTGCTGCGGCAGATCGTCGAGTCGACGCTGAAGGAGTTGATCGCGGCGATGCCCGAGGGCCGGCGGCTCGGTCTCGAGTACTTGCAGCTCGAGATCAGCGATCGCGCGGGAGCCGTCAACGCGTTCGCAACCTGCAGCGGTAGCGAGCCGCTGATCGGCATCAGCGAAGGCCTGATCACGATCGCGGCGCGCCTCGCCACCAGCAAGGCGCTCGACGAGATCCTCGAGACCGACGCCACGCGTGACCTGATGCGCGAGGTCAGCGCGCCGGAACCGGTCGCGAACACGACGCCGTATGACCTCGATCGCGACAAGCTCGGGCGCCAGCACATGTGGTTCGTCGAGCAGATCGCATTCGCGCTCGGCCACGAGCTCGCCCACCACTCCCTCAGTCACCTGTCGTGCACCTCGCACGGTGACGCGCTCGGATCGGTGGGCCAGCTGTTGCCGGTGTTCGCTCAAGCAACTGAGCTCGAGGCGGACGCCGAGGCCGTCCGCAACCTGCTCGCGGTGCGCCGCGATCAACACGGCTACGCGTGGACCGAGAACGGCGCGATCCTGGTGCTCCAGATGTTCAAGGCGCAGCGCGAGCGGTCCGTGCACGACATCATCTTCGCGTTCGAGCAGACCCATCCGCCCCCCGAGGTCCGGATCCCGGTCGTCATCACGACCGCGGAGATCTGGAACGCGACCGACGGTCGGCTGTGACGCTGTTTGCGGGCTGGACGGAATGCTCATTCCGTTCGCAGGCTTGTGAGATATCGCGAGAACCTGCTTGCGGTTCCATCGCGGAATGAATATTCATTCTGTGCGCCGATGACGACCCCTGCGAAGCCGCGAGCCAGCGAGGCACCCGCCAGCCGGGCAAGCCAGCGCGAGCTCGGCACCCGGCGGGTCGTGCTCGACAAGCGCGAGGCGATCCTCGCGGCCGCGCTGGAGCTGTTCGTCGAGCGCGGCTTCTTCGGCACCGCGGTGCCGGAGATCGCGGATCGCGCCGGCGTCGGTGCGGGCACGATCTATCGCTACTTCGAATCGAAGGAAGCGCTCGTCAACGCGATCTACCGCCAGGAGAAGATGCGGTTCGCCGGGCTCGTGCTCGCCGATTTCCCGCCCGCGTCGACGACGCGCGAGCTGTTCCGCGCGCTGTGGATGCGGATGGCGAAGTTCGCGACCGCAAATCCCGCCGCGTTCATCTTCCTGGAGCTCCACCACCACGCGCGGTATCTCGATGCCGAGAGCCGCGCGGTCGAGACCCGGATGACCGCCCTGTTCACCGATCTCGTGACCGCGAAGCAGGCCCAGGGCGAGCTCAAGGTCGGCGCACCACGCCTGCTGATGGGGATCGTGATGGGCGCGTTCGTGGGCGTGATCCGCAGCTGCGTCGACGTCGACCAGCCACTCGCCGAGGCCGACTGGAAATTGGCCGAGCAGTGCGTCTGGGAAGCGATCCGGAGCTGATCCTCTAGCGACCACCACGGCTTACGTTGCTTTGTTTGCTGTCTAACGGAATGAACATTCATTCCTCGAACCCGCGAAACTCAGGAGATTCACATGTCGAGCGCGTCCAAGACCATCCTCATCACCGGCGCCACCGCCGGCATCGGCCGCGAGAGCGCCCTCTACCTCGCCCGCCAGGGTCATCACGTCATCGCGTCGGGCCGCAAGGTCATCGAGCTCGCGACGCTCAAGGCCGAAGCCGGCGGCCTGCGGCTCGACACGCTCGTGCTTGACGTGACGTCGCAGTCCTCGATCGACGCAGCCGTCACCGAGGTCGCCAACCTGACCGGCACCCGCGGGCTCGACGTGCTCGTCAACAACGCCGGCTTCGGCGTTCTCGGCCCGAGCTCCGAGATCACGGACGCCGAGATGCGCCGCCAGTACGAGACCAACGTGTTCGGGCTGATGAATGTCACCCGCGCATTCATCCCGGGCATGCGGGCGCGCCGCGCGGGCCGCATCATCAACGTGTCGAGCGTCGGCGGCCGGATGACCCTGCCCTACTTCGGCGTCTACAACTCGACGAAGTACGCCGTCGAGTCGCTGTCGGATGCGCTGCGCTACGAGCTCCGGCCGTTCGGGATCGACGTCGCGCTCGTCGAGCCGGGCATCATCCGCACGAACTTCGAGGCCACCGCCGCGACGAACCTCAAGCAGCTCGTCGGCACCCCGTACTCGGCCGCGCTCGGCAAGTACGAGGACATGTCGAAGTTCGCGAACAAGTTCGCCTCGAATCCGATCGTGATCGCAAAGGCGATCTCGCGCGCGGTCCGCGCCCGCCGCCCGTCGGCTCGCTACGTCGCGCCGTTCAGCACCAACTTCATCCTGGTGTTCCAGGCGATCGCGCCGACCCGGGTGTGGGACTGGGCGATGCGCAAGGTCGGCTACCTGTCGGCGAGCACGCTCGATCTGTCCGCGGTGCCGACCGTGACGGTCGCGCCGCCCGAGGCTGCGAAGCCCGAGGCGGTGCACGCTTCCGCGAACTGAGTCGCCCCGGTGGCCTGGCCGGGCGACTCCGAGTAGAGTGCGCCGCGATGGCCGATCAGGACGAAGACTTCGCGGCGATGTTTGCCGAGACCGCGGGTAGCAAGCCGCACCAGAAGCGGCCGCGCGTCGGCGACTTCATCAAGGGCGCCGTGATCTCGATCGGCAAGGACGCCGTGTTTCTCGACGTCGGCGGCAAGGCCGAAGGCACGCTCGACCGCAGCCAGGTCTCGATCCCGAGGGCAAACTGCTCGTCAACGTCGGCGACACCGTCGAGGCCCGCGTCACCGCCGACACCGGCGGCGTCCTGACCCTGCGGATGAAGCTCGGCCGGGGCCCCCAGGCCAGCGCGGAGCTCCAGCAAGCCCAGGAGCTCGGGATCCCGGTCGAAGGCATGGTCACCGAGGTCGTCAAGGGCGGCCTCTCGGTCGATGTCGCCGGCGTACGCGGGTTCTGCCCCGCGTCGCAGATCGATGCGCGCTTCGTCGAGGACCTCTCGGTCTACGTCGGCCAGCGGCTGACGTTCCGGATCACGCGCTACGAGCCGCGCAACCTGGTGCTGTCACGGCGCGCGCTGGTCGAGGAAGAGAAGCAGAAGCTCGCGATCGAGACCCGCAAGAATTTGATCCCCGGCGCCGTGATCCGCGGCAAGGTCGTCGGCTTCAAGCCGTTCGGTGCGTTCGTCGATATCGGCGGCATCGAGGGCATGTTGCACGTCTCGGAGCTCGGCTACGCGCGGGTCGAGAAGCCCGAGGACGTGCTGTCGCTCGGCCAGGAGATCGACGTCGCGATCCTCAAGGTAGAGCCCGGCGAGAAGTCCGAGAAGGGCGAGCGGATCAGCTTGTCGCTCAAGGCGCTCGCCAACGATCCATGGCGCGACACCACCGCGAGCCTGTTCGAGGGCCAGCGCGTGACCGGCAAGATCACCCGGCTCCAGCCGTTCGGTGCATTCGTCGAGATCGCACCCTCGGTCGAGGGCCTCGTCCACATCAGCGAGCTCGGCGCGGGCCGCCGGATCAATCATCCCAAGGAAGTCGTCGCGCCCGGCCAGACCGTCGAGGCCGTCGTGCTCGCGATCGATCACGACAAGCGGCGGATCTCGCTGTCGCTCGCCGCGTCCGACGACGGCACGCAGGCTGACGTCGCGGAAGCCGTCAAGGCACAGCCCAGCTCTAAGCTCGGCACGTTCGGCGACCTGCTGGCGCGCAAGAAATAGTCAGCGCGCGAGGCTCGCGAGGTCGAGCTCGAACCACGCGCCGGTCTTGGCTTCGACGAAGTAGCGATCGCCGACCGCGTAGCTCTGCGTCCAGTCGAGCGGCGCGCGGAACCGCCGCACCAGCTTTTCGCCGACCACCGAGAACACCTCGAGCTTGTGCTTGCCCCACCCGCTCACGACCAGCGTGTGCCCACCGTGCAGCGCCTGGACCGAACGCAGCTTCGTGCCTTTCACGGCGTGGATCACGCGGCCGCGTCGATCGGTCAGCCGCAGCTCGTCCTCGGCGAGCACCGCCAGCCGCGCGTCGGCCGCGAACGCGACCCCCGTCAGCGAAGTGCCCTTGGTCTTGAACGACTTTGCGACGGCGGTGGTGAGGTCGACCAGGGTCACCTGGTTCGCGAGCGCCACGGCGATCGTCGTCGCGTCGGCGTCGAAGTTGCGCGGCTGGGTCGCCAGCACATGACTGCGCACGCGATTCGCGGGGTCGAGCCAGTACAGCTTCGCCGTGCGCTCGCCATCGAAGCCGATGACCTGACCCGCGGCGCCGATCCGCCAGAACGTGATCGGGTGCTTGATCCTCTTGCGCCACGCCGCGGGCGGCTCGGGGAACGGAGAGGCTCCTCGGTGAGCCTGAGCTCGCCCGAGGAGCCAGCTGGCTTGCGCACGGGCTTTGGCGGCTCGACCGGGTCATCGAGGCCTTCGATCTGGACCGCGTGGAACTGCGTGCGGCCATAGACCTGACCGGCGCGTTCCTCCACCACCAGCCCGATGCCGAGCTGCCCCAGCCGCACGAGCTCACCGTCGACGACCGTCGCGAACAGCGTGTGGCGGCTGTTGCCGTGGCGCAGCCACACGACGCGACCGTCGAGGATCGTGTCGATCGCCGGGGCCGGCCGCGGCCACGTGCTGATCCCCGCCAGCGCGGTGAACGCGCCCTGTTCGCTCGCCTCGAGATCGACGATCTGCGTGGCGTCCCAGCCGGCGACGAACAGGTAGCGGTCATCGACCAGCGCCACCTCGGCGAGCTTGCTGGTGGCGACATAGACCGGCGTCGTTGCACCTGTTGCGACGTCGCAGCGGATCACCGTGCGCTCGTCGCGCGAGATCGCGTAGGCGAGTGAGCCGTCCCGCGTCAGGCACGCGCCGTACACGCGCACCCGCGCGCGCTTGGCTTCGCCGTCGGTGATCAGGATCAGCGCGCCATCATGGAACGCGGTGCGCTGCACGACCGCGGCGTACTTGCCTGCGACTGCGATCAGGTCAAACTCACCTGCGCCGTAGCGCGAGCGATGCTTCGCGATCGCACGGGGAAGCTCGGGCGCCGGTGGGATCGCATCGATTCGCACGCAGCGCAGGCCGGACGTGCGCGCGGCCTCGGCATCGAGGCGCTCGCGTTCCCGGGCGACCAGCTCCGCATCCACGTGGTGGATGCTACAGCGTGCGGTCCGTCGCCGCGACCTCGGGACCGGCAAGGATGCGGGCGCAGCCGCCTCCGCGAGCGCCGCCCGATCTCAGAACAGGTCCGTATTGACGAGGGCGGGGCAGAACGAGTGATCGAACGAGCCGTCGATGGTCAGCTGCGGATCAGCCGACTCGACGTGGATCGATCCGGCCACGTGGCCGACGACGCCCTGGGGATACACGAGGTCGGTGAGCGTGACCGTGCCGCTCGCTTCCCACATATGCGCGCTATCGCGAATCTCCGCAGGGTGGGCGCCGATCTCGGCACCACGCTCGATGGTCACGTGGACCACGAAGCCAACACCGGTGACGTCCGTGCACGCCCTGCCATCCGCGCAATCGATGACGTCCTGCACCGTCGTCAGCGCCTCGTTCGTGAAGAACGGGCGCACCGTGAAGAGCGGGAGGCTGGACGAGAAGAAGCCACCCACGTACATCCGGGAGTACTGGGACTGGAGGTCCTGGTGCGCGGCGGTGATCGCCGCTGTGCCCACCGGCGAGTCGCAGTGCTCGAAGTCCAACAGCGCGTCGCTCAGGGTCGGGGCATCGATGTCGATGTCGATCGGTCGGGTCGATTCCCCACGCTCACCACACGCCACCAGCAGCACCGCGAATCCCGCAACACGCATCCGGGCAGTGTACGCCAAAGGTCGCCCGCGGCAGCGCCCATCGGACCGACCGCGGCGCGCGGGTTCATCGAGCGCGCGGCTAAATCGAGTACGACTGAATTTATGCGCAACTTGCGCATGGATGTCCGGCATTCGGACATCGAACGCTGTAAGTGGGCGCGGACGCGTTGCCAGCTGGGCCCGCGAGCGGCTCGCACACGAGGACGGCATGACATGGGTGTCGCGTCGTCCCGCCACCGGACGGTGCAGCGACGCGTCCACCACGTCCGGCGCGGCCGTGGTGCGCGTACTATCCCGGGATGCTCGGACTTCGCCTGCTCGTCCTCACGTTCGCGTTGACCGCCTGCGGCGGCAACAAGAAGCCCGCCACACCACCGATGTCACCCGAGCCCACCGCGGGCTCGGCAGAAGCGATGCCCGCCGATGGCGCGCCCGCGCCCGAAGGCGAAGCGCCGCCGGGCGGTGGCCCACCCGTGAAGTCGTCTTCCGATCCGTGCATGGGCGGCGAGTAGGCCATCGCGAGGGCGTGACGATCAGTCGGCGGCGCGCGTCAGCACCTCGACCGCGTGGCCGTCCGGGTCCTGCAGTACGGCGCCGAAGTAGTCGTCGCCAAACTGCGGACGCTCCGCGGGATGGCGATCGGCGAGCGCGGTCGCGCCGAGCTCGAGCGCGGCATCGTAGAACGCACGGACGGCCGCGCGCGACGACGCGCGGAACGCCAGATGCGTGCGTGCACCGGTCACCGCGGCGGTAGCGTCGGCGGGATAGAGGAAGAACGTCCAGGCATCCGCGGGCCCGAAAGCGACCTCGGTGGGCAGCTCGCGGTGAAGCTGGTAGCCGAGCGTCGCGAGCACCCGGGTGTAGAACCGGGTGGAGCGGTCGAGGTCGTGAACACCGAACGAGATGTGATCGAGCATGGGGTCTCCTAGCCGAGCCAGCGGGTGTGCTGGTCGCGTGTCAGGTTGTTGCCGGTGAGGATGGTGGCGACGCGCCGGCCGGCGAACCGGTCGCGGTCGGCGGCGATCGCGGCGAGGCCCGCCACGGCGGAAGGCTCGGCCGCGATCCCGGTGAGTGCATGCAGGCTGCGCATCGCGGCGAGCAGCTCCGCGTCTTCCACCGTCACGAGGTCGTCGATCACGTGCGCGAGATCTGCGACCGCTTCTGCGACGGGGACGCGGACGGCGATGCCATCGGCGATGGTGTCCGCGCGCGCATTCGCGGGCGCCGCGGCGAGCCCGTGTTGCCAGCACGTGCGCATCACCGGCGCGCCGGCGGCGCACACGCCGATCACCTGGGTCTGCGGGTGATGCGCGCGCAGCCAGGTGCCGATGCCCGCGATCAGCGCGCCGTTGCCGACCGGAACGACGATCGCATCGAGCCCCGCGTCGAGCTCGGCGGCGACCGTGCCCGCCCCTTCCGAGATCGCGACCTCGGCGCCATCTTCGACCCACATCCCGCCGTGGGCGCGCGCCGCAGCCTTTGCCGCATCGAAGTCGATCCCGTGCTCGATCACCTCGGCGCCGCGCTCGCGGATCCGCGCGACCTTGAACGGGCTCGCGGTGGTGGCGACGAACACCACGACCGCGACCCCACGCCGGTGCCCCGCATCGGCCAGCGCGAGCCCGAAGTTCCCGGCGCTCGCGCACACCAGCGGCCCGCTGCCACGCCACTGCGCCACGAACAGATCGGCGCCGCGACCCTTGAAGCAACCGAGGGAACCGCGGGTCTCGTCCTTCACCACCAGCTCGCAGCCGAGCGCGCGCGACAGCCCACCATTGGACCAGCACGGCGTGTCGCGCAGCGCCGGTGCGATCTCGCGGCGCGCGGCCGCGATCCGGGTCGCGGAGAGTCGGAGAGGCGTCTGCATGGATCGCACTCTAGTGAAAACGTCGCGCGGTGTTTTCGCGTCGTTGGGCCTGCGGATGCGGCTATCTTGCGTCCCGCACCCCGCCATGAAGAAACCGCCGCAGCTCGAGCTCGACGAGCTCGATCGCAAGATCCTCGCGCGCTACCAGAGCGACACCCGGTGCACCGCGGAGAGCCTCGGTGCCAGGGTCGGCCTCTCGACGGCAGCGGTGCATCGCCGGCTCAAGCGAATGCGCGAAGCGCGCGTGATCGAGGCCGAGATCGCGGTGATCGCACCCGAGGCCGTCGGCCTGCCCGTGAGCTGCGTGGTCGAGATCGACATCGAGCGCGAAGGCCAGGCCGACCTCGATCGATTCTCGGCTCGCATGCTCGCGTGCTCGCAGGTCCAGCAGTGCTTCTACGTCACCGGGCCGTTCGACTTCATCGTCGTCGTGACGGTGCCGGACATGACGGCGTACGAGGCGTTCACGCGCGAGCACCTGCTGTCGGACCCGAACGTGCGCAGCTTCACCACGCATGTCGTGTTGAAGCGCGTGAAGACCGGGCTCGCGTTGCCGCTCGGCCCGACTACGGCTGACGCACGTACTCGAAGTCGCCGGGCAGCCCGTTGATGCCCTTGTTGGGCGGCGCGATCCAGCTCGCCATCTTGCCGCGCTCGTAGACCGGGTGCATCAGGCTCTTGATGTACGTCTCGTCCTCGGCGGTCGGCAGCCATGCGCCGCGCTGGGCCTCCCACGCCGCGGCATCGAGCTGCTCGCCCGACGGCGAGAACTGGGTGCTCGACCACATGCCGATCTGGCGGTGAAACTTGTGGCTCGGCAGCGTGAGCTCGAACGCGACGCCTTCGTCGCGGATCGTCTTGTTCCAGCGTTCGACGCCGCGCTGGCAATCCTTGATGTACTCGGTGCGCAGCACCTCGTTGAGGGCGGTGCGCATCGGAACATCCTTGTGGACGACCTTGCCACCCTCGAGGACATCCATCGCGAAGTGCGAACCGACCAGCTTGTGCTCGTCGTAGCGGTCTTCCTTGTAGCGGCCCTTGAGGCCGGCCGCGAACGCATCCGCCGCGTTCGACGACACCTCGCCGCCGAACAGGTCGAGCGACAGCGAGTACCAGAGGTGGAGGTATTTCTGGATCGTCGGCAGGTCGATGCCGCCGAGTGCGCGTGGATCACCGTTGCGATCCTGCTTCATCAGCTCGCACGCGCGCTTGACCACGCGCTGCACGCCGGACTCGCCGACGAACATGTGGTGCGCCTCCTCGGTCAGCATGAACCGGCACGTGCGCGCCAGCGGATCGAAGCCGCTCTCGGCGAGCGCAGACAGCTGATACTTGCCGTCGCGGTCGGTGAACATCGTGAACATGAAGAACGACAGCCAGTGCGACGTCGGCTCGTTGAACGCGCCGAGGATCCGCGGCTTGTCGGCATCACCCGAGCGCCGGGCGAGCAGCTCCTCGGCTTCCTCGCGACCGTCGCGGCCGAAGTACGTGTGGAGCAGGTAGACCATCGCCCACAGGTGACGGCCTTCCTCGACGTTGACCTGGAACAGGTTGCGCAGGTCGTACAGCGAAGGCGCGGTCGCACCGAGATCGCGCTGCTGTTCCACGCTCGCGGGCTCGGTGTCGCCCTGGGTGACGATCAGCCGGCGCAGCATGTTGCGGAACTCGCCCGGCACCTCGTCCCACACTGGCTGGCCCTGCAGATCGCCGAAGCCGTGCGTGCGGTTCGGATCCTTGGGCTCGAGGAAGATGCCCCACCGATAGTCCGGCATCTTGACGTAGTCGAAGTTGGCCCAGCCCTCGCTCTCGACGGAGATCGCGGTGCGCAGGTAGATGTCCTTCTCCTGCCAGCCGACCGGGCCCATCTGCTTCCACCAGTCGATGAACTGCGGCTGCCACGCTTCGAGCGCGCGCTGAAGGCGCTTGTCGCCACCGAGGTTGACGTTGTTCGGAATCTTCTCGTCGGTCAGCACGGTCGACATGGGGTTCCTCTCAGGTCCGCTTCCACTGGAACTGCGGGCGTTCAGGTTGGCCGTAGAGCGTGAGTGCGCCGTGCTCGCCCGTCGAGTTGGCGCGGGTGAAGATCCAGTTCTGCCAGGCCGAAAGGCGGCCGAAGATCTTGGTCTCGAGCGTCTCGGGTCCGACGAACCGCAGCGACTGCTCCATGCCGGTCAACGCATCCGGTGACAGCGACGCGCGTTCCTCGATCGCGATCCGCAGCTCGTCGGCGAAGTCGATGTCATCGACCGCGACGGTCGCGATCCCGAGCTGCTCGGCCTGCTCCGACGGAACC
>JBBJLY010000268.1:0-11182 GCA_037720695.1 Kofleriaceae bacterium | reverse complement strand
CTCGAGGTGCTTGCCGTCGAGCCGGAACACCGACATCGTGTTGTGGTTGAACAGGCCCGCGCGCCTCGCGTGGCATCAGGCGCGGCTCGCAGATGATCTTCGACCTGGCGTGGGCGCGACCGTGCTCGCCGTGCTCGGGATCGTCGCGTGGCTCGCCGGGATCGCGGTGCTGCTCGTGCGCGGACTTGCGGACGACGGTCGCTGGGTGCGGCGCCCTACGCTCGTCGGGCTGGGGATCACCGTGGCCGGGCTCGTGGCCTGGGCGACGGGCCTTTACATGGGCTGAGCCCCGTCGATATCGTGTCCGCCAATGGCCAAGAACCTAGGCGGGGCGATCATCGATCTGCTCGAGTCCGAGCGTGTCGAGCTACGCGCGGCAGCCGCGACCGTGCTGTCCGCGGTCGGCAAGGGTGACAAGGCCGTGGAGCTGGCGCTGACCACGTGTCTGGCCGACAGCGATGGGGAGGTCCGCCGGATCGCGCTCGAAGGACTCGCCGACATGGGTGCCACGGGGATCGCACAGCAGCTCGTCCCGCTGCTGCGCGGCGACGATGACGCGCTCGCGGAGCGTGCGGCGCAGGTGCTCTCCCAGCAGGGCGCCGCGGCAGAGGGCCCGCTGCGCAAGGAGATCAGCGCGGGACCGATCGCCGCACGCCGCGTGATGGCGCAGCTGCTGTTACGTCGCGGGACCCAGCCGGCGGTCGAGGCCGTGCTCGATCAGCTCGCCGACGACGAGTTCGGAGAGCAAGCGCTCCAGCTCGTGCGCGCCGAGCTCGACAGTGGCAACGACAAGGTCGCCAACCTGATCGAGAAGACAGCGGTCACGCGCGCCGGCGACGCCAACAAGGAGCTCGCAAAGGCGTGGACGCGCGCGCACAAGGCGGCGCAGATCAAGCCGAAGCAGGGCGAGCGGAAGCAGGGCGAGCTGAAGCAGGGCAAGCCGAAGCAGGGCAAGCCGACCCATGCGGACACTTCACCACCGGACCCGATGCGTGATCCCGAGGTCGCGCGTGGCGCGGCCACGCTCGGCAGTCTGCTGCGGTTGATCGGCTACCTCGCGCGCCCGTCGACCCAGGCGCTGCTGCTGAAGTACGCCGACGAGGAACAGCCCCGGCCGATCCGGCTCGCCGCGATCGCCGGCGTCCGCCGGATCGGCGCCGCGAGCGCGGCCAACGGGACGGAGAACGTGATCGAGGCGCGGATCGCAAAAGCCAACCGCGCCCATCCGGCGGTGGCGCAGTCGGCCGTCGACACGCTGCGCGGCGCGCGGATCCCGGAGTCGCTCGCGAAGCAGTTCGCCGCGCTGACCAGGTCGAAGAACGTCGCGGCGCAGAAGCTCGCGATGGAGCGCATGCCCGCCGGCAGCGGTGCCTCCACGATCAAGAACCTGGTCGAGGCGATGGCCGGGGCGGATCCGACTGCTCGCGATGCCGCGACCCGCGGGCTGGCCAAGGCCCCGGAGTCGGTGCTGCCGGTGACGCGCGCGCTGCTGGCCAGTCGCGACGAGCAGGTGGCGCGGCGCTACGCGAGCGTCCTGCGATCGCACCGCGGCCACATCTCGAACCAGGCGCTCGACGAGCTGGTCGAGCGCGTGCGCGAATACGTCGAGCTCCACCACAAGTCCAAGATCACCGCCGATCAGATCGTGCTCGAGCGCGTACTCGCCGAGCTGATCGCGGACCTCGCACCCGGACGACACGTCGAGCTGCTGTTCGACCGCGCGCGACGCCTCCGCAAGGCTGGCAAGTCGATCGAGGCGTTCGGCAGCTTGAAGCCGCTGCTGCGCTCGCGCGCCGACCTCGATGCCGCGATCGACGACGATCAGCGGTTCTTCTTGGCAGTGCTATCTCTCGAGGCGGCCGGCGAGGGCATCCTGCGCAGCGCCCGCGCGGACGATCCGGTGTTCGAGCAGTTCTCGCGGCTCGCGGCCAAGGGCTACCCGGTCGCGCGCCAGCTCAACCGCGAGAAGGACGTCACCGACGAGGCGATCTACGCGCTGGGCTTCCGCCTCATCGAGTCGGGCGCCGGTGCCAACGAGGGGCTCGGCGCCGAGCTGCTCGAGGGCATCATCGAAGAGCGCCCCCGCAGCAAGCTGGCAAAGGCGGCCAAGAACAAGCTCAAGCTGACCGGTCACCTCGACGCTGACTGACCGGTTTTCGGTCGGTGCCCAGATTCGGCGACATAGGGATGGCCGCGCACCGCAATGTCGACCATGCTGGCGACATGACCCACCCGAACGTGCTCGGGCGTAAGTCGTCCCCGACCGGTGATGCGATCCGTGTGCTCGTCTACGCACAGGATGCGCTCGCGGGCTACATCGAGGCCGAGGTCAAACGGCGCGGGGCAATCTGGCAGGCGGCGCGAACGGTCGAACAGATCGTCGCCGCACTGGTGCTGGACCCGCCGCCGCGCGCACAGATGCTGATCGCCGACTTCGACGCGATGTCGCCGATGGATGTCATGCGACTGCACGCGATCCGCGAGCAAGGCTGGTTCGGCGTGCTCATCGCCTTTGGCACCGTGCCAGACCCGCTGCGCAGCTCGCTCAACATCGAGACCGTGTTCACGCCGCCGTACAAGCCCGGCGCGCTCGAGGCGGTGATCGCGAGCACCAACGTCGCGCGCGCGACGACCAAGATCCCGACGTTCCGCCCCTGAGGACGACTACGGGACGAGCTTGTAGCCGAGGCCGTAGACCGTGAGGATGTGCCGCGGGTTCTTCTGGTCTTCCTCGAGCTTGCGGCGCAGCTTGACGATGAAGTTGTCGACCGTGCGGCTCGTGGGTGACGCCTGGATGCCCCACACCTTCTCGAGCAGCTCGTCGCGCGACACGGTCTCCTCGCTGCGCTCGCGCAGGAGCTTCAGCACCTCGAGCTCGTAAAACGTCAGCCGCTTGCTGGTGCGGCCCTTGCTCATCGTGTGCTTGCGCGCGTTGATCGTCCACGCGCCGATCGGGAACGTCTCGTCGGCGTGCGAGGACATCCGCGTCTGGCGGCGGAAGATCGCCTTGATCCGCGCGATCAACTCGGCGACCGAGAACGGCTTGGTCACGTAGTCGTCGGCGCCGGCCTCGAGGCCGCGGATCTTGTCACTCTCCTGCGCCTTGGCAGTGAGGATGATGATCGGCACCGTCTCGTCGCGCTGGCGCAGCGTCTCGCACACGCGATAGCCGTTGTCATCGGGCAGCATCAGATCGAGCAGCACGGCGTCGGGAGCCCAGTCCATCGCGGCCACGAGGCCCTCCGCACCGGTTCCGCGCGCCTCGACGTCGAACCCTTCGAACGTCAGGGCGTCGCGAAGCCCGCGCACGATATCTGGCTCGTCCTCGATCACCAGGATGCGTTTGCGGGCGCCCTCGACGTCGGTCACGCCCTACCTCTTACCATCGATCGGCAGCCAGATGCGGAACGTGGACCCCTGCCCGACCACGCTCTCCACGCTGGCGTCGCCGCCGTGCGCTCGCGCGATGTGCTGGACGAGCGCGAGTCCGATCCCCGAGCCGCGGATCGGCTTCAGCCGGATCGCGCGTGCGCGATAGAACCGCTCGAAGATCCGCTCGTGCTCCTCGGGGTCGATGCCGGCGCCGAAGTCGCGGACCGACAGCACGATGCGCTTGTCGTCGCGGCGCAGGTCGAGCTCGATCTTCTTGCCGGTGACGGCGTACTTGATCGCGTTGTCGATCAGGTTCAGCACCGCGAGCGTGAACGCATTGCCGTCGAGCCGGATCAGCGGCAGGTCGGGCTCGAGGTGACTCTCGAGCTGCATGTCGGCGGCCGCGACGCGCCGGCTCGACAGCTCGATCGCGGTCTCGACGACGCCGGTCAGATCGGAGTCTTCCGAGAACTCGTAGCTGCCCATCCCGCGCTCGATCTTCGCGAAGTCGAGGACGTTGTCGATCAGGCGGCCGAGTCGCACGCTCTCGCGCCAGATGATTTCGGCATACTCGTGAGCCTGCTCCGGGCTCTTGGTCCGGCCCTCGGCGAGCATCTCGCCGAACATCGAGATGATCGAGAGCGGCGTCTTCAGCTCGTGCGACACGTTCGAGATGAACTCGCTCTTGAGCTCGTTCAGTCGTCGCTCGCGCCGGATCGCGAACCCGAGCACCGCGAGGCCGGCGAGGATCACCGTCACCGCGCCGCCGATCAGGATCGAGTTGACGAGCCGCTTGCGCGCGAGGGTGGTCTTGTCCCCGAGGTCCTTTTGCGCGACACGCAGCAGCCAGCCATCGACCGTGTCGACGAATGGCCGCCCGACCACGAGCCCCTCGGACAGCTCGCCGAACTGTTCGCCATAGCGAACGACGCCATTCTCGTCGACCACCTGGTACAGCCGCTTGTTCGAGATCGTGAAGAACTGCGGGAACAGCGTGCCGACCACGTGGACGAGATCGTCCTCGATCACGACGTAGAACGTCCGGTTGCCAGACACCCGCTTCATGAACGAGAACAGATAGGGCTTGCCCTCGACGTTCGCCGGCTTGTCGGTGCCGTTCAGGTAGAGGTGGCCGCGGACGCCGTCCTTTTGCTTGTCGAGCGGCAGCAGGGGCACGATCCGGGTCAGGAACCAGTCCCGCATCGCGACCCCGTTCTTGCGCTCCTGGATCGCCTCGGCTGGGGTCGGGTTCTGCTTGCCGACACGCACGAAGCCATCCGGAACCAGCTGTTTCTGCTCGTCGAGCACGTAGACCGAGACCACCGCCGCCCCGGTGGTCGCGGGCAGCCCCTTCAGCGTGCTCATGTCGTCGAGCTTCACCTCGCGCATCAGCTTGATGTCGGCCTCGGCGATCAGGGACTCGATGTTCAGGACCTTCTCCTCGGCGAGGTCCTGCATCAGCGCGAGCTCCCGGTCGCGCGAGGTCTGTTCCGTGGTCGCGGAGTAGCCGTAGTAGGCAAGCGCTGCCGCCGCTGCCAAGACCGCGAAGATCAAGGCATTCACTACGATCAGGCGACGCACGCTGCGAGATCCTGACACGTTCCCCAACACTTGTAAGTCCCCAAGGTTGCTTGCTTGTCGGGGATCGTGTTAAGGGGCTAAGTGACACTTAGGTCACTCCGGATTCAGCGCACAGCGCCGGATTGACAGAAGTTTCGGTTAGTTGGGCTTGTCCGAAAGAGGGCTAGGAACGATGGATTCCATCTTCGAAGAAGACGCCGATGAAGTGGGTGGAGAGATCGAGGCGTACTGCCCGTCCCCCCGCTGCAAGGCGGACACGACCCACACGATCATCAGCATGTACGAGGACGAGGTTCGTCGCGTGCAGTGCGTGGTGTGCGGGGAAGTCCACGCGTACCGCAAGCCCCGAGGTGATGGTGTGGAGGAGGGTGCCGAGGGCGGCGCGAAGCGTTCAACCACCAAGCGGGTCACCTGGGACGACGCCATGGGGCGCGCGACCGAGGGCGACCTGGCGAATTGCCGGCCGTACTCGATCCGCGACGCCTACGAAGAGGGCGACGTCATCCACCACCCGATCTTTGACATCGGGTTCGTGATCGAGCTGCTCCCCGACAACAAGGTCGAGGTGATCTTCCACGACGGTGGCTCGCGGATCCTGGTCCACAACCGCGGCGATCTCGCGTCGCGGATGCCTGACATCAGCGAGATCCCGGTCCCGCGCGAGGTCAAGAAGAAGAAGCGCGCGAAGAAGGCGGACGCCTCGGCGCCAACCATGCCCTCGCGTACCAAGGCGGAGGTCGAGGCCGCCGTGCTGCGCGCTCGTGGCGCGGCGCAGTCGCGCATGGACGAGGCCCAGAAGACAGCCGACGAGCGCAACAAGAAGCTCAAGGCCGAGGCCAAGACGGCCAAGACCTCCAAGAAGCCCGCGGCCCCGGTCGCCGTGGCGAAGGCAGCCCCCGCCAAGGCCGCGCCGGTCAAGGCGGCGGCCCCCGTCAAGGCAGCACCCGCGAAGGCAGCACCTGCCAAGGCGGTCGCAAAGGCCCCGGCCAAGGCCGCGCCGGCCAAGAAGCCAGCCCCGACCAAGAAGCCCGCGAAGCCGGTCAAGAAGGCCCCGCCCGCCAAGAAGCCTGCCAAGAAGGCTCCGCCCGCGAAGAAGCCGGCCGCGAAGAAGCCGGTCAAGAAGAAGAAGTAAGCACCGCCGGCAGGTGTCGGTGAGGTGAACGGAGGCCCTGATCGGCCTCCGTTTTTTCGTCGTGTGACCGGTGGTGCGCTCTACGACTCGGGCGGCGAGCGCAGCACCGGGTCCGTGTCGCCGCGGTGGACCTTGTGGCGAAACGGTAGGAGCACCGTGAACTCGGTGAACACGTCGGGTGTCGAGTCGACGGTGATCAGGCCGCCGTGGAGCTCGATCAGGCCGCGCGCGATGTAGAGCCCGAGCCCTGCAGAGTCGGGGCCTGCCGACGTGTGGTACTTCGCTGGCTGGGCGTGCAGGAACGGGTCGAAGATCCGCTGGCGATCTTCCTCGGCGATCCCGACGCCGTTGTCGCGCACGCGAAGGCGCGCCCAGCCACCGGGGTAGCGCTCGCGCGGCGCCTCGTCGACGCAGACGTCGATCTCCCCGTGCTCGGGCGTGTAACGGATCGCGTTCGACACCAGGTTGACCGCGATCTGATGCAGCTTGTCGCGGTCGGCATCGATCGGCCCGATGGGCTCGATGTGCGACCGCACGTGTTGCGAGCGCGCATTCGCGAGCGGCTGGAGCTCGGTGATGACATCGCGCACGACGTCGCCGAGGTCGACGTGCTCGCGCCGCAGCGTCAGCTTGCCCGCCTCGATGCGGCTGACGCTCAGCATGTCATCAACGAGGCGCTTGAGGCGGTGCGCGTTGCGGCGGACCGACGACATCGGTCGCTCCATCAACGTGGGGAGCTCGCCGAACCTGCCCTCGGAGAACAGGTCGAGGTAACCAACGATGCTGGTCAGGGGCGTGCGCAGCTCGTGCGAGGCGATCGAGATGAACTCTGCCTTGATCGTGCTCTGGCGCTCGAGCTCGGCATTCTTGGTCCGTAACTGGGCCTCGGACTCGGCGAGCGCGCGCGTGCGCTGGCGGACGATCTGATCGAGGTTGGCGCGCAGGGCGCGGAACTCGGCACGTGCTTCCTCGAGCTCTCGGGTGCGCTCCTCGACGACATGACCGAGGCGCACCGCGGCGTCGAACAGCTCGGTCTGCGTCGGGGTGGCGGTACCGGCCCGCTCGAGGCGCGCGATCAGGACATCGATCGTCCGTTTGGCCGCGGCGAGCTCGCCCTCGAGCTCGGCCTCGCGGTCGCTCATCGCGATACACCGATCGCGAGCCCGGTGAGCGTGTGATTGACGAGCAGCATGTTGGACTGCTCGCCGAACGTCTGGAATCCGACGCTTGGATAGGCGCCGTAGGCGCCGGCCAGCTGGTCGCCGATCCCGCGCGCCGCGGCTTCGCGGTGGCGCGCGATGCACGAGAACGCGAGGAGCGCTGCCAGCTCGCCACCGACGCGCTCGGCAGCGACCGCGAGGTCGCGCGTCGTGGTCCCGATCAGGTCGCCGGGCCGCATCACGCGCAGGACGTGACCGACCTCGACTGCGCACGCGAGATACAGCCGCTCGCCCTCGATGTGCGAGATCGAGCGAACATACGGTGCGCCATCGATGTAGCGTGCGAACGAGTAGCTGGCGTGCAGTTCGTCGAGCCGGCCCCCGAGGGGCGCCACCAGGTCACGCAGCCGCGACACCGCCGGCAGGCCATCGAGCTCGGAGATCACGCGGCCATCGGCGACCGTGACGACCGTCTTGACCTCGGTTGGCAGCAGGTGGGACGACGTCACGGCATGGAATGGCAGCAGGCTCTCTAGCACGAGCACGATGCCGGCATCGACCAGCACCTCGCCCATCGCCCAGATATACGCGTCGCGCGGTGACTGGACCTCGACCGCGGCGGTGCCGCCGACCATGCGGATCTGGGGCGCCGCCGCCGCGCTGCCGATGCAGAACGCCTCCTCGTGACCGCAGCGCCCGTCGAGTAGCGTGATCCCGACGTGCAGTCTGGCGTCGAGCGCCGCGGCGGTGGTGCCCAGTGCGGTCGCGGCGCGATGGACCGCATCGCGGCTGCGCGTCAGCGCGGATTTCGGCAGCTCCGGCGCGACCCCGACGCCGACGCGGATCTGGTCGCCGTAGAGCCCGAGTGCCACCGCACGTGGCAGGCGCGAAGCTGTGGCCGGGCCGACCACGCCGACCGCCGTTGCGCCGACCGCCGCCGCCGGCGACAGCCCGCGCTGGATCCGGTTCGCGATCGTGGCGAGCTCGAGGGTGCTCTCCGAGAATACGATCGCGAACCGCAGGTCCGGCGCACGGAGCTGATCGACGAGCGACGCGGCGACCCGCTCTGCGGTGTCTCCCTCGGCCACGACCTGTCGCGCGATCGAGCTCACGCGGCGACTATAGCGCCGAAAAGTTGCCCCGTTTCCGACGATGCCGCTTCGATAAGGGCATGGAGAAGACGTGTAGCGGCTGTGGGCAGGCGTTCAAGCCAGCCTTCGTGTTCCAGATCGCGATGACCCCCGACGGCCAGCGCAACCACTATTGCTCCCTCGAGTGTCGCAAGGAGTGTCTCGGCGTGGAGGCGTATCGCGCAAAACGCGCGCGCCGGATCGCGATCCTGAACCAGAAGGGCGGCACTGGAAAGACCACGACCGCGGTCAACCTCGCGGCCGGTCTCGCGGAGCGCGAGCACGAGGTGATGCTGATCGACACCGATGCGCAGGGCAACGTCGGCGTCTCGCTCGGCGTCGCCGGCGAGAAGTCGCTCTACCACGTGCTGGTCGAGGGCGAGGATCCGACGGACGCCGCGGTCCCCGTCCGCCAGCACCTCGACGTCATCACGTCGGACGCCACGCTCGCCGCAGCGGAGATCTGGCTCGCGCGACAGAACACCGACGCGCGGTCGAAGATGCTGTCGAAGCGGCTCAACCTGATGCAGGTGTCGCGCCGGTACGACTACGTGATCATCGACTGTGGTCCATCGCTGAATCTGTTGAACCAGAATGCGCTGTCGTATGTCGACGAGGTCTTGATCCCGGTCACCTGCGACTACCTGGCGCTGGTCGGCGTCAAGCAGGTGCTCCGCACGATCAAGGATGTCGAGCGCCACCTCGGTCACGCGGTCCGGATCTCTGGCGTGCTGCCGACGTTCTATGACGGCCGCACGCGACTCGCGCGCGAGGTGCTGGAGACCCTGCAGGGCCACTTCAAGCACAAGTGTCTCGAGCCGATCCGGCTCAACACGCGGCTCGCCGAGGCCCCGAGCCATCGCAAGACGATCTTCGAGTACGCGCCGGTCTCGCACGGCGCCGCCGACTACAACCGCGTGTGCGACTGGATCATCTCGACGACAGCGCGCGAGGCGGCGACATTTCACCCCGAGCCTGCCGTCGCCGCGGCGGGAGGTCTGTGATGAAGGAAGACAAGCTGATGGCTCACGACCCGCTGAGCGATGCCGACGCCATCCTGAGCGAGGAGTACTACGGTCGCCGGATCGCCACCACCGGCGACGACGACGCTGCCACGCCGCGCCGCCGCGTCGCGACCGGGCCCGCGAAGCAGAAGCCGACCCACTACAAGGTGATCTGCATCTCGATCTACACGCGCGATCTCGAGGAGCTCGATGCGAAGGTCGCCGAGCTCAAGCGCCGCGGCTGGACCAAGGCCAACAAGTCACAGCTGATCCGGATGGCGCTCAGCCAGATCGATCTCGACAAGTTGCCGACGCCGCAGCAATAAACGTAAACGTAAACGTAAACCCAAACGTAAACGCTCGCCCCGCGGTGGGAATCAAGGTTGTTGTCGCAAAAGTCTTCAAGCGGCTGCTTCCCCGAGTGTGCAACCTGGAACATAGGTGACGTTTCTGACCGAGCACATGGGTGGCGTTTCTGACCGGGCACATGGGTGACGTGTCAGTTGGCGTCTGGAGGGACTGAGGGGTTGATGGGAGTGAAGGTTCGATCGCGTTCGACGTGCCCAAGGTCGAGGCTCGCGAACGAAACGAGCCATCGACCGTCCATTTCCTCGCGGACACCGACGGGTTGACCAGCGAGCGCGCTTGTCAGCTGGACCTGGCGGCCACCGAAGCGGAGGTGGCCGTAGCGGTTCACGACGACCACGTCGTCATGGGTTGGGTAATCGAGTTCCGGGAGGTTCTTCGGGTGCGCTCGTGACGACGGCACGAAAACGTCGGCTGGAAATTTCATGTTGATGGCCTCGTGAGGGCGCTCCTGGTTGAATTCATCGACGAACGCGTCGAAACGCTCCTGTTGTTGGAGCAGGTTCGTCTTGGCCGGGCGCGTGGTCTCGGCCTTCAGGGTTCGATGCATCCGTTCGTGTTGCCCGTTCTCCTCGGGATGTGCTGGTCGAATCCGCTCGAGTGCGATGCCCAACCGTAACCAGTACGCCGACAACTTGGTGAGGCCTCCCAACCCGACGGACGAGAACGGCACGCCGTTGTCAGACCGCATAGCGAGTGGCAGGCCGAACGTGCGGAAGATGCTCTCGCAAACCTCGCGTGCCTCCTCATCACTGATCGCTCCCATTCCCTCGCAGCCGAGGATGAACCGACTGCACTGGTCCGTGATCGTCAGCGGGTAGCAGTACGTCCCGTCTCCAAGCCGAAACTGGCCCTTGTAGTCGATACACCAGACGTCGTTTGGCACCAGCGCCGGGCGCAACGTCATCGCCGTCGTCGATTTGTGCCGTAGACGAACCTTGCGCGGCGTGACGAGTCCATTGCGTAAGAGCACGCACCCGACGGTGCTGATCGACGGAAGCTTGTTGCCAAGGCGACGCTCCAGGACCTCTTTGATCTTCTTCGGTCCCCAGGTCGGATGCTTGTTGCGCTCTGCAACGACCAACTCGACAAGCTCACGAGATGACTTGTGCGGGATGACCTTCGGCGCGCGAGACTTGTCGGCCAGCCCCGTAATGCCGAGCTCGTCGAAGCGCTTCTTGACCTTGTTGCCGGTCTTGCGTGAGATGCCGTACTCGCGACACAGGTCGGTGAGCCGCTCGCCGTTTGCGAGCCGTTTCATCATTTCAGTTCGTAGATCCATGGGTGTCCTCGTGTTCCAGGGCATGTGCCCTCCAGGCACGGCCCTAGCAGCTGTCACCCATGTGCCCGGTCAGAAACGTCACCCATCTACCCGGTCTGCACCGAGACCGTTCTGGTCTGACTGATCCGATCTGGTCTGACTTGTCCGATCCGTCT
>JBBJLY010000267.1:0-11211 GCA_037720695.1 Kofleriaceae bacterium | reverse complement strand
CGACAGCCGGCGCACGACATCGGCGAGGTTGTACGCGGTGCTCGAGGCGGTCGAGATCGCGACCGCCGTCTGATAGAGGCCGAGCGCCTCCCGCAGATCGCCCTTGGTATCGGCGGCAACCGCCGCGCCGAACGCCTCGCTCGCGGCCTGGGCGAACTTGTCGGACGCCTTCTTGCGTTGCGGCCTGGCCTCCGCCACCGCGATCAGGGCGACGAGCAGGATCAGCACGCGCCCGGTCAAGGCCTTGCTCCAAGGCGCAGCGTCTGGAGCTTGGTCGAGATCGGGAAGCAACCGGTCTCGGTTGCCTTGACGTCGACGAACACGTACGCCACCGCGGCGGGCTCGCGTGGCACGTCGATGACGATCGGCGCGCACGCGCGCGTCGGGGTCAGCGTGTGGCGCCCGGGGGCCAGCTGCAAGCGTCCCGGGATCCGCAAGCTCGCGCCGTCGTGGTCCCACGCGGTGATCAGGTGTCCGCGATTGCCGGCGAGCACGACGTTTCCGGTCTGCTTGTTCGAACCTGCGAGCTTGACGTGCTCGGCACGCGGTGCGCGCAGCGTGACGATGCGCGACTCGAAGCTGGTCGGCGAGATCCGGTCGGTCAGGTAGGTCCCGGCCGGCAACTGGAGGACCGCCGGCGACGGACCGACGAGCTTGCCGTCGACCAGGATCACGCCGTCGAAGTCGTCGCCGTCGATCACGACCGTGGCCTCGCGTGACAGCTGGGCGACCAGCTTCTCGACCTGCGTGCGATCCGCCGCCGCCGGTGCGAGCTCGAGATACTTCGCGAGCGCCTCGACCGCGTGCTCGGGCTGCTCCATCCGCCGGTAGACGTCGGCGAGGTTGTAGAACGTGTGGGCCTGCGGCGAGAGCCGGTTCGAATCCAGGTAGCGCCGCTTCGCGGTGTCGAGATCGCCGCGCTTGTCGGCGAGCACCGCCTCGGCGAAGGCGTTCAGCGCATCGCCCGGGTACGCCGCGGTGGGCGGCTTGCGAACCGGGCCCGCAAGCACGGGCAGGCTCGCCAGCACGACGGCACACGCCAGGACGCGGTTCATCGGGCACGATAGTAGCCCGTGCCGCCTGATGTGACACGCGCGATAGGGAGGCCGGCAGCTGTCTGCTAGCGTGCCCCCATGGTTCGAGCCTGCTTGCTTGTCGCGCTCCTCGGGGCGTGTGCCGCGTGCGGTGACGATGGCGGATCGATCGACGCGCCGATCGACATGACGGTGGTCGACATCGACAACGGCGCGTGCGGATCCGAGGTCCGGTTCACTGGCGAGTACGTCGACTGGGATGACGACGCCTCGTTCTGCGGGATCTTTGGCGCGGTGTTCCGCGTCCGCGCGGGCGCCTCGACGTCGACGACCGCCCCGAACGGCCGGTTCGACGTCTGCGTCCCCGACCAGGCGATCACGCTGGTCGACATCACGCCCGGCACCGACGACTCGGCGTGCACGACGCCCCCCGGGCCCTACACGCTGCCCGGCATCGCGGTCGCGAACAAGCAGGTGATCTTCGCGGTCGGCGGCGAGTTCAGCGGCCGCGGCTTCACCACCGCGCGCCAGGCCACCGCGATCGGCGAAGCAATCAACCCCGCACGCGGCCACGTGTTCGTGCACGTCGTCGGCACGCCGCGCCAGCTGCTGATCAGCGCGGCCCACGGCCCGACCCAGGCGGTCGCGACCACCGCGTGGGAGCCCGGCGCCATCGGCCACGAGGTGTTCTTCCCGAACGTCGAGGTCGGCGCGGGCACGACGATGCTGACCACCACGGGCGCGTCGGTGGGCACCGGCGCGGTCCCGGTGGTCGCCGGCACGATCACGAACGTGACGATCGTCCTGAACTAGCCAGGGACTGTCCCTGATTGATCGTGATCGTGATCGTGGTCGGGCCCGTGATCGTGGCCGTGCACGTGAACGCCCCCCTTGACGATCAGGGTCGATCAAGCATGGCATCCACCCTCTCGAGCAATCTTGCCGGCTCCTTCGGCGATGCTTTGTGGACCGACTGCGCGGATCGAGGGTGTTGATCCACCAGGCGGCATGGCCCTTGGGAATGCGCTGGAGTGACCGGCGTGCGAACGCGAGGAACTCAATCGAGCGCTGGTATAAGCTTCTGGAAGCTGAGCAGGACCGCGCATCGGCCACACGGCGCGGGTTGCGTGACTCCCGTCAACGGGTCGGATCACGATCACGATAGCGTTCCCGTTCACGTGCACGGCCACGATCACGGGGACGATCACGACGACGATCACGACGACGATCACGACATCACGTCCACGGTGCCTAGATCTCGCAACCAGAGCAGCGCGCAGCCAATGGCGACGACAGCAGCGTGCGGAGGTGGGTCGATCCACGACGTCGTTCCGGCGTGACGCGTCGCAACCGATCGAAACCACATGACCCTATTCAGGGACACTCCCTAGCTAGGCCGCCCGCGGCCGCCCTGCAGCGACCCACGCTTCCTCGTACTCGGCCGACGCCACGTACCACTGCTCCATCCGCGATCGCACCTCCATCGCGAGATCGCGGCCGAGCTCGGGCTCGAGCTGCGCGCGCGCGGTTAGGTACGTGCGCCAGTACGCGATCTGGGCGCGCTCGTAGTCGACGACCGCGTGCAGCGCGTGCGGCGGTCGCTCGTCGTGCAGCCTGCGCTCCGCGGCGCGCATCGCCCGCCACTCGGTGGTCGCGGCTTCCTGCGCGAGCGCATGCGTCCCGATCGCGGCGACGCTCTGCATCAGCTCGTTCGGCTCGTAGACCAGCACGGCACCACACGCGACGCAGCGGACCTCGGTGATCCGGAACGAGATCGGCGCCGCGTACTGCGTGCCGCAGCTGCACGCGACTGGCTCGAGCGTCGCCGACGCGTGCGCGAACCGCTGGCGCGCCAGCTCGGCGAACATCCGCGGCTCGAGCTCGTCGCGTCGATCCTCGAGCGCGCGCTTCACGGCCTGGCCCTTTGCATACTCGCGCGGGCGATCCGGGATCGCGATCAGGTCGTCGACCTTGGCATGCCAGGTGTCCATGATCCGGGTCTCGAGATCGAGCAGCCGCGACGCCATGCCCATCAGCGTGTGCGAGAGCGGCACCGGATCTCCTCCCGTGGCGATCGCGGCGACCGTTTCACGGGCCGTGCGCTCGGCCTCCGCGAGCACGTCGCGATGCCGCTCCGCGATCTGCGCGAGGAAGCCCTCCCAACGTGCGATCGCACTCATCAGAACGCGATGGCCACGTCGGCGGTGACACCGGGATGCTTCGCGGCGTACTTCGCCTCCACCCGCTTGTGGATCACCTCGTACTCGGCGTGATGGCGCACGCCGGTGCGGTGAAAGAAGTAGCCCATGAACGTGCCGAGGTCGGTCCAGTCGACGATCGACAGCCCGCACGACTTGAGCGCGGCGACCGGATCGGTGCCCTGCTTCGCGGCATAGCTCTGCTCGTACATGATCTCCCAGTACTGCTCGAGCGAGACCGGGGGCTCCATCGCGAGCTCGCGGTTCGCAGCGCGGGCGGCGGTCGCCTCACGCGCGTAGTCGCCGTACTTGCCCTTCGACGCCGCCTGGAACGCGTTGCCGTAGATGGTCGTGATCGCGAACGTGGTGTCGCGCGCCATCGCCGCGTTCCACTCGGCCGACACGCGCTCCCAGCGTGCCCTGTCGATGCCGGCGCCCGTCAGCAGATCCTCGGGGTTCGCGCCGCTGACGATCGACGCGTTGATCGCTGCCCACGCCTCGAGCGACACGCCTTCTACCGGCTTGAAGCCACCCCCGGCCTGCGCCTTCGAGATCTGGCCCTGCATGTGGCGCTGCATCTGGCCGCTCCGCCAGTTGATCTCCTGCTGCCCGACCTCTTCCATCGAGCCGTACTTGCGGATCAGCAGCGCGTAGACCGACGCCTTCACCGTGTGCCAGTGACCGCGGTCCCGGATCCCGAAGCGCTGCTGGATCTCGGCGCGCGATTCGTCGGTGCCGCCGAACTGACCCTCCGATTCCATGTGGAGAACGGCGTTGAAGAACGAGTCCTCGTCGTCGGGATCGAAGCCCGCCACATCGAACGACGGCGCATCGTCGGGGTCGTCGACCTCGTCGATCTGTTCCGGCACGGGGTCGGGCGCAGCCTGCACGTGCCGAGGCGCGGCCTGCGTCGCGTTACCGATCTTCTTCTTCAAGTTGTCGAGAAAGCCCATTGCGTACTCCTTGTGGGACCACACATAGGCAAGGGTTGGGCCGGCGCCCAACCTGGCGAGACTGCTCGCGGCGCCGGGCGCGGGCTACGCAACCCGTTGCGCGATCACGCAGCGTCAGCGGTCGAACTTCTTCTTGATCCCGTAGACCTTGATCTTGTGGACCAGGGTGCGGAGCGGCAGGCCGAGCGCACGAGCGGCCTCGGTCTGGTTGCCATCCGCCTTGTGCAGCGCGGCGACGATCAGCTTGGCCTCGTAGCGGCGCACGTGCTCGCGATAGTCCGAGGAGTCCTCGCCGGATTCGGAGTCGCTGGTCGGCGCTGGCGCACCGCTGCGGACGCGGTCCGAGAGCTCGGCGAGCGTCACGGCCTTGCCACTGGCGAGCACGACCGCGCGCTCGATCACGTTGCGGAGCTCGCGCACGTTCCCCGGCCACGCATAGCCCTCGAGCGCAGCCATCGCATCCGGGGCGATCGACCGGACGTCAGTGCCCGCCTGGCGCGACGCGTCCTTGAGGAACCGCTCGGCGAGCGGGCGGATCTCGTCGACGCGTTCGCGCAGCGGCGGGATCCGCAGCGTCATCGTGTTGAGCCGATACAGCAGATCCTGGCGAAACCTGCCGGCGTCGACCATCGCCTCGAGGTCGCGGTGGGTCGCCGCGATCACGCGGACGTCGACGCTGATCTCGCGATCGCCGCCGACCCGCGTCACCTTCTTGGTCTCGAGCACGCGAAGCAGGGCGGCCTGTGCCGGGGCCGCGAGCTCGCCGATCTCGTCGAGCAGCACGGTGCCACCATCGGCCTGCTCGAACACGCCGCGGGCGGACTTGTCCGCACTGGTGAACGCGCCCTGCTCGTGGCCAAACAGCACGCTCTCGATCAGCATCCCGGGGATCGCGGCGCAGTTGATCGAGCGCAGCGGCTGCTTTTTGCGCGGTCCGCCGTCGTGGATCGCGCGCGCGATCACTTCCTTGCCGGTCCCGGTCTCGCCATTGATCAGCACCGCGATCGTCGAGCTGGCCAGCCGCTTGACGGTCGCCATCACCTCCTTCATCGCGGGGTTCTTGATCACGACCGCGTCCGCCGGCACCGGCACCGCAGGACGCCCGGCCGCACTGACCGCGGCGACCAGCTCGTCGACCGAGGCACCATCGCCGGGAAACCACGCGACCTTGCACGCGAGGGCAGGCGCACCGCCGGCGAGCTCGGAGGTCATCGATTGCACCAGCTCGGGGGTCGCCTCGGGGAGCGAGATCAGGACGCTCGCCGGTCCGTAGATACCGACGCGGTCGACCGGTCGCAGCGCCATCCGCACGCGACTCGCCCACCGGTTCATCTGACCGTCCTTGCTGGCGCGCACCATCACCAGCGCCAGCGGGCGACCGAACGTGCGCGCCCGCGTGACCTCGTCGGCGACCGCGGCGACGAAGCGATCGTGGCCATCGAACCCACGCAGCTCGTCGTCGACCGACGAGATCACGTGGACCGACACCATCACGGGTCCGATCGCGACCTCGTCGACCGGTGAGACCTGCGTGCGCTGGATCGCCTCCCCGTTCTTCTTTGTCCCGTTCGTGCTGCCGAGGTCCTCGACCCAGATCCCGAGCTCGTCCCACCAGAACCGCGCATGCTGGCGCGATAACCCGGGGTCCGGAATCTCGACATCGGACGGCGAGGCGCGCCCGACCACCAGGGGCCGACCGCGCACGAGCTGCGTGACCGTCGCGCCGTCGCGGTGATAAAACACCAGCGTCGTGCGTTCGTGCAGCAGGCCATCGCCCTTGACGGTGGTGCGCTGGTTCTCCGGGTCGCTTGCTCGATCACGCAAAATCTTGCGTGCCAGCATGTCGCAGTCTCGAGAAAACACAAGGGCTTACGTGTGGTCCGGCAGTTGCCTCTGACGGACGCCATCATGACCAACGATCGACGCACCGTCCTTGGATGGGCGCAGCCGTACACCCAGGCTCCGACGCAACCCGGGCCGGTCAGCAAGCCCGAGGATGGGCAGCTCCCGCCGCACCTCGCGTACCACCCGCAGCCCCAGCGTTCGCAGGTCGCGCCCGTGCCGCAGCAGCCACCGCGCGTCCCGCCGTACGCGGCGTACGATCAGCCGGGCTATGGCGATAGCGATCTCGCGGCGACGCAGCTGGTGTCTCCCGATCCCTATGTGCTGGAGGCGCAGCACGGACAACCCGCGCACCAGCCGTATCCCGTCGCGGCCTACGATCCGAACCAGGGCTACGTGCAGTCCTATGGATCGCAACCGTATCCGCCGCAGCCTCACGCCGCGCCGCAGCCGTGGCCGGGCTCGCGGCCGGCGCAGCCCTATACACCGTCGCCGCCGTATCCATCCGCGCAGCCCTACGTGCCAGTGTTCGCGCCCCAGCCGCAGGCGCCGTATGCGCGGTCCAAGTCGCCGTCGTCCCCGCCGGCTGCGAGCGATGTCCGGAAGTCGGACAGCAAGCCACTTCGCACCAGCGCCAACGCGACGGTCGGGAGCTCGGTGCGGCTGCAGTTCATCCGCCGGACCTACCTCCACCTGCTCGGCGCGATCCTCGTGTTCGCTGGCCTCGAGTATCTCCTGATGACGAACAGCCTCCTGATCGAGAAGGTCTCGATCCCGTTCACCAGCTTCGCGCTCGGCGGGCGGTGGAACTGGGGGATCGTGCTCGCGGTGTTCATGGTCATCAGCTGGGTGGCGGACTACTGGGCACGCCATGCCGGATCGCGCGCGACGCAATATCTCGGGCTCGGGCTGTACGTGATCGCCGAGGCGGTGATCTTCGTGCCGCTGCTCGCGATCGTCGCGTACAAGACGGCCTCGATCCTCGCGCGCGGCGGCGGCCAGCCTCACATCCTGCGCGACTCCGCACTCGTGACGCTGGCGCTGTTCGGCGCCCTCACCGCGTCCGTGTTCCTGTCGCGCAAGGACTTCTCATTCCTGCGCAGCGGCCTCGCGATGGCGAGCGCGGCCGCGCTGATGCTGATCGTGCTGTCCCTCGTGTTCGGCTTCAACCTCGGGATCGTGTTCTCGGTCGCGATGGTGCTGCTCGCCGCGGCCTACATCCTCTACCAGACCTCGCAGGTGCTCGCGCACTACGACCCCGACCAGCACGTGTCGGCGGCCCTGGCCCTGTTCTCTTCGGTGGCGCTGATGTTCTGGTACGTGATCCGCATCTTCATGAAGATGCGCGAGTGATCTCTGTGCCCCCTGGCCCCTCTGGCCCATCGATGTAGGCCGATGGTCGCCATCGGGATCCGCGCGTACGCACGCTGACCGAATTGATCGCGAGGAATGTCTAGAAGCACGCGGCCACGCCACGGTATCGTGCTCGGCGATGACGGCTGGTGTTCAGGTGGGGGAGATGATCGCCGGTAAGTACCGCCTCGAGCACGAGATCGGCGCAGGTGGGATGGGTGTGGTCTACGCCGCAACCCACGTGCGGCTCGACCAGCGGGTCGCCCTCAAGTTCCTGCTCGCCGACGCCGCGCAGAACCCCGAGATGGTCGAGCGGTTCTTCCGCGAGGCGCGCGCGGCGGTCAAGGTGCAGAGCGAGCACGTCGCGCGCGTGATCGACATCGGGGATCGCGAAGGCACCCCGTACATCGTGATGGAGTACCTCGAAGGCGAGGACCTCGAGGGGATCGTCGATACCTTCGGCCCGCTGCCCGTGACCGACGCCGTGCGCTACGTCCTGCAGTCGTGCGAGGCCCTCGCCGAGGTCCACGTCCAGGGCATCGTCCATCGCGACATCAAGCCGGCGAACCTGTTCCTCGCGGCGCGCGCGGACGGCACGTGCATCGTCAAGCTGCTCGACTTCGGGATCTCGAAGTCGGCGCCTGCGTGGATCGCGGGCGCCAAAGGTCCCGCGCTGACGCAGACGTCCGCCGTGATCGGCTCGCCACGGTACATGTCACCCGAGCAGCTGCGGTCGTCACGCGACGTCGATGCGCGTGCCGACGTCTGGGCGCTCGGGGTCACGCTGTTCGAGCTGCTCGGTGGCAACAGCCCGTTCGCGAGCGGCACGATGCCCGAGGTCTGCGCGTCGATTTTGAAGGACGAGCCGGGGAGCCTCGCCCAGCTTCGCCCGGAGATCCCCGCCGCGCTCGAGGCCGTGATCCGGCGCTGCCTGGCGAAGGATCCGGCGAAGCGGTGGTCCAACGTGGCGGAGCTCGCCACGGCCTTGCGACCGTTCGGTCCGCCGGGCTCCGAGATCTCGGTCGAGCGCACCACCGGTGTGATGCAGCAGGCCGCGCTGCCACCCGGCTCGCGCGCCCACCCGTCGCGCCCACCGCCGAGCACACCAGTCCCGAGCGCGGCCGACCGATCCGACCAGCGGGCTGATCAGGCCCGAACGTCCGCATCGGGACGCCCGAAGTCACCGACCGAACGCGCGAGCGCCACCGGCCCGGTCGAGATCACACTGCCGCCGCTGACCGACGACGAACACGAGCGCCGTTACCTCGCCCGCCTCGGCGGGAACCGCGAGCTCGTGCCGCGGCTCGTGATCGACGCCCAGCGTTTGACCGGCCTCTCGCTCGACCACCGCGCCGGGTTCCTGATGTCCTGTATCGACGGTCAGAGCTCGCTCGACGACATCCTCTGCCTGTCGGGAATGACCCGCCTCGAGACCCTGCGCCTGGTCTGCGAGCTTGCCGATCAGCGCGTGATCGTGTTCGTCAAGCAGGGTTCGTAGGCACGTGTAACAGGCGAGATCGGAGCCGATGGGGGCAGTTCTGATCGATACTGGATCCGTGCACGATCCGTCCGCGAGCGATCGCATGACCCAGATGCGCGACCCGTTCGTGGGCGCCATCCTGGATCGGCGGTTTCGCGTCGATGAGAAGATCGCGGTCGGCGGCTTCGGGGCGATCTACCGCGCGACCCACGTCAAATCGCATCACGAGGTCGCGCTCAAGATCCTGCACCCGCGGATGGCGTCCGATGCGCGGATCGTCGCGCGGTTCCGCCGCGAGGGTGCGACGCTCACCAACCTCCGCAGCCAGTACACGGTCGCGGTCTACGAGCTGGTCGAGGACGGGTCGAACCTGTTCATCGTGATGGAGCTGTTGCACGGGCAGACGCTCCAGCAGGTGTTCCAGGCGCACGGCCGGTTGCCCTGGCGGCGCATGGTGTCGATCGCGCGCGCGGTCTGTTACTCGCTGGTCGAGGCGCACGCGCTCGGTATCGTCCATCGCGATCTCAAGCCGGCCAACATTCACCTCGGCACCGACGACACGGTGAAGGTGCTGGACTTCGGCATCGCGAAGCTCGTGCAAGCGGTGCCCGGCGAACACGGCGGCGAGGATCTGACGCGTGCGAACGAGCTCGTCGGCACGTTCGACTACGTGTCTCCCGAACAGATCGCCGGCGACTCGTACAGCGGGCGCAGTGACCTCTACACGCTCGGGATCGTGGTCTACGAGATGATCACCGGCCAGCGGCCGTTCGGCCAGGTGCGCGGCCCGGCGCTGCTGACGATGATCGTCACCGAGACACCACCGCCGCCGTCGACCCATGTTCCCGAGCTCCCGGACGAGCTCGATCGCGTGCTGCTGCGCTGTCTCGAGCGTGATCCGGGTCGCCGGTTCGCGAATGCCGGCGATCTCGCGGCCGCGTTCGAGGGCATGCTTGCGGGACCGGCGGAGGCACAGCAGCGCCATCATCCCGACGAGGAAGCCACGGTGCTCGACAACCGCACCCCGGCGATCTTCGCGCCCTATGCGACCGGCGAGATCGAGCCGATCCGCGAGCTGCCGCCGCGATCGCGGCCGCCGGAACCTCTGCTCGTGGAACCGGCTCCGCGGTCGATCCACGCCACGCTCGACGGCTGGCAGGCGCCGCCGATCGTGCCGACCCGTCCGCCGAGTCAACCCGCGTTCAAGTTCACGCCGTATCCGCCGCCGCCGATCGTCGTACCCGCCGCCCGCGGGATCCCGACCGCGGTGTGGGTCGGCGTCCTGCTGCTCGCGGTCGTGCTCGGTGTCGTGCTCGCGGCGCTCGTGTAGCTACAGCAGGCGCTCGCGATAGCGAGCCGGGGCGACCGCCCGGTAGATCTGCTCGATCACCGCGAACGCCTCGACGCGGGGGAGCTCGATCGCCGTCGCGCCGCGGATCCCGAGCCGGACGGGCGCGTCGGCCGGCGCTTGATCGTCGACGTAGAATCCGCCGTAGGTCTCGACGTAGCCGAGCCGGAGCTGGTGCAGCGCACAGCGGAACAGCATGCGCGCGAGCCAGTACCGGGGCACGGTCGTCTGCGCGCCGCCGATCGCGATCGCGACCTCGCTCGGCGAGACCTCGGTGACCGTCAACGCGCCGTGCGCGACCGGCAGTGCCCCGGCGACCGCGTCCTCGAATGCTGCGAACGGCGGGACGGGGAATGCGTGCCAGCTGGCGGGCGGTGGATCGGGAGGCGCATCGCCCGACAGGACGAGTGCGCGCACGATGCCGGCCGCATCGAGGGTCGCGCCGGGTGGGATGCGGATCAGATCGCAGGCCGCATGATCGCCAGTTGCTTCGATCACGACGACCCAGCCGCCGTGCGGCGGCGCGACGAGCTGGGGCTCGACCACCAGCTCGAGCGTGGTGCCGGCGATCGCGGCGACGACGCCTGGCGGCGCGACGAGCACCGGGGAGATTGCCATCGGCGGCCCCGGCGTCACGTAGGGCTTGAGATCGCCTTCGCGACCCGGCGGTGCGGGCAGCACCGGTGCGGTCGACGGCGCGCGGACGTTCGCGCAGTAGACGAGCGACAGCCCGCAGCGCCGGATCCCGGGCGGCACGTCGAACGGCTCGTACGGCGGGCGCAGCTTGCCGGGCCAGTGCTGGAACCCGACCGGGTGCAGCACGAGATCGCCGATCCGATGATTGTAGCGCCCGACATCTTCGCCAGTCGTGGCGTCGGCGAGGAACGTCCGCAGCGGGAATCGATCGACCAGGTCATCGCCACACAGCAGCGGCAGCGCGTACTCGTCCGACAGGTTGACGTGGCCGAAGTACAGCGGCTCGGAGGCAGTGACGATCTCGAGC
>JBBJLY010000266.1:0-11267 GCA_037720695.1 Kofleriaceae bacterium | reverse complement strand
CAGGGAACCGGCGCGCCATCACTGCCGATCACGCGCCCCGTGACCACGCCTGCCGGGCGGAGCTGGACCTCGAGGTCATCAGCGCCACGACCGGTGATCGGCGAGGCTCCAGGCAGGAAGTGCGGGTGATGCGCGGTGACCCGGACATCTGTGGGGTTCGCGTCCGTGATCGCAAACCGGCCACGGGCATCGGTCCGGACGCCGTCGCGCACGACGTCGGCTGCGACGCCCGCCACACCGACCGCTTGAACGACCGCATCGGCAACCGGCTCGCCGGCTTCATCGACCACGGTGCCTTCGAGCGCGGCAGCAGGGTCAAGCTCGACGCGCACCGTGGCCACCGGTTGCTCCGGCGAACCGGTGCTGACCAGTCGGCGCTCGGTGGCCCAGCCAGGTTTGCGAACGTCGAGCACGAATGCGCCAGACGTTGGCAAGCCACGCAATCGCACGAGACCCTCCCGATCCGTCACGGCGGACATCCGAGCGACATCGCGCAGCTCGACCGCTGTATCTGCGAGCGGCGCGCCGGTGGCTCGATCGATGACCTGTACCGTGAGCCCGCTACCCGCGCGCAGTCGAAGCACGATCGGGCCGCGGTCGGCCGTCGGCATCACATCATTCGCGCGAGCCCAATCGTCCTCCTTGCGAGCCTCGAGCTGGTAAGGCCGTGGCAGTAGACCTTCGAGCTGCCACGCACCGGTGGTGTCCGTCATCGTGGTCCGAGGCGCGAGCGCCCGCAACGACACCGAGGCGCCGGCGACCGGCCGGCCTGCCGCGTCAACCACGATGCCCCGCAGCGCAAGGCTGCCCACGGGGTCACGCTCGAGCTGCCACGGGTCGAGCGTGCGACTCAGCGGAACCGAACGCACCTCGATGGCCTGGATCGGTTGGCCCCGGCGAGCGCGCACCTCGCGTCCGGCGCCAGATGGTTCGCGGGCATCGCGCAGCCACCAGATCGCCGCCACCATCGCGACCAGCCCGGTGGCCCACAGCAGCGCCCGGCGTGATGGGCGTGACTCAGCCACCGCCGTCCCCACCGCCATCGCCGCCACCGTCGCCGCCACCGTCGCCGCCACCGTCGCCACCACCGTCGCCGCCACCGTCACCACCGTCACCGCCGCCACCCGTACTACCGCCCGGGGGTGGGTCGATGCGATACACGCGACCGAGCTGGCTGGTCAGCGAGCTACCATCGACGTTGGTCAGCGATCCACCGCTCATCGTCGCGACGCACATGCTCTCGCAGTACGGCGTGGATAGATTCCAGATCGATTGGCCGAACTGAGCGATCACGAGGTCATGCGTGAACGCGTAGTTGTTGCTGACGAAGAAGCTGGTGTCACCGACGTACGATCCCACGTAGTCCGATCCCACCCACTTGAGCTCTCCGTTCAACAGACCCTGCGCGAACACGGACCACGTGTTGTAGTTCCGGTACGCGTCATAAACGCCCGTGGACATCGCCTGTGCGTGACTCATCTGGCTGGTGCAGCCGTAGCAGGTCGGGTACATCACGCCGTTCACGATCGTGTAGTTGCCGTCGAACACGTCGTTCGCCGCGAGATCCCAGCCGACCGCCTGATACGGCCCCGTGAGCTCGTTGCTGGCGTCGGCAACCGTATCGCCCAGCACTGCGTCGTATGCGAAGGCCCCGTAGGAATCGATTCCGATTCCAATCTCGTCGTTTCCGAGCCCACCTCCGAACTCGCCAGCGTCGAAGTTGCCGAAATTGTCGCCGAACCCGAAATCGCCGAAGCTGCCGTCACCGAACTCGTAGTCGAAGCCTCCAAAATCGTAGCCGCCACCACCACCTCCTCCGTCCGCACTGAAGTTCAGTGCGACAGATAGGGCCAAAGCTTGGTGTGGAATGACCACGCCAACGGTCGCAACGATCGCAGCAGACGTTAAAAACCTAGAACGCACGAGAAACCTCCGAGGGTGCGGAGTCCGGAACATCCAGACCTCCGTCCAACTCCAATAGCGCGCACCGTGCCCGGACACGTCTTGCACCGTCTTGCACGGCCTTGCGGCCCGGTGTCAGGCGTCGGATGCGTTGGAGCTGGTGAGGATTCGCGTCGTCACCACGGCGGTTCGCAGGTACCAGCCCGTCGGTCCCGTCACGATCAACTCGCCGCGGTCGGGAAGCAGCTCGGCGAGCACGCCCCGTAGCCGGTTGATGGCCGCGTAGAGCGTGTTGCGGTGACGTAGCGGGTGGTACTCCGCGCTTTCCCACACCGCGCGATAGAGCGCCTCTGGCCCGGCCGGGCGGCCATCGGCTTCGATCAGCGTCACCATCACCTTGCACAGCAACGGGCGTCCGCGGATCGCGGTGCCGTTTGCGGCCGTGATCGAACCCAGCGCGAGGTCGACGGTCAGGTCGACGGGTGCCGCACCCGTGGTCACCAATCCAAGCGCGGCGAGCAAGGCTCGCTGCGCGGGCGTCAGCGCCGGATGCGGCACACCCTCGAGCGCGGACGTCAGCAAAGCGACGTCACACCCGGCGCTCGTGTAGCGCATCGCAACCGCCGCAGCGAGCTGCGCCTGTGCTTGGGCGCGGCGTCCGCTGGCAACTTCGAGCGCAGCGAACACCACGATGCACCTCGGCATCAGCTCCTCGTAGCCGCCGGCCTCGGCGAGCCGGCGCGCGTGGGCGAGCGCTTCGCGGGCGATCACGTGATCGGCGCGTCCGCCAGCCACGGCGTGCCCGGTCGCGAGCACCAACGCGGCCCGGGCCTCGTCGTAGCGAGCGCCGCGTGCGGCGTAGTGCTCGAGCGCGCGTCGCGCATCGTCGATCGCGAGCCCCACATCCCCATGCACGAGCTCCAGCTCGGCACGATCCATCGCGAGCTCGAGTGCCGCGGATGCGTCGCCAGCGACCAGCAACGCGGCGACTCCCAGCTGGTGGCGCGCGGCACCTGGGTCTCCACCGGCAGCGCAAACTCGTGCCATCACGCGATGGGCGAGCGCACGCGCGCGACCTCCAAGCGAGCTGGCCAGCACCGCGTCGAGGATCGGGCGCGCCTCGGCGGACCGTCCGAGCTCGACGAGCGTGCGCGCCATGTAGACGCGACCGAGCGCCGCCAGGGCGAAGCCGGCCCGTTCACCACGGTTTGTCGATTCGGCGAACATCTCGTACGCCGCCATCAGGTGCCCGTTCGCGAGCAGCGCGCGACCGAGAAAGTGCCCGGCGATCCCCGTCATCACAGCATCCTTGTGCGCGACCACGTAGGCGTGGGCCGCTTCGAGCTCGCACCGCGCCGCGCTCAGGTCCCCCTCCGCCAACGCGGCCCGTCCGACGTAGAACCGGACCACCTTCTCCCGCAGGGCACCCGAACGCGCGGCCGGCACGAGCACCTCGTCGACCAGCGCGCGGGCGGCCGTCGCCTCGCCAAGCTCGGCCAGGGCCACGACCTCGAGCATCGCGATCTGGATGTCGAGATCCAGCGCGCGCGGGGCGACCGCAAGGCGATGTGCGCGAGCGGTATCCGCGGCTTCGATGAACTGCTGATCGAAGATCAGGTTGATGAGACGCGAGCGCAGCCACCGCACCTTGCCGGTGTCCGACGTCGCGCCACCGGCTAGCTCGGCCGTGCCGAGCATGCTCCGGGCGAGCGGGCCCAGACCACGAATCGAGTGCAGATCCGTGAGGTACAGCGTGAGTCGGCGGCGCGTTCCGCCGGTCGTGGCCAGCGCGAGCGCGGCGCGCAGGGCGACCCCGACGGCACCGAGGTCGCCGCTTCGCATCGCGACCGAGCTGACGAGCGCGTAGTAGGCCGGAGAGCTGGTCGCGAGTGGATCCTCGGCGCGGGCTTCGAGCAGCGCGCGCGCATCCGCGATCTGTGACTGCCGCAGCAGGATATGTGCCCGCGCGAGGTCGATCGCGAAGTCGATCTCGGGTGCCCCGCCGCGAAGCTCCTCGAGCGACTCCAGCAACAGGTGGTCGAGTCCGGCGCGCGAGATCACGCGTTGATGCGCGAGCATGAACGCGAGTTGCTGGTCACGGTCGCCAGCGGCGCGGAGCAACCGCAGGACTTCCAGGCCATGCATCACGTGAGCAACGGGATCCACTTCAAACCGGGCGAGATGCGTTTTTACTGCCCACCGGTACACGACACGGCGCTCCTCGATCGGCGTCGTTCGCAACACGGTGTCTCGCACCAGGTCGTGCGGCTTCACCAGGCCATCCCGGACATCGACGAGGAACCGGTTGATCAGCGCATTGAACGCGGCCTCCCCCCCGGCGATATCCGAAGCAAACGCCGCGGGCTCGAGCGGCACCTCGACGACAGCGATCCGGAGCAAGACGTCGCGCGCATCAGCATCGAGCTGGCGCAACGACAGCTCCAGCACGTCGCCTCCGGCCGGGAGCCGGCCATGATGGAGCGTCGCGACCTGGTGACGGATGTAGAACGGGCTGCCGCCACAGCGGCGAACGATCTCGTGCGCATCCAACCCCGTCACACCCAGGGTCTCGGCGAGCCGCTCGACCATCCGCCGCGCGTCAGCCGCGCCAAGTGGGGCAAGGCGTGTCACGCACGGCGCCGGGCACTCCACCGGGATCGGAATTTCCCGCCGCGACGTGGCGACAACCCGCGCGGTGTGAAGATGACGGGCGAAGTAGCCGAGCAGCAGCCCCGCGTCCTCGTCGGGGAGCACGTGAACATCATCGAGCCGGACGAGCGCGGACGTCTCCTCGAGCTGCTCGACGATCGGCCCGAGCGCATCTTCAAGCGTGGTCGTCCCGGGGCGGCCGGTGAGCCGACACGCGAGGCGGAGCTGCGCGATCGCATGGCTCACGTGCATTCCCGGGCGAAGCGCCACGGTGAACGTCCGCAGGTCGTTGCGATCGCGCAGCCGCGCGATCTGTTCGACCGCGCGGATCGCGAGCTCGGTCTTGCCGATCCCCGCGACCCCGCAGATCAGGAACACGGCCTCGCTGCCCACACGATCGAGGATCCGCGCCAGCTCGGACTCGCGACCGACGAACGTCGGAGTCGCTCGCGGTGTGCCCGCGCGCCCTGGCGGTAGCCCGGTCACGGCCGGCAGCGTCTGCCAGCGAATGATGCGACGCAAGCGATGGCGTGACGCGGCGCCATGCTCGGTCAGGAGGCGGCCAGCTGACCCCAGGTTGGCCAGCGATCGAGGTTGCAGTCGGTGGTGAACCGACACGTCAGCGCGGCAACCGCCTGATCTTGCTGGGGCTGGTATCCGGTACACGGGCTGCACAGTCCGCGAACATGATTCGCATGATGTTTGTGACGTTCACCGTGGTCGCCAGCGGCTGCCTTGCGGTCGGCGACGAAGATGGAGATGACTTCGACGACGAGGGGCTCGCCAACAAGAACGCGGCGATCCGGATCATCCAGCACAACATCGAGAAGAAGGACGACGTCCTCGATCGCACGATCCAGCACGCGAAGAACATCGACGCCCATGGCATCGCGCTGCAGGAGGTGTGTCCCGCGCAGGTCGCACGGTTGCGGACCATGATCCCGAGCTCGTGGTCGATCGGGGTCGGCCCTGGCAAGAAGCCTGCGATCTCCGGCTGTGATCTACCTGGTGGGCTCCACGACAACCCGGCGAACGTGGTGATCTGGACCGGCGGCAAGAATGGCAAGGTGACCGACTACCCGGCGCTGGGAACCCCGGCGAACGCACCGGGCGCCATGGTCTGCATGGAGTTCGAGCGCGCAAAGGTGCCGGTCCACCTGTGCTCGGCGCACCTGATCTCCGCTGACTGGGTCGACCCCACCACCGGCACCGCCCACGACGGCGCCGCGGTCCGGCTCGAGCAGACGACCAAGATCAAGCAGATCGCGCGAGACCAGTGGTTCGGCGGATCCCGCAACCACTTCGGCATCGTGGCCGGTGACCTGAACGGGCAGCCGAGCACGCCCCCGCTCGACAAGCTGTACGACGGCCAGCTCGGCGGTGATGGTGACTTCACCGAGTACAACCGCAAGGGCGGATCGCGCGAGGGCGAGAACACCGCGCACGCGGACGGCTCGAACACCGATGACGGACAACCGTACTCGCGGAAGATCGACTACGTGTTGTTCTCGACCAACCGGGCGCCGGTCGACGGCGCAGGCGTCAACATCGTGACGGACGCGTCGGATCACGACATGGTCACGTCGACCGTGCAGATGCGGAAGTAACGTCGGATCAGGCGTCCGGAGCGCGGAAGCTGACCACCGCTTCGACGTGGAAGTGGTTGTAGTGCGAGATCGGGTCGTTCTTGGGCGTGATGATGTTGTGGAACTCGGGCGCCGCGATGAACAGCGCCTCGGCCGCCAGCAGGAGCTTGTCGCGGCTGCGGTACGAGCTCTCGATCGAGACCTCGCGGCCCGCGTCATCGACGAAGATGCCGATGTCCATCGCGACCGCGATCCCGTGGCGCGACAGCTCCCGCCGCCCCTGGAAGCCACGGATGTAGCTGCGGTTATAGATGCTGCCGAACTTGACCTCGCGGATGCCCAGCTCGCGCAGCGACGGGCCGACCGAGGCGAGCGCGACACCGAGCTGGCACTCCATCGTGGACGAGGCCTTGGCCCCGAACCGGTTGGTGTACTTGATGCCGCCCAGCATCCCGTCCTTGATCACGATCGGGTTGGCGATCCGGCCCTCTTTCGAAGCGTGCTCCCACTGGACGCCGAGCGTGTCGAGCTTGCGCTCGCAGGTGGTGCCGGCCTCCTTCATCGCGCGGGTCGGCGGCCAGGTGAACCCGGGCGGCATGCCGTCATAGACCCGCTTCGCGACCGTGATCGATCGCGAGAACGTCTGGTTGCGCTTGTTGCGCTTGTTGCGCTTCGACTTCTTCGAAGCCTTGCTGACCCGCGTGCGCGACTCCGACTGCGCCTCCGCCGGGGTCGGACTCGCGACCCCGAGGGCCACGGCGAGGACGAGAAACCCGCGAACCATCCCCCCGGTTGTACCCCATCGGGCGCCCGCGCTGACGAGAACTTGCCACGCGCGTCATGCGCATGATTCCACACGGGAACTTACCCGAAATCAGGGTTCCAGACAGCGTGCGCCGAACACCGGGACGGTCGTCGCCTGACTGTCGTCTAACTCGAGTGAGAGCTGCCACGCGAGCGCCCCTGCTCGCATCGGCCGGCGTGCACCACGTCACGCCACGAGTCGGCACAGGATCCGGGCTTCGAACGGGTGGTCCGGTGTCTCGATCACCTCGGTCGCCGCGGTCCGCGCATGGGGCAACACGACGGTGGCTGAACGAGCCGGCCGCACCTCGAGCGCGGCGAACGATCGTGTCATCCCGCGGTGGATTAGGCGCACGAGGTCGGCTTCGGGGGGGCACCTGATCAGCGACGGCTCGCGCAGCTGTGCGAGCGCGCGGCGATGATCCGCCGCGGTCGTGCCCGAAGCGTGCGCCGACGCGCGGCCCGCCCAGGCGATCACGCATTCCGTCCACGTACGCACGGCGGGGCAATTTGGTCCTGTCGCGGCTAAACCAGCGGACCACCTGACCGGCGATCCTGCACTGCGTCGTCGGCGCGCGATGATCGATGCACGGATCCCCACGACAACTTCGGCACGTCGGTTGCTGGTTTTCCCGATCATGGTCATCGCGATTCCCGATCCCGACGCGCCGGTCCGGCGTCCCGATCCGATCAAGGTCGCGGAGGTGCCGACGTGGCGCCGGCTGTCGCTGGTCGCCGTCATCGCCGCCCTGATCCACGCGCAGCTGTATCCGATCGGCGAGCAGCTCGCCGCGCGCGGCGCGGTGATCGTGCCTGCGACGCTGCGCGTGGTCGTGCTGCTCGGGTTGCTCGGCTATGCGATCTATCAGAACGCCGCCAGCCAGCGGTTCGTCCAGATCTACGATCGCGTCTCGCGTCACCTCGTCGTGATCGCGGTGCTCGCGAGCATGCAGCTGCTGACCGCACAGCGATCGCTCTACCTCGCGACCGCGACCGACGTCGTGCTCGCGATCGTCGCGGGCGCGGCGTACCTCCGCATCCACGCGGGGTCGCACTCGCGCTGGATCGGTCTGCCGTTCGCCGTGCTCGCGGGCTACGCCAGCTTCGTCGCGGTCGGCGGGCTCGACGCGTCGATCGCGCTGGCCGGTTGCCCGAGCATCGCGCCGACGATCGCGCTGCTGCTCGGACTCGGCATGATCACGATGGCGCTCTCGCTGCGCGCGAGTGACCCCGCCCTGCCCGCGCTGGTCGGCTGGCTGGCAACCACGATCGTCGCTGCCGATCACGCGGTGACCAACGTCCAGGGCGCCGCCCTGCTGGCCGCAGGGTCGTGCGTCGCGACCGCCGGGCTGATCGTGATGACGCGCGTCGTGGCGCGGGCGATTCCCGAGCCGCACCGTCGATCGATCCGCTGAACGTGCGCCATCTCACGCGCGGGCGGTCGGCAGCTTCTTCGGTCGCGTCGCCTCGGCGAGCAGCTCGGCCGCGTGGGCCTTGGCCTTCGACGTCGCGTGACCGCCGAGCATGCGAGCGAGCTCGTCCTTGCGTGCGGCGGCGCCGAGCTTCCGGACGTGGGTCTCCGTCCGTCCCGCGACCTCGGACTTCTCCACGTGGAAGTGATGGTCCGCGTACGCCGCGATCTGCGGCAGGTGGGTGACACACAGCACCTGGCGTCCCGACTCGACCGAGGCGACGGCACGGATCTGTGCGCCGACGACCTGCGCGGTAGCGCCGCCGATGCCGGCATCGACCTCGTCGAACACGTAGGTCGCGACCTCGTCCGCGCGCCGGAGCGCGAGCTTCATCGCGAGCATGATCCGCGATAGCTCGCCTCCCGAGGCGACCTTGGCCAGCGGCCGCGTGTCCTCGCCCTTGTTGGACGCGAGCATGAGCTCTACGCGGTCGGAGCCGGTCGAGCCGAGAGCGCGCGATTCGATCACGACGCTGAGCCGCGCCGAGCCCATGCCGAGCTCGACGAGCGAGCCCGCGACCTCCTTCTCGAGCTTGCGCGCGGCCTTCTTCCGACTCTGGGTCAGCGCCGCCGCAGCGGCGATCGCGGCGGCTTCCGCCTGCGTCCGCGCAGCGGCCAGCTCGGCGAGCCGAGCGTCCCGGCTGGACAGCGTCTCGAGCTCGGTGCGGAGCTCGGTCGCCTTGGTCAGGATCTCGTCGAGCGTGGTTCCCTTGTGCTTGCGGATCAGGCGCCGGATCAGCGCCAGCCGCTCGTCGAGGTACGCGAGACGCTCGGGATCACCTTCGAGCCGATCTGCGTACGCGCGCAGCTGGTCGGCCGTATCGTCGATCAGCGTCTCGATCTCGATCAGGCGCTGGGCGATCGGCTCGAGGCTGGTATCGACCCGACACGCCCGCTCGAGCTCGCGCGCGGCGGACGCCACGCGATCGCGCGCGCTGTCGTCGCCGCCGTACAGCACCTCCTCCGCGCCACGTGCGGCGCCTTGGAGCAGATCGACCGAGGCGAGCCGTGCCCGCTCGAGATCGATGGTCTGGTCCTCGCCGGGCAGGAGGCTCGCGCTATCGATCTCCTCGAGCTGGAACCGCAGGAAGTCGCATCTCGCCTCGCGCTCGCGCTCGTTTCCGCCGAGACTGGCGAGCTCCTCGTCGCAGCGCCGCAGCGCGGCCCAGGCCTCCGTCATCGTGGCGACCAGCGGCGCCGCCGCGCCGAACGCGTCCAGCGTCTCGCGGTGACGCGCGGGGTCGACGAGCCCCTGGTGCTGGTGCTGACCGGACAGATCGATGAGCAGCGCGCCGAGCTCCGCCAGGCGTGCGGCCGTGGTCAGCGCACCGTTGACATACGTCCGGCTGCGCCCGCCGCGCTGGATCACGCGGCGGATGAACACGCTGTGTTCGTCGCTGCTGGGCAAGCCCGCGCCTTCGATCACGCTGGCGACCCGCGCCCGCAGATCCTCGGGGACCTCGACGATGGCCTCGACCACCGCCTCGTCGGCGCCGGTCCGTGGAATGTCCGCCGACGCGCGACCGCCGCGCAGCAGGTTGACCGCCTCGACGATCAGGGACTTTCCAGCCCCGGTCTCGCCGGTCAGCACGTTCATGCCGGCGCCGAGCTCGACCTCGACATCGGACAGGATCGCAAAGTTGGTGACTCGTAGATGGCGCAACACGGAAGCTAACCTCCTCGCTTGGGCGGCTGGCGACGGTCCGCGCGCGCGCCCCAGTGGAGCTTGTCGCGCATGACGTCGAAGAAACTTTGCGGTGACGCGAACAGGATCAGCGGGGACGCAGCCGCCGTCATCTCCACCGTGTCACCGGGGAGGAACGAGTGCGCCCACTGCCCGTCGACGGTGAGGATGACGCCGCGGACATCAGCCCCGAGCTGGAGCCGGACAGTGGCGGTGGCGTGGATCACGAGCGGACGGTTGGTCAGCGAGTGCGCGCAGATCGGCGTCATGGTCATCGCGGCCTGACCCGGGACCACGATCGGCCCGCCGGCCGCCATGTTGTAGGCGGTGGATCCGGTGGGCGTCGCGATGATGAGGCCGTCCGCGCGATACGACGCGACGAACTGGCTGTCGACGTACGCCTCGACATCGACGAGCCTCGCCATCGCGCCCTGGTGGAGCACGGCGTCGTTCAGCGCGTAACGCGTGACCGGCTCGCCACCTGCGCGCAGGTACGTCACCGCGAGGCGCATGCGGGGCTCGCGCGGCAGCTTGCCGGCGATCGCTGCTTCGATCGTGGGGCGAGCCTCGGTCGCCGCGAACCCGGTGAGGAACCCGAGCTGGCCGAGGTTCACGCCAAGCACGGGCCTGGCATGGTCGGCGACGAGTCGGGCCGCGCGAAGCATCGTGCCGTCCCCGCCGAGCACGACCAGCAGGTCCACCGAGTCCCCGAGCTGGTTCTCGGGCAGAATTTCCGCGCCGGGGGGCGCGACCTGATCCTCTGTGGTGACGACCGGGACATGCCCGAGGTCTCGCAGCCAAGGCACGAGATCCTCGACAAGAGCGCCGGCTTCGCTCTTGTCGGGCTTCAGGATGAAACCTACTCTCGACACCCCTCTTTGGTATCACGGGACGCTGACACTGAACGAAAGCGCAGTCCAGCTTGCCTCGGTGGGCTCATCTATATAGAGTGCGCACGCCGCGGCTGGTTGACAGCCGTTTCGCGGTCTTGTACACGTTCCCCCCTTCGAGAAATCCCATGAACACGACGACGACGCAGAAGAGCTCGTGGCTCACCAAAGAGGCTGGAGAGGCGCAGCGCGAATGGTACGTGATCGACGCGACGGGCAAGACGCTCGGCCGCCTCGCCACGCGCATCGCGATGGTGCTTCGCGGCAAGCACAAGGCCACG
>JBBJLY010000075.1:0-31741 GCA_037720695.1 Kofleriaceae bacterium | reverse complement strand
GCAGCAGCGGATTGAGCTGCCGATTGTCTGGCCTATCGCCCGGCACGTTTGCGCGCAGTAGCTCGATCAGGGTGATGCCGCTCAGGCGCTTCATCGTGAAGAACGGGCGGCCCTCGGCATCGATGCCGAGCTCGTGCACGGGCACGATCGCCGGATGATCGAGTCGCGCCTGGATCCGCGCCTCGCGGAGAAACCGCCCGACCGCCTCGCTGCTGCGCCCGCGCATCCGCTTGACCGCGACCTCGCGCCCGATCCGCTTGTCGTTGGCGACCAGCACCTCGCCCATTCCGCCGCTCCCGATCACGGCGCCGAGCTCGTACCCCGGCTCGGGCAAGGTCAGCGAGATCGGGAGCGAGTCCTGGCCGCTGCGCTCGAGCGTCGGCGACTCGGTGTCGGTCGGTGGTCCCGAGCCGCGCAGCGTGGCGTCCCCGACTGGATCGTCCTCCATCGGGTCATCGTAGGACAACCGGGATCGAGGCGCTGCCGTTGTGCGTGGGCAACGCTCGGCACGGCTGCGCGGTCACACGAGGCATGCGCGCGCTGCCGGCCGCCCTGATCGGCTCGACGCTGACGCACGCTGTGATCGGCGCGGTGATCGCGTGGCGCGAGCCTGCGCCGGAGGTCGTCGCGGTGCTCGCCGAACCACCCGACACTCCGCCCGTGCCGGTCGAGTTCGAGCTGGTCGATCTGGGATCTCCTGTTGCGTCCGCTGGCGCCAGCGGGCTCGCACGCGCGGCAACGCGTGTCGAGACCCGCGGCGGCCGGGGCGGCCGGAGCCCGCCCGGCGAGAGTGTGGCAGAGCCAGGCAATCCGGCCGAGCCAGCCAGCACGGAGGGCGGGATGTTGAAGATGCGCAAGCCCGCGGTCGCCGGGCTGTCGGCCGAGTTCATGGCCGACTTCCTCGCTCGCACCAGGCCGCTGCCCGGGGTGCCGGACCTGCCGGGTGCCCGGATCGATGCGGAGATCTCTGACCTGCGCGACAAGCTGCGAGACCCGGGGTTCACGGCCACCGCCAGCGCGGACGAGCTGGGCGGGATGCGGTCGCGGATCGTCGGCCTGACCGAGGCGAGGAAGCACGTCGAGCTGGAGGTCCAGCACGACGGCACCTATCGCACCGAGAAGGAGACGTTCATCGCGACCGTCGGCAAGGACGGCAAGGTCAAGCTGAAGGACAAGCCGAACATCCAGCTCGATGGGTTCGGCCTCAAGTTCGACGTCACCGATGCGTTCATGCGCGCCTACGGCGACGACCCGTACGCCGCCGCGAAGTTGCGGTACCTCGACCGCACGCGGGATCAACGGGTCGAGATCGGCAAGCAGCACACCCACGAGCAACTCGCGCAGTCGGAGCAATACGCGCAAGCGAATGTCGCGCGGCTGTGGGCGATGACGACCGATCTCGCGGCGCGCAAGCAAGGGCTGTTCGAGCTGTGGGACGAATGCGAGGAATCTGGGGAGGCCGCGCGCATGGAAGGGGGTGCGGCCGCGCGCTCGTACATCATCCGGTTCATCGGGGTGAAGCTCGTGGGCCGCGACGCCTATACGGCCGAGGAGCTCGTGCGACTCAACAAAGGACGCCGGTCGAAGGCTCGGTTCGTGCCATACTGACGCCTCGCTCCGAGGTTCCAGAGACTACATGACCATCGCCAAACAGCCGACCAAGCCGATCCTGACGAAGGTCGATCCGGCGCCGTTCATCGCTGCGTCCGTCTACGCCACGAAGCACCGTCCAGCCCTCGAGGCCAGCGAGAAGTGCGCCTGCTACTTCTGCTTCCGCGTGTTCCCGCCCACCGCGATCAAGTCGTGGATCGACGCCAACCAGACCGCACTGTGCCCGCATTGCGGAATCGACGCCGTGATCGGTGATGCCTCGCCGCTCCGCATCGACAACACGTTCCTGCGTCAGATGCACCAGCATCACTTCGCGTACCGCTCCAAGTAGTCACTGCACCGCGATCGCGGAGGTGGCCTCGACCTTCGTCCAGCCAAGCGTCGCGGCCACCTCGAGACCCGCGAGCGCGTGGATCTCCAGCCCCACCGGGCTGAGGCTCAGGATGTACTTGTCGACCACCATGCTGCGGCTGATGCCGAAGCCCATCCGAGCCTGGTTGCGATACGTCTCGGTGCAGTAGTACTGCGCGTTCGCCGGGTTGCTCGACTTCTGATCGGCGCACTGCTTCGCGATCACCGGATCGGCGAGCGTGCGGTGATCGATCCGACCCTTGCGCTGGAAGCCGTGCTTCGGGTCGACGCGGTAGACGGCGAGTCCGTTGAACGACGAGCTACCTCGCTGCTCGGCCATCGGGAACGCGAGCGTGTTGGTGATCGGGTCGAACATGAACGCATGGTGATCGTCCTGCGCCGAGCTCCACGAGTACGTCGACCTGGTCGCGACCTTCTCGTGGAACTTGCGGGTCGGATGCGCCGGATCCTTGACGTCGAAGATCTGGAGATGCACGCCGGTGACGCGACCCGCATCGTCGGCGTCTTGCCCGATCGTGAGTAGCAGATCGTTGCCGATCGGATGGATGTAGCTCGAGAACCCGTTGACCTTGATCTCGCCGGCGACGCGCGGCCGGGTCGGCTCGCTGAGGTCGAGCGTGAACAGCGGATCGGTCTGGCGAAACGTGACGAGGTAGCCCTTGTCGCCGACCATCCGGCCCGAGTAGATCCGCTCGCCCTTTGCGAGACCCTTCAAGGCGCCGATCGTGCGGAGCTCGCGACCGCTCGGGCGCATCACGAACAGGTGGTTGCCACCCTGCTCGCCATTCCACGCCCAGTCCGTCGTGGCGATCCGGAGGTTGCCCTGGTGCTCGCTCATCGAGAACTGGTTCAGCAGCTGGCCCTCGACCCGACCGGTCGCGACGTACGACGGGCGCGCCTGCTTCGACCCGAGCGAGAACTTGTGGACCTGCGTGCCGTAGCTGGCCGCGCCCTGGTAGTTCCACGTGTAGTCGGGAGCCGCGACGTACATCGCGTCGGTCGACGAGTACACCGTGCCGCCGCTGACCATCGCGCCGACGAGGTCGACCGCGTTGGTGGTCAGCGAGATCTTCGCGAGCGTCGTCATGCCCACCTGGTTGGTCGCGCTCGGCAGGTAGAGGTCCTCGCACGCGAGCTGGCGGGTCGTGCCATTCGAGCGCACGCGCGGTAACGCGGAAGTCAGATCGGCGTGCGTGACGCTGGCCAGCAGGGAGCGCCGCATCGTCGCGGCGAGCCGGGCCTGGATCTCCCACGGGCGCAGCGTCTGCTGATCCGCGCGCGGCACGTTGGCGATCGCCTTCTGCGCGATCTGCTGCAGGCGCGGGGGTAGCTGCGCGTAGTTGTTCTGCACCATGTACAGGTCATCACCGACGACGCGCGAGCTCGCCGACCAGCCCTCGACATCGAGCATGCGCTTGATCCGCGGCGCCTTGCGGTTCGTGACGTCGACGACCAGCACGCGCGTGCGGCCCTGGTTCCAGCCGTCGAGCGCATCGGTCGCGGTGCCCTGGACGATCACTTCGTTGCCGCGGAGGTAGAGCTGCTGCGGTTGCAACGTCTTGAACGTGACGCGCGCGACGACGTCGGTCTGCGCGACCGGCCACGTCCTCGCGATCACCAGCTGGTTGTCGTGGACGGTGTAGACGAACTTGCCGTCGGTCTTGACGATGTCGGCCTCGTCGACGCCGCGCTCCTGCACGTTGGTGGTCGTGTGGTGCGACGGACCGCTCTCGGGCGCGGCGCCACCCGCAGCCGTCACCGTCGGCGCGTTCGTGGTCTGGTCGAGGTCGAACGTGCGGCCGCCGAACCGGCCGCCGTACCCGTAGTGGTTGTAGCCAACCAGCATCTGGTAGACGAGCGTGTCGACCATCAGCTCCTTCAGGCCATCGCACGTCTTCGTGCTGGCCATCACGAGCGGGCCGGGCGCAGGTTGTTGGGCCCCGACCGGGGCGGACAGCAGCGAGGAGGCAAGTCCAGCTGCGAGAGCGAGGCGTAGGCGAAGCGTCATGGGGCTGCAAACGACCCGACGCAGCGTTTGATCTACGGGCAAGACCCTCAAAATTCCGAGTGTAAGGCCGAGGTAAGCATCGCGTTCGCGACGGGTATACTCGGCATGTAACTCGCGGCGGTCAGGGCCGTAGCGAGGAGGGGCACATGACCAAGTCGGTACCGGCGAGCGAGATCACGCCACGCGACGTCTACTTCAACCGGCGAATGTTCCTGCGCGGCGGCGTGCTGGCCGGCAGCGCGGCGGCGACCGCGATCGTCTACAAGCGGCTGAACGGCGTCGATCTCGTCGACACGCAGACCGCCGAGCTGGCCGGGCTCGTCAAGCCGGGGGTCGGGCCGTACCTCGCGTCGGACGCTCGCACGCCCAAGGTGTCGATCCTCAACTACAACAACTTCTACGAGTTCACGACCGACAAGGACGGCGTCGCAGCCGCGTCGGCGAGCTTCAAGACCGACGGCTGGAAGATCGAGGTCGGCGGGCTCGTCCACGAACCGAAGACGTTCGACCTCGACGCGATCCGCAAGCTCGCGCCGCCCGAAGAGCGCGTGTATCGCATGCGCTGCGTCGAGGCGTGGTCGATGGTCATCCCGTGGGCGGGCTACTCGCTGTCGAAGCTGCTCGAGCAGGTGCGGCCGACGAGCAGCGCGAAGTACGTCGCGTTCGAGACCCTGCTCGATCCGACGCGAATGCCAAACCAGCGCACGTCGGTGCTCGCGTGGCCGTACGTCGAGGGCTTGCGGATCGACGAGGCGATGCATCCGTTGACGCTGCTCGCGACCGGCCTCTACGGACAGGAGCTCCCCCCGCAAGACGGCGCGCCGGTGCGCATGGTGATTCCCTGGAAGTACGGCTTCAAGGGCATCAAGTCGATCGTGAAGATCACGCTCACCGACAAGCAGCCACCGACGACGTGGAACAAGTCCGCGGTCGGCGAGTACGGCTTCTACGCCAACGTCAACCCGACGCACGCGCATCCGCGATGGAGCCAGGCGACCGAACAGCGGATCGGAGAGACCGGCCGCCGCGAGACGCTGATGTTCAACGGCTACGCCGACCAGGTCGCGAGCCTCTACGCCGGGATGGATCTCCATGCCAACTTCTGAGGTCGACACGGCACCTGCCGGGCCATTCATCGACGCGAAGTTCGCGAAGCGGCTCGTGCTGCTCAACGGGCTCGTGCCGGCGCTCGTGCTCGTGTGGGATGCGTATCGCGGCCAGCTCGGCGTCAACGAGGTCAACTATGCGATCCGCACGACCGGGCTGGTCGGGCTGATCTTCCTCACGCTATCGCTCGCGATCACGCCGCTCCGCAGGCTGACCGGCTGGAGCATGCTGATCGCGGTCCGCCGGAACCTCGGTCTCTACGGCTTCTTCTACATCCTGGTGCACTTCGTGATCTTCTTCGTGTTCGACCGCGGGCTCAGCATCACCAGCACGCTCGACGAGATCTACGAGCGCGTGTATCTGTGGTTCGGGTTCGGCGCGCTCGTGATGATGATCCCGCTCGCCGTGACGTCGACCGATGCGATGCTGAGCCGGCTCGGCGCGAAGCGGTGGAAGCTGTTGCACCGGCTGAACTACCCGATCGTGATCGCGGGCGTCTTGCACTTCTACCTGCTGGTCAAGGCGGACGTCACGCGGCCGGTCGCGTTTGCCGTGATCGTCGGCGCGCTGCTCGGCTACCGCGCTGTTGGCCACTACGTTGATCTTCGCAGCGAGCTCGCAAAGGCCAAGGCACGGCGCCCCGCGAGCCCCGGCGCGAAGAAGAAGTTCTGGTCCGGCGAGCTCGTGGTGTCGCGCATCTTCGAGGAGACGCCCGACGTCAAGACGTTCCGGTTCACGTTACCCGACGGCGGCCCGCTTCCGTTCGAGCACGTCGCCGGCCAGTACCTGAACGTCGCGCTGCCGATCAACGGCAAGCGAGTGAACCGCAGCTACACGATCGCTTCTTCCCCGACCCGCGGCAGCTACTGCGAGATCTCGGTCAAGCGCGCGCCCGACGGCTACGCATCGCACCACCTGCACGACACCGTGCGCGAGGGCGACAAGCTCAAGATCTCCGCGCCGGCCGGCAAGTTCTACTTCGCGGGGCACGAGTCCGAGCGCGTCGTGCTGGTCGCCGGTGGCGTCGGCATCACGCCGATGATGTCGATCGTGCGGAGCCTGACCGATCGGTGCTGGACCGGCGACATCTACCTGATCTTCTCGGTCAAGAAGCGGAGCGACATCGTGTTCGAGCACGAGCTCCAGCAGCTGGAGCGCCGGTTCCCGAACCTGCATGTTTTGATCTCGCTGTCGGCGGATCCCGAAGCTACCTGGGAAGGCGAGCGCGGGCACATCACGCAGGTCTTGATCGAGAAGCACGTGCCCGACCTGAAGCGCGGCCCGGTGCTGCTGTGCGGCCCAGATCCGATGATGACCGCGATGCGCAAGATCTTCGTCGAGCTCGGCGTCCCCGACGCCCAGGTGCTGCAGGAGGCGTTCATCTCGCCGGTTGGAACCGACGATGCCGCCACCGCCGCAGCACCAGTCGAGGCAGGTGAAGGCGCGGTGACGTTCCAGCGTGGCGGTGCGACGATCGATGTCCCGGGACTCACCTTGCTCGAGGCCGCCGAGGAGTGCGGCGTCGCGATCCCGTTCGAGTGTCGATCCGGGATCTGCGGCCAGTGCAAGACCAAGCTCGTCGCGGGGCGCGTGACGATGGAGGTGCAGGACGCCCTGACGCCCGCCGACAAGGCCCGCGGGCTCGTGCTCGCATGTCAGGCGCGACCCGTTCGCGATGTCATCGTCGACGCCTGAAGCGTGCCTGAGGTGTGCCTGGGGCGTGGAAAACGGCCGCGCTCGGGCTACGCTCGAGGTCGTGACGCGCTGCAAATTTGGTGTCCTCCTCACGCTTGCGCTGCTCGCGTGTTCTCAGAAGCCACCCGCCTCGAGCGAGCCTCCCGGCACCGATCAGAGTGACCGCAAGCCGACCGACACGTCGGCCGCCGTCGTGCCGCCTCCTGACCCGCGCGAGGCCGCGTTGTCACAAGCCGTGCTGCGGCTGCTCGAGACCCAGCATCTGCTGCAGAAGAAGATCACCGACGAGGTGTCGCGCGAAGCGTTCACCAGCTACCTCGAGCGGCTCGACGGCGGCAAGATGTACCTGTTGCGCTCCGATCGCGAGGCGCTCGGGAAGTACAGCGACAAGATGGATGACGAGCTGCGCTCTGGCTCGCTCGAGCTCGCGCACGACGGTGCCAAGATCTTCGCGACGCGCGTGGCCCAGGTCGAGGCGATCGTCGCCGGGGTCCTCAGCAAGCCGATGGACTTCTCCAACGAGGAGTACTTCGAGCTCGATGCCAAGAAGTCCGAGCCCGCCGCGACGGAGCAGGAGCTGACGGATCGCTGGCGGCGCCGGCTGGAGGTCGAGGTGCTCGAGCGTGTCGCGAGCATGGAAGACCGCCTGAAGCCCGACAAGAGCGGGAAGAAGGATCCGAAGGCGCCAAAGGATCCCGACAAGGATGCCGAGGACAGGGCAATGCCGATCTCGCAGATCCCGACGACGCCCGAGGCCCGCGAGGCCAAGGTGCGCGGAGATCTGGCGAAGTCGTACAGTGGCCGGTTCGCGCGCCTCAAGAATCCGGGTCCGCTCGACGCGGCGTCCGACTTCATGAACGCGATCGCCGCGACGATCGACCCACACACCACGTACCTGCCGCCCGCCGACAAGGCCAACTTCGACATCCAGATGAGCGGCTCGCTCGAGGGCATCGGCGCGGTGCTGCGCGAGCGCGATCACTACATCGAGGTGATCGAGATCGTGCCCGGCGGCGCGAGCTGGAAGCAAGGAGATCTCGAACAGGGCGATCTCATCCTGTCGGTCGCGAACGAAGGCGCCGACCCGGTCGACACGTTCGACATGCGGATCGACGAGGTCGTGAAGATGATCCGCGGCAAGAAGGGCACGGTCGTCCGGATCCGCGTCCAGAAGCCGACCGGCAGCGAGGAGTCGATCTCGATCACCCGCGATGTCGTCGTCGTCGAGGAGACCTATGCACGCGCGGCGATCCTGACCCGCAAGGGTCTCCCCGCGCTCGGCTACATTCACCTGCCGAGCTTCTACGGCGGCAAGGGCAGCCCGCGCGAGGCCGCCGACGATGTGCGGCGCCTGCTCGGCGAGCTTCGCAAGGCGAAGGTCCCCGGGGTCGTGATCGACCTGCGGAGCAACGGTGGCGGCATCCTCGGCGACGCGATCGAGATGACCGGCTCGCTGATCGATACCGGTCCCGTCGTCCAAGTCCAGGACAACGAGGGTCAGCGCGAGACGCTGTCCGACGATCGCAAGGGCATCGACTACGACGGCAACGTCGTGCTGATGGTCGACAAGTTCAGTGCCTCGGCCTCGGAGATCGTCGCCGGTGCGCTCCAGGACTACGGCCGCGCGGTGATCGTCGGCACCGGGCCGACCCACGGCAAGGGCACGGTCCAGACGCTTGCGGATCTCGATCGCCTGACCGGTGGCAAGGTCGAGCTCGGCAGCTTCAAGATCACGATCCAGCAGTTCTTCCGCGTCAGCGGCTCGTCGACCCAGCGCGAGGGCGTCAAGCCCGACATCACGCTCCCGGACCCGTACGCCCACGTCGACTCCGGCGAGCGCGAGCTCGACCATGCGATCGCGTGGTCGCAGATCCCCGCGGCGCCGTACCAGAAGTGGAAGGGGACCTGGAACACGAGCGCGCTGGCCCAGAAGAGCGCCGCCCGGGTGACCAAGCACCCCGAGCTGTCGCGGATCGCGACCACCACCCAGGTGCTGCGGGCCCGCCAGAAGGACACCCGCGTGCCGCTCGCGAAGACCACCTGGGAGGCGCGCCGCAAGGAGCTGCGGACCGCGCTCGAGGCGGCCAACCCCGATCCGAAGACCGTGACCGCGAAGTTCACCGTCAAGGCGGTCGACGACCCGCTCGCCGTCGCAAAGGCGCCGAACCCGAGCGGCCGCACCGACGACCGCGCGAAGCGGTGGGGCGAGAACCTGTCCAAGGATGTCTGGATCGAGGAATCGCTCAACATCCTGGCGGACATCAAGTAGCCGCCTCCGGCTGGGAGGCCTGCTGTTCGATCCTGTCAGGACGCGGTCAGAGGTTGTACGTGACGTGACCCGGTATCACCGGCGATGATCCTGCCATGCGAGTGTCGACGGGCTCCTCGACCCTGGTGCGTGCCCTCCGTCCGGCCCCGGTCACGCAGTTCGGCATCTACCGCGTGTCCGAGGAGATCGGTGACGGCAGTGGCCTCGCGAGCGTGCATCGCGCGATCGACACCACGACCGGCACGCCGATCGCGCTGAAGCGCCTGCGCCCCCAGTTCGCCGCCGATCAGGAGCTACTGTCCGTGTTCCTGGCCGAGGGCCAGCTCGGCAGCCAGCTGCATCACGAGCACGTCCAGCAGACGATCGCCTACGGCAAGCTCGACGGCACCTACTTCATCGCGATGGAGCTGGTGATCGGCCCGACGCTCTCGCAGGTGATGAAGCAGAGTGCGTCGGCGGCCGGCGCGATCCCGGTCGCGATCGTGATCGAGCTCCTCCTCCAGCTGTGCAGCGCGCTCGAGCACCTGCACACGCGGCCGGTCCGGATCATCCATCGCGATGTCTCGCCCGCGAACATCCTCCTGTCGAACACGGGCCGCGTGAAGCTGACCAACCTCGCCACCGCGAAGACCGCGCAGTCACGCGTGTCGACCGGCCACGGCATCATCAAGGGCACGCTCGGCTACGTCGCCCCCGAGTACACGTTCGGTCGCCTCGACACCCGCGCGGACCTGTTCGCGATCGGCGTGATCGCGCACGAGCTGCTCGCCGGCGGCCCGCTGTTCGGCACCGCGAAGGATTACGCGACCATGTGGCGCGTCCGCGAGAAGCCGATCCAGCCACCGTCGCGATGGAACCCGCAGGTCTCGCGCGACCTCGACGACATCGTGCTGACCGCGCTGCAACGCGACCCCGAGCGGCGGTGGCAGAATGCCGGCGCCCTACGTTTCGCGCTGACCGCGCTCGCCGATCGCTCGATCGACGCCCAGCTGATCCGCGACTGGGCCGAGTGGGCGTTCAGCAAGCGGCCGCACCGCGAGACCGTGCTGGTCAAGACGCTGAACGAGCTCGCGCGGATCGACTGAGACGCAGTCGCGCGCGACCACGCTCGGGATGACAGTTGCGCACGACTGGCTGAGGTTTCGGCGTTCCAGAACGGTGCTCGTGACCTGGCAGAGGACGCGAACGTCTGGTGGCTGGGGCACTGAGTTTGCAGCCATGTCGGACAGGAGGATTCATGAGCGATGACATGACGAAGCGCGGCGGAGGCGATCGAAGCCGCATTGCGCTGGGTGAAGAGCACGAGGTTCGGTACTGGACCAAGGAGCTGGGCGTTTCCCAGCAGGAGCTCGAAGAAGCCGTGAAGATCGTCGGCAACAGCGCCGATAAGGTCCGCGAGCACCTGGTCGGCAGTCGCAAGTAAGACCTCGACGGCGCGCGTTCGTCACGCCAAACAGGCGACGTGGTGCGACCGCGGGCTGGGTCAGAGACCTATTGCCAGCACAGATAGTCGCTCCACGCGCCCGCCGGGGTGTGCTGCCAGCGGCGACACGTGATGTCTCCGTAGTCTGCTCGCACGAACACCTCGAGCCGACCGTCGGCATTCCGCGCGACCACCGGATCCCTCACCGCGCCGGCCCAGCCGAGGTACGCGCCCCACGCGCCGCCCGGCGCGGTCTGCCACTTGTGAAACATGCTTCCGCCGCTGCCGATCACGAACGCCTCGAGCGTCCCATTCAGGTTGCCGATGACCGCGACCGCGTTATCGCGGAGCACACCGCCGAGCCCGACCCAGTTCGCGATCCACTGCCCACCCGGGGCGAGCTGCCAGATATGGTAGAGCCCCGCGTCGAAGCCTCGACCGAATACCTCGAGCCGGCCGTCGGCGTTGCGCGCGACCGAGAGCCCACCCGAGATCGCGTGCGCGGCCTGGAGCGGCTGAAAATCGTTCCAGGTGCCGTTCGGGTACTGCTGCCAGAGGTGAAACACACCGTTACCCTCGGTGGCGCGCGCGAACACCTCGAGCCGACCATCCTGGTTTGCCCCGACGATCGGCTCCCAGATCATCTTGAAGCTCAGCTTCTGCCACGCGTTCCAGCTCCCACCGGGGCTGCCCTGCCACGAGTGCTGGAGCGCCCAGGTGACGTCACGCGAGAACACCTCGAGGTGACCGCCCGCATTGCGACCGACCGCGAACTTCTCGCCGTGCCATCCACCCATCGTTGTCCATCCGGTCCACGCGCCGCCCGGCGAGGTCTGCCAGCGATGCCAGATCGCGCCATCCCCGCCGCGCAAGAACACTTCGAGCCTGCCGTCGGCATTTGTCGCGCACGCCAGCTCGCCGTTGCCGTACCCGTTGGTGAAGATCCACGGCGCCCATCCGCCACCAGGTAGCTGCCAGGTCTGCCACACCGAATTGTCCGCCCGGCGGCGGAACAGCTCGAGTCGGCCATCGGCGTTGCGGCCGACCGCGTGGACTCCCGACTGCCACGCCTCGGCGACCACAGCCACCGGTCGCGGACCGAGGTTTGCGAGCAGGCGAGCCGGACCGTTCTGTGTCGTCGCGCCCGGTGCGCAGTTGCTCGGCAGCTCGTCGGCCTTGAGCGCGGACACGCTGAAGCCGGTTGCGATGTCGCGCCCCTCCTGCAGCATCAGGTCCGACGAATTGCCGAGTACGTGCTCGAGGCCAAAGCTGTGCCCGAGCTCGTGAGCAATGTGCTTCTCGATGTTCAGCGGATACTGCTCGGCTCTCTCGACCCGCCACAAGAACACGATGTCGCTGCGCACCTGATTGCCGCAGTCGACCGGGCTGTAGCCGGAGATCGTGCTGTGAGGCGCCAGATCATCCGGCGTCATCACGGCCATCGTGTAGTTGCCAGAAGCGGGGCGCTGCTCGACGAACTGGACGTTGTACGGCCCGAACACGCCACGCAGGTACGCCAGGATGCTCGCGCGGCGCTGCTGACCGGCGGCGGTCGTGAACGCGGGGCGCGCGTAGACGCTGTCGCGCATGAACCAGTCGCCAACGATCCAGGACCGGTCCGAAGCCGACAGGCTGCAGTGATCGCAATCGGTGAACGTTCCGCCGCCGTAGTTGAGGAACACGATCTGCGGTGCGGCGCTCACGTCCGACGTGTGTTCCGCGAGGGGTTCGGGCTCGGTCGTCTCGTCGGCGACGCACGCGATCAGGGACACAGCGAGGAGGACGGAGGTCAGCTTCATGCGATAGCCGATAGCAGCTGGCGTGCCCGCGGTCGGCACGCGCGGTACCGCTCCTGGCGGCGGTCGGCACCTCCTGCCTGTTGCAGCGTTGCACCTGCCACCGTGGCTGCAACTCACCGCCGGAAGCTGTCGCTGTCGAGCCCGAACCGCTTCATCCAGCGCTGGATCTGCGTGCGCGCCTTCCCCGAGGCGCGCGCAACGGCGCTGATGTTGCCAGCGTGGGTCTCGAGCAGCTCCTTGAGCTCCGCGAGCAGCCGCTCGTCGGCGGCGGTCAGCCGCGTGCGCGGCCGCAGGTCAGGTTCGCCTGGAGACCCGCCGCGGACGGTCTCCGGCAGATGCTCGAGATGGATCGCACCGCCCCGCGCGAGGGCGAGCGCAACCCCGAGGCAGGCTTCGAGCTCGCGCACGTTGTTTGGCCAGTCATGCTCGACCAGCGCGCGCATCGCGTCGCAGCCGATCTGGATCCGGTCTGCGCGGTCGGGTGCGATCCGCGGCAACAGCGTTGCGATCAGCAGCCCGAGATCCTCGCGACGCTCGCGCAAGGGCGGCATGCGGAGCGTGAAGCCGGCGACGCGAGCGTAGAGATCGCGGCGGAAGCTGCCACGCTCGACCATGGCGGCGAGATCGTGGTGGGTGGCGGCGACCACGTGGAGATCCACCGCGACCGGCTGCGTCGAACCGAGCGGCGTGACCTCGCGCTCCTGGAGGACACGGAGCAGGCTCGCCTGGCTCGACGGGGAGAGGTCCCCGATCTCGTCGAGGAACAGGGTGCCACCGTTCGCAGTTCGCACCAGACCGAGTCGGTCGGCGGTCGCGCCGGAGAACGCGCCCTTGACGTAACCGAACAGCTCGCTCTCGACCAAGGTGGTCGGGAGCGCACCGCAGTTGACCGCGACGAAGGCCTGCGCGCGTTCGGCGAGCCCGTGGACCGCGCGCGCGACCAGCTCCTTGCCCGTGCCGGTCTCGCCGATCAGCAAGATCGCCGTCGTGGTGCGCGTGATTTGGGCCAGGTCGTCGAACGCGTGCGCGAGCGTGGGCAGCAACGTGACCAGGCCGGGTGCGTGCGCTGCGAGCTCGGCGGAGTCCTGGTCGAGCGGCGACGGCGCGGCCGGCTCGGCCCGCGGGCCGCGGAACAGGAACACCGTGTGCCCGAGCTCGAGCAGATCACCGTCGTCAAGCACGGCGCGCGCCCGCTGGACGCCGTTGATGATCACGCCGTTCTTGGAACCCGCGTCCTCGACGACCCAGCGATCGATGTCGAGCACGAGCCGCGCGTGCGCGGTCGAGATCCGCGCGTCAGGGATCCCGAGCTCGACGGTGACGTGGCCGCCGACGGTGCGTCGCTTGACGGTCCGCTCCGTCCTGGCGCGGCCGATCGAGACCACACTGACACCGCCGAGCTGATGGCGCGACGAGCCAGCGAGGGGGCGATCGCATTCGAGCAGCAGGCCGAGCGCGGCCTCGGTGGGTGTGGTGCGCGGCGGATCGGAGTCGCGCGTGTCGCGCGTCATCGTCAGCGAGCGATCGGGGCGGTCGGTCACTTCCGCGCACCTTGCTTCGAGCGGGCCACCCACGCGTTGACCGCCGCCGTCCCTTCGGCGTTGCCGGCCGCCGCGTAGCCGGCGCGCGCTTCGGTGAGCAACGCGCGTGCGCGGCTGCGATCGCCACCGGTCGCGGTGAGGGCGCGTGCCAGCCAGAAGCACAGGTTGGGATCGCACGCCTGGCCGGCCCGCTTCGTCAGGGAAACCGCGCGTTCCAGCGATCCCAGGCCGCGCGCGGCATCGTCCTTCATCATCCACACGGTCCCGCGCAACCCGAGCGCCAGCGCGAGGGTCGGGTGGTCAGGTCCGAGCAGCTTGTCCTGGATCGTGATGGTGCGCTCGAGCTCGGCGAGTGCGTCATCGAGGCGGCCGAGATCGATGAGGACGAACGCGAGGCTGCTCCGAGTCTTCGCCACCGCGAGGCTATCGGGACCGCTGACCTCGGTATGGATCGCGATCGCACGCTGCATGAACGCGCGAGCCTCGGCGAGGCGTCCAGCGTCACGTTGGATGATGCCCATGTTCATGTGCGGCATCGCGATGACGCGGCGGTCGGACAGCTTCGTGCGCTCCGCGTCCGCGAGCGTTCGCTGGAAGCTCGCCATCGCCTCGGTCGGCTTGCCTGCCTCGAGCAGGGCTGCGCCCTCGACGAACCGGAGCGTGAGCACCTCGGGAGCGTCCGGTCCGAGCTCGTGCGCGAGACCCTCGCGGGCACGCCGGCTGAGGAGGACTGCCTCGTCGCGCGAGCCACCGGCCTGCGCGACGCCGGCGAGGCGCTGGAGCGGCGTCGCCAGCCGGTAGTGATCGCGGCCGTAGTGCCTCTCCAGGATCGAGATCGCCCGCTGCAGCTGCGCGCGCGCTTCGGCGAGCTTGCCTTCGCGCTGGTAGAGCACCCCGAGCGACTCGGCGAGGCTGCCCTCGAGCGGAGGATCTCCCCCGATGTTCTCGATCGCACCCGCGGTGGCCAGCGCGATCCGGTGTGCCTCGTCGTAATGCACGCGCTCCGTCGCGAGCGAGACCAGATCGAGCCAGGCCCGCGCCGCGACGCGACCGTCGTGGCTCGCCGCCGCCGCTGCGATAGCACGGTAGAGCGCTGCCTCGGCACCTGCCAGCTCGCGTCGACGCACGAGGGCGCCACCGATCGCGGTCTGCACCGCGGCCTCGACCCGGCGATCGCCTACAGCGACGGCCTCGGTGACGAGCGCCTTGCCGAGCGCGAGCACGGACGCATCCTTGCCGGTGAGGAGCTGCGCGCGGATCTGGGCCAGCCGCTCGCGGCGCGCGGGCGCGGCTGGATCGCTGGCTTGCTGCCCGCCGTCGCGTAGCGCGATCGCGTTCGCGCAAGCCTCTGGACCTTCGACGGCACGGGCCGCGGTCGCCGCCGTCGCGACCGTCGCGGCATCGGCGATCAGGAAGACATCCGTGAGCGCGCGCAGATCTGCGAGGTGGTTGTCGAGACACTCCATGCGCAGATCGAGCAACGCGGCCGACTGCTCGCCGCGCACGTGGGTGGCCTCGCAGGCCTCGGTCCGCATCGCCGTCAGCGCGCGGGCCTTGCCATCGAGCACGCGGTCGACCCGGGACCAGGTGTCGGATGCGATCGGCGCGCTGGATGCGAGGAACGCGGCGTGGATCGCGGCCCGGCGCGGCGCGTCCCAGATCCCCGCGAGGCGCCGCTCGGCATCGCGACACGGAAGCGTCTTCGCATCTGCAGCGAGGGTCACGCCGGCCACGCCAACCGCGATCAGGGCGAGTGCCCCGCCGACCAGCGACCAGCGCAACGTGGTGGCGCGCGGGTTGCCGCCGAGCGCCGCCACCAGCTCGCTGATCGACGGGTAGCGGTCGTCGGGCCGCGCCGCGAGCCCGCGCACCACGATCCGGCGCAGCCAGCCCGGCACGGCTCGATCAGCTGGATCACGCAGCTGACCGCGATCGCTCGCGGCCAGGAGCTCGCCCTCAGTCTCGCCTGCGAACGGTCGCTCGCCGTAGAGCGCCTCGTGAAGCGCCACGCAGAAGCCGAACTGATCGGCGCGACCATCGATCTCTGGGTCGCCGCGTAGCTGCTCCGGCGCCATGTACGCGGGCGTACCGACAGTGGCGCCCGGCCGCGTCAGCATCACCGGGCTGTCGCGGGTCCCCGCCTCGTCGTCGGGCTCTCCACCGCGGAGCATCGCCACGCCGAAGTCGCCGACGCGAACCGCCCCGGCGTCGTCGATGAAGATGTTGTCTGGCTTGATGTCGCGATGGATGACACCGGCAGCATGCGCCGCGGCCAGGCCTTCGCCTGCACGGCGAAACACCGCGACGACCTCGCGCCACGAGCGGGGCATCTCCGCGCTCCACGCACGCACCGTCACGCCCTCGACCAGCTCCATCGCGACAAACAACTCGTCGGCGTGGCGCCCGACTTCGTACACCGTGACGACGTTGGGATGCGACAGCTTCGCGAGCGCGCGGGCCTCGCGCACGAGGCGCTGGCGCCCCGTCAATCCGCGCGTCTCGTGCATCAGCTTGAGTGCGACCTTGCGGTCCAGCGTGTAGTCGTACGCGCTGTACACGACGCCCATCCCGCCTTCGCCGATGCACTCCAGCACGACGTAATGATCGATCGTCATCCCACGCGCCAGCCCTCCGGCGCGGAGGGTCTCGCCACCTTCGTGCGTGCGCGACACCGTCGGCTCCGCAACGGTGCTCGTGGTGCCTCCGAGAGTGTCGCGGTCCGCCATCCGGGCGGTTCGAGTGTAACGCACGCGTCAGTGAAACTTCTCGGGATCCTGGTCGCTCCAGCAGCGTTGCTCCGGCATTGCCGTCGGCGCGGTCGAGCTCTTGGTGCTGGCGCTACCGATCAGCTTGCACGCGGAAACGGTGGTGGTGGCGATCAGGGTCGCGACGAGTGAGGTGACGAGCTTCATTGAGATGACCCCGGTGTGTTCGTTGGTGTCCGTCGTCAGAGCACGTCCGGGACCAGGTCTCATCTGCCTGCAACACCGCGAGCTCACAGCGTTGCAGTGTTGCAACGCCGGTGCAGCCACCGTGGCGCTACCGTGGCTGCAACAGCAAGAAGCCGTCGTTCGCGTTGCTCCAGGCGTACTTCACGACGCATCGCGAGCTCGCGAAGCGGGTGCTCGACCGCCGACGGCGTCGAAGAAGAAGGCGATCCGCGAGGCCGCTGCGAAGTTGCTCGCCTGACCAGGTGGAGGCAGCGCGTGCCGCTATCAGCTAGCCAGCAGCTTCTCGATCAGGTCGGAGATGCCATTCGCACGCGCGTGATAGCGGAGATATGTGAGGTCGAGCGTGGGCCCGCACACCTCGAACACACCCTTTGCATCGTTCCACTGACGTTCCGAACCGCCCGCATCGCGATGCCAGATCAGCTTCTCGAGAATGATGTCCTCGGGACTCGATAGTGGAATCTCCGTTCCACGCATCGGAAGCATCACGCGGCGATCGAGCTCGGCGCGACCGAGCTCATCGTCTCGCGCGCAGAACACATCGATCTTGATCGACGTGGCATCGTGAATCGCGTTGAACGAGCGTCGCTCCTTCACCGCCCAGCCGATCACGTCCTCGTCCACATAATAGGTCGCGATCAGGGACGCCGCGAGTGGCTTGACGTGCGCTCCGCGGAGGTCGGCGACGAGATCCACATCCGTCGTCGTGCGGGGCACGCCGAGAATCGAGCTGGCCACGGAGCCACCGATCAACCAGCGCACCCCGAGCGAATCGAAGTGGTTGCCCAGGTCGATCGCGAGGGCGAGCTCGGAGACGAGCATGTCACCGGCCTTGGACATCGGGGTCCCAGCCCCACACCACGATCATCGTCTCGCGCGGCAGCACGCGTGATGCCAGGCGCAGCTGGACCTCGCGCGGCGTGGCGTCGGGATACTGCTGGCGCACCCGGGCACGCGAGAGCTCGTTCACCATCTCGGCCATGCCGAACATGCGATCGAGCTTCTCGTCGGGGGTCGCCGCACGCCACCGCTCGATCATCCGGCGATGGATGTCGTCGGGCGTATCGGAACCACGCGCTGGCCGATCCATACGAGGACCGTACCGCATCAGGTGAAGCCTCCGATGCTGGCACCGCGGTTTGCCCAGCGGGGACCCGCGCTCGACCAAATGCACCGCAACATCCAGATGTTATGTTCTGCACATGGTTGAGACGGTGTGGGAGCTTGGACCTGGAAACGAATGACAGCGGGCTGTGCCGTGCGCGCGCTGCTCGCGCGTCCCGACGGTGGCGTGCTGGTCGTCCGCGTCGACGGCCCGACCGACGCGACGATCACGAAGCTCGATCGCACTCCCTGAGCGAGGGTCGGTGCTGTCGGAGCACCCCCTACGGCTCGAGCTCGGTGTCCTCGAGCACGGCATCGCGGTCGCCGCGCTCGAGCGCATCGATCCGCCCCGCCAGCAGCTCGAGCAGGTCCTCGTCAGTCCACCGCGGGCGTGCCGCGCGCAACAGCGCGAGGGCGTGCGGCGTTGCGTTGGCTTCGAACAGGCGCGCCGCCGCATTGCTCGCGGTGTGGCCCAGCACCTCGTCATCGGGATCGCGCAACCGCTCGCGCAGGAGCAGGGCCTGCTCGTACAGGGTGACCGCGCGGACCGGATCGCGCCCGACCTCGAGCACGATCGTGCCGGTCGAGAACAGGACCGCTGCCACGGCCTCGTGATCGAGCTTCGCGAGCTCGGGAACGATGCCGGCGAGCTGAATCGCGCGGGTGAGAGCGAGCTCCGGCTGTTCGGACTCGCGGTGGTAGTTGGCGAGGTTCGACAGCGCGACCGCGACATCGAGGTGCCACGGCGGACGCGTGCGCTCGAGGATCGCGAGGCCACGCTCCGCGTACGTGATCGCCACGCCCGGCAGGTCGAGCGCGGAGCAGTAGTACGCGAGGTTCGCGAGCGACGTCGCCTGGAATGGATGGTCGGTGCCATACGCGTGCTCGCCGACCGCGACCGCGTACTGCGCCACCGCGGCGGCTTGCCAGGCGTCGAGTCCTGACCACGCCAGCCCGAGGTTGTTCAGACATACCGCGACCTCGGCGTGCGTCTCGCCGACGGTCTCGAGCATGATCTCGAGCGCGCGTTCGAAGTGCTCGATCGCCTCCTCGTGCTGGTCCTGCGCCGCCGCGGCCTGCCCGAGGCCCGCCTGCAGCACCGCGTGGTCGTGCGAGTCGTCGTCGGTAAACGCGAGCGCCTGGTGGTACCGCTGCGCGGCCTTGCGTCCATTGCCCTGCTGGACGTGGACATTGCCGAGCCCCTGCAACGCTTCACGACGCGCGGGGCCACGGAGCTTCTTGAGCGCGCCGAGAAACGCCACCTCCGCCGCAGCGAGGTCACCCGCGAGCATGGCGATCTGGCCGCGCAGGGTCAGCCACGTCGGATCGTCTTTCGCGGCCTTCACTGCACGGTCGACCGCACGCTGCGCCGGCTCGCTCTCGCCGCGAAACTGATAATACCGCGCGACCGCCCCGTGACCACGCGCCGCCTGCGGGCCCGTCTTGCCGTGGCGGGAGATCCGGATCGCGAGGGCTTGCTCGAGCAACTCGGCCGCGTCATCTCGCCCCGCGCGGTCGCGATCCGGCCGATCAGCTCGAGCCGGTCGGCGTCGTCGTCGCTGCCGGGCTCGACCTCGAGGCCCTCCAGTAACGCGGCAGCTTCGTCGATCTCGCCGTTCGTGAACCGCTCGGTTGCGCGCTCGATCGTCGGGTGTGCCACGGCTGCATGATAGGTTGACGCGTGCTGTCGGTGGCGAACCAGTGGGCGCTCGCGAGCTCCGCGATCCTCACCCGCTACTTTCTCGAGGACCCACGCCTGCTCGGCGGACTCGTCCCGAGTGAGGCCAGCGCCACCGAGGCGCGCGAGCTGCTCGCGGATAACTGGGAGCTCGCGAGTACGCAGGCTGTTCGCGAGACGCTCGCTGCATTGGTCGCGGGACGCTACGAGCCCGACAGCGATCTCGGGCCGGTCTGGCAGCTCGCGAGCGCGGTGTTCGTCGCCGGCAAGGCGTTCCTCGCCGGCCTGCTCGACGAGGCCGAGGCGCTGGCCACCGGCATGATCGCAGCGCGGACGCTGCAGGCCATGGTCGACAGCTGGGACCAGCTCGCGACCGCATACAGGCGCTCGGCTGCGAGCATCGCGATGGCGAGCCCGACCGCGCCCTCGGCTACGTGGCGCGCGCGCTGCTGCTCGAGCACGCCGGACCGTGGCGGCTGCCGTGGCACACGCAGCTCGACTGACCTCGCAAGGACCGCGTCGGCGTGACTGGGCCGCGGGTACCGATCGTCAGCCGCTACCGCGCCGGATCGGCGCGCGCTACAACGCGCCGGTGGACGATCTCGCGCCGCCGACGCTGTTCGTGCTGAGCCCCGCGCGCACCGGCGGACCGCGTGCAAGCCAGCTCGCACACTCCCGCGGCGTGCTCGGCGAGCAACTGCGCGAAGGCCGCGCCCCCCTCGGCGACGTGTTCGCCTGGCTGTCGGCGCTGTACTTCCGGGGCAAGCTCGCTTACGCGCAGCGGTTCGCCAGCGTGCCCGGCGATCTGCCCGGCACGCTGATCATGGCGCCCGGCCGCGGCCTGTGCCCGCCATCGCTGCCGATCTCCGTCGGCGATCTGCGTGCGATGGGTGAGATCGATGTCGAGAGCGAGCCCTTCGCGGTCCCGCTCCGCCGCGCCGCGGTCGCGGCCCTCACGGCCTACGGCCAGCTGACGCGTGTCGTGCTGCTCGGCAGCATCGCGACGGGCAAGTATCTCGACGTGTTGCTCGACGTGTTCGGCGCCCGCCTGCTGTTTCCGGCGGACTTCGTCGGGCGCGGCGACATGAGTCGCGGCGGCCTGCTGCTGCGAGCGGCGCGCGGCGGCGACGAGCTGGCGTACGCGATGATCGCGGGGGCCACGTTGCACGGCACGCGACCGCCGAAGCTGCCGAAGCTGCCACCTACGATTGGGGGATCGTGATCGTCACGCTGAGCCCGCCCCCGTCGCGGTTCGCGAGCGAGACGCGCCCGCCATGCGCCTCGGAGATCTCGCGGACCAGTGCGAGCCCGAGGCCGGTGCCACCGCGCTTGGTCGAGTAGAACGGCAACAGCGCGTTCGACAGCACGACCTCGCTCATCCCGGCGCCACGATCGCCGACCTCGATCGAGACCGCGCTCGGCAGCTTCCTCACGCGCAGCGACACCCCATCGGCGGGCGAGCCGGACTCCAGCGCGTTACGCAACAAGTTGACGAGCGCTTGCTCGAGCTGCGACGGGTCGAGGCGCGCGGGCGTCTCGGGAAGCGTGCCCTCGACGATGAACGCGATCTGGCTGCGCAGCCGCTCGACCAGCTCCTTCCAGCCGATGGTCTCGATCCGCGGCGCCGGCAGCTTCGCGAACCGCGCGTAGCCCTGGATGAACTGCTCGAGGTGGCGCGCACGCTCGGCGATCGTCGTGAACACTTTCTCCAGCTGCTCGTGCTTGCCGCGCTTGAGCAGCTCGCTGCCCGAGTGGGCGAGCGAGGCGACCGGGGCGAGCGAGTTGTTGAGCTCGTGGCTGATCACGCGGATCACCTTCTTCCAGGTCCGGACCTCCTGGCGATGGAGCTCGGCGGTCAGGTGGCGCAACACGAACAGCTCGTGCAGCCGGCCGTTGAGCCGGAAGCTCGAGCGCGCGAGGTGGAACACCTCCTCCTCCCCTTCGCGCTCGACGATGAACAGCCCATCGCCGCCGCGATCGATCGCCTCGCGCATCGCCTCGGGAGCCGCGGCGAGGAGCTCCTCGAACCGCACGCCCTCGAGCCGCCTGCCCTCACCCACCAGCTTGCGAGCGGCGAGGTTGCCATAGACGACGTGGCCGCGCGGATCGCACAGCAGCATCGCGACCGGCGTGTTCTGCACCATCGTGTCAAGCAGGAGCTCGCGATGGACCAGCGCCTCGCGCTGCCGGCGGAGCGTGTCCCCGAGCGCGTTGTGAGCGTCGACCAGCTCGCCGAGCTCGTCCCTGCGCTTCCACGCGAGGCTGAAAGCGAAGTCGCCATCGCGGTAGCTGATGACCGTGCCGGTCAGCGCGCGGAACATCGAGAGGACTGGCGCGAGCGCCTGCCGCACCAGGTAGATCGCGACCGGCAGCACGATACCGACTGTCATCGCGGCCGCGATTCGCCAGTCCTCGAGTGCGTCGACCAGCAGCAGAGTGATCCCGACGGTGACGAGCACCAGCACGCAGGCGAGCGCCACGAGGCGCCAGAGGAGCGACGTGCGGCGGCGTTCGGGAGATGGTTCGTTCAACGCTTCGGTCACGCTGCGGTCACGCTTCAATCAATCGCGGGGGATACTGAGCTTCTCCATCCTCCGGTAGAGTGCCTGCCGGCTCAAGCCAAGCTCGGCCGCAGCTTGCGCGATCACCCCGCCCGCGCGCGCCAGGGCGCCCTCGATCGTGGCGCGGTCGAGCTCGTCGACGGCCGGCGGCGGCGCGGTCGGCAGCGCGAGGTCGCGCGCGGTGATCTCGGGCCCCTGGCTCAGCAGCGCCGCGCGCTGCAGCGCGTTCTTGAGCTCCCGCACGTTGCCCGGCCAGGTGTGACGGCGCAACGCCTCGCGGGCATCGACGCTGAGTCGCTTGCCGGCGTCGAGGAAGTGACGCGCGAGCGGCAGGATGTCGTCCACGCGCTCGACCAGCGGCGGCAGCCGGATCTCGATCGTGTTGAGCCGGTAGTACAGGTCCTCGCGGAACGTGCCGCCGCGGATCATCGCGTGGACATCCGCGTTGGTCGCGCTCAACACGCGGACCTTGACCTGCCGCTCCTTGTTGGAGCCGAGCCGCTCGAACCGCCCGGTCTCGAGCACGCGCAGCAGCTTCATCTGGCCGTTGGACGACAGGTTCCCGATCTCGTCGAGGAACAGCGTGCCGCCGTCGGCGGACTCGAACTTGCCCTCGCGCGCGCGACTGGCGCCGGTGTACGCACCGATCTCGGCACCGAACAGCTCGGCCTCGAGCAGCTCGGACGGCAAGGCGCCGCAGTTGAGCGTGACAAACGGCCCCTCGCGCACGGTCGAGTTGGCCTGGATGATCTCCGCGATCTTCTCCTTGCCGGCACCATTGGGCCCCGTGATCAACACGGGCACGTCGGCGCGGGCGACCTGACATGCGAGTGCGATCACGCGCTCCATCGCGGGATCCGCGAACACCGTGCCGCGCAGGTCGTAGCGTTGCTCGAGCTCGGTGCGACGCCGGTTCTCGCCCGCGCGCCGGCGCGCCAGCTCGCGCCGCGCCTCCGACAGCTCCAGCAAGTTCTCGACCGTGGTCAGCAGCTTGTTGTCATCCCATGGCTTCGCCAGGTAGTCGGCGGCGCCCGCCTTGACCAGCTCGACGGCGGACTCGAGCTGCGTCCACGCGGTCATCAGGATCACGGGCATGTCGGGAACGCGGGCGCGAATCGCGCGGAACAGCGCGACACCATCCTCCCCGGAGGTCGTGTCGGCGCGAAAGTTCATGTCCTGGATCACGACGTCGATCGATTCGCGCCCGAGGATCGCGAGCCCTGCGGCAGGCGTCTCGGCGGCGAGCGTGCGGACCTCGCGCAGCGAGAACAGCACCTCGAGCGCGGTCGAGACCGCAGGGTTGTCGTCGATGACGAGGACGGTAGGCATCGTGCCGTCGACCAGGCTACACGCTGCGCGTGGCGATCGCAGGAGGGATCATCGACGCTCGCAGTGCGGGACCCAGGACCGCGATCTGCCCCAGTCCCCACAGCAGGATGGCACCGATCGGCAGGAACGCGGCGGACAGTCGCTCGACCTGATACTTGTCCATCAGCCACAGGTTGATCGCATAGGCCATCCCCATGCCGACGATGATGCCGGCGGTCGCCAGGATGAAGTTCTCGACCTGGAAGTAGCGCAGGATGTCGCTGCGGGTGGCGCCGAGCGCACGCCGGATCCCGATCTGCCGGGTCCGCTGCTGGACCCAGAAGCTGGCCAGGCCAACGACCCCGAGCGCGGTGATGATCAGCAGCGCGAGCGAGACTCCGCCGAGCAGGTACGCCATCGCGCGATCCTGCTTGAAGAAGTTCCTGCGCACCTCGGCGAACGTCTGGCGCTCGAGAATGATCCGGTTCGGGTCGACCTTGTCGAGCGTGGCGTCGACCGCGGCGAGGACCTCGGCCCGGCGCGCCGGATCGACGCGCAACAGGTAGTTGCCACCCGCGCTGTACGGCACGAGCACCGGCATGACCATCGCGTACTTGATGCCCGACGTGCCCTGCCATTCGTTCGGCCGGGCGATGTGCTCGATGATGCCGACGACGATTTGCGGTTCCTTGCCCCAGACGTAGATCGGCTTGCCGAGCGCGGACTGCCCCGGGTACAGCTTGTCGGCGACGCCCTGGGTGATCAGGATCGAGCCGATGTTCTGCTTGTCGGCGAGCACATTCTCGTACTCGACGTACTCCTCGAGCGTGAAGTCGCGACCCGAGGTGATCCGCACACCGAGCGTCTCGATCAGATCGGTCGAGCCCATGTACATCGCACCGTTGATCGGTGACGCCGGATCGTCGGGGATGGTCGACATCGAGCTGTTCCACGACGAGTTGCCGAACGGGACCATGTTGGTCGCCGCGACCGACTTGACGCCGGGGATCTGGCGCAAGGCATCGACGTCTTGCATCGTGACTGACATCGCGTCGGCCTTCTTGCCGATGCCGGTCAGCCGGACGCGAACCAGCTCGCTCTCGGCGATCCCGCTCGGGCGATCCATCCGCGCGAGTCGGTCGCGGATCAGGAAGATCGCGTTACACACGATCGCGCAGGTGAACGCGATCTCGAGGACGATCAGCACCGCAGCGGTGCGGTGACGCCGGAGGGTGGACAGGATGGGGACGAAATGCATGGTCATTTCCTCGGAGCCCTAGAGGGACTTGAGCTGGATCGCCGGGGTCACCTGGCAGCCGCGCCACGCGGGCAGGAGTCCTGCACACAGGCTGGTGAGGACGGCCAGCGCGAAGGTCGCGCCGAGCATCGGGAGGTCGAGGTGTGCGAGCTCGGCGTAGTCGGTGGGCTGATGCCGCACGGCCCACAAGCCGAGGTACGCGAGGCCGGGGCCGAGCAACCCGCCCGCGAGACCGATCACGCCGGCCTCGACGAGCAGCTGGAAGAAGATCGAGCGCTTCGAGGCTCCGAGGGCGCGCCGCACACCGATCTCGGACGACCTGCGCATGAACTTGGTGAGCAGCAGGCCGACCGTGTTGATCAGGCAGACCAGCAGGAACCCGAGCGCGACCCACGTCTGCAGCCGCGCATCCTTGGGCACCACCTCCTTGAAGGCGAGCCAATCCGTGACGTCGCGCAGTCGCACGTTCGGGTCACGCTGAAACCGACCCGCTTGCTTCTCGGCCTGCGAGTACGTGACGAGGAACTGCTTGTACGCCGCGGCCTTGTCGGTCGAGTCGAGCTCGACCCAGAACTGGAGGTACTCGCACGGTGCGCCGACCGCCTCGGGATCCTTCGCCTCGCCCCAGCAGTTCATGTTGCCGCTGCGGCCAAACTTGAGCTCACCTGAGGTCGAGAACGGCGCGAACACCTGCTCGCCCTGGCCGTAGACCTCGGCGTTCAGATCGTAGAACCGCGGGGTCGCCCGCCAGTGATCGATCACGCCGACGATCCGGAGCTGCTGGCCGTGGACCCGCAGGGTCTTGCCGACCGCGTCCGTCGAGCCGAACAGCTTCTCGGACAGCGCGCGGGAGATCACGACGACGCGCGCGAGCTGGTCGTCGTCGGCCGCGGTCCACGGGCCACCGGCGACGAACGGCACGCGAAACATCGTGAAGAAGTCGGCGGACGTCCACCGCGCGTCCGCGAAGAACGGGTCCATGCCGGGACGATCGGGCTCGATCGCGGCGTTGCCGCTGACCATCACCGCCTGGCGATCGCCTTTCTTGGCCCGTAGCAGCGCCTCGGCATCGCGGCGGGTGGATTGATCGATCGGCTCCTCGCCGGGCACCGCGCCGAGCGCCTCGCGTGGGTCGAGTTGCACGTAGTACAGCTTGTCGCTCTTGCCGGGGATCGGATCCGCCGACAGCATGCGCAGCACGGTGAGCGTGGTCATGCTCGCCCCGACGCCAAAGGCGATCGCGACCACCATGAGCACGGTTAGCGCGACGTTGCGCTTGAAGCTGCGTCGCGCGAGATCGAGGTAATAGCCGAGCATGATGCCTCAGGCGCTCGGCTCGGCCGTGCGCAGGGCGGCCGAGGCATGGGTGGGACGCACGAGCGACGGGCCGCGCTCGAGATCGGCCGCGACACCGTCGACGATATGGACGTTGCGCTGCGCACGCGCCGCGATCTCGGGATCGTGCGTGACGATCACGACGACCGTGCCCTGCGCGTTGAGCTCCTCGAGCAGCTGCATGACCTCGCGGGCCATCTGCGAATCGAGGTTGCCCGTCGGCTCGTCGGCGAGCAGCACCTTGGGATCACCGGCGATCGCGCGTGCGATCGCGACGCGCTGCTGCTGGCCACCCGACAGCTCGGAGGGATAGTGCTTGACGCGGGACGCGAGGCCGACGCGCTCGAGCGCACTCTCGATCCGCTTGCGGCGTTCGCCGCGCGAGAACCGGCGATAGCGCAGCGGGACATCGACGTTGTCGAACAGGTCGAGATCCGGGATCAAGTTGAAGCTCTGGAACACGAAGCCGATCTTCTCGTTGCGCAGGCGGGACCGCGCCTTGTCGTCGAGCTTCTTGACGTCGACGCCATCGAGCAGGTACTCGCCGCCGGTCAGCTCCTCGAGCAGGCCCGCGATGTTGAGGAACGTGGTCTTGCCGGACCCGGAGGGCCCGGTGACGGCGAGGAACTCGCCTTCATTGACCTCGAGATCGAGCTCGCGCAGTGCGTGGGTCTCGACCATCGCGGTCCGATACACCTTCGATACTTGCTTCATCTTCAGCATGTCGTCTCCTAGTCCGCGATCCGCACACGTTGCGATTGACCAAAGGCGTCCGCGCCCGTGACCACGATCTGATCTCCGACCTTCGCGCCCGACAGGATCTCGACCGCATCGAGGCTGACCGCGCCGGTCCGCAACGGCCGCTTCTCGGCGAAGCCATCGGCCACGAAGTACGCGCTGTTGCCGCCGCCGGTCTCGAGGAAGCCACCGCGCTCGACCTTGAGCACGTTCGGCCGTTCCTCGATCAAGATCCGCGCGTTCAGCCGCTGGTTCTGGCGCAGCCCGTCGGGCCGCTTGTCGACGAACTCGAGCCGCGTCGCGACATTGCCGTCGACCACCTCGGGAGAGACGGAGCGGACGCGGCCGGTGAAGGTCGCGCTCCCCGAACGGATCTCGGCGGTCATCCCGATCGCGAGGTCACGCGCGAAGCCATCCGGCACGCGGATCTCGAGCTCGAACGCACCGAGGTCGACGACCGTCACGATCGGCGCATTGGCCGCCACCGTCGCGCGTTGGGCCACCAGCAGCTGCCCGACCTGGCCATCGACCGGCGACTTGACCTCCAGCGCCGCAACCTGGCGCTCGAGATCGCGTACGACCTCGCGCTGGCGATCGAGCGTCTGCTTCCTGGTCCCGAGGTCGAACCCGAGCTCCTTGCCGGCGAGCCCGGCCTCGGCGCGCGCGTGCTTGACCGCGATGTCGGCCTTCTTCAGCGCATCCTCCGATCGTCGCAACTCGAGCTCCGGGATCACGCCGCGCTCGAACATCTGCTTGTTGATCTCGACCTCGCGCGCAGCGGCCTGGCGATCGATGTCGGCCTGCGCGATCAACTTCTGGGCATTCGCGCGGCCGTGCTCGACATCGAGCCCTGCCCGCCCGACACCGGCGTCGAGTCCTGCCAGGGTCGCGAGCTCCTGGGTCAGCTTGCTCTGCAGCTCGGGGCTCGCGATCGTGGCGAGCTTCTGATCGCGGGTGACCTTGTCGCCGGGGCGAACGTGGAAGTCGACCGAGCCGGCGGCGACCGCGTAGAGGGTCGGGCTGTTGGCCGCGACCACGCGTCCATCGGCGACGACGTCCCGGACCAGCGTCCCCCGCTCGACCTTCGCGATCCGGATCCGCGAGCGATCGATCGACTTGTCGGCGCCGAGCCAGGACCGCAGCACGTAGCCAACCCCCGCGATCACGGCGAGCGCGATCACGGCGACCGCCAACCAGCGTCGCCATGGGCGGGACGAGGCCTGCTTGGTCAGCGGGCGGTCCTGGGCAGAGGTATCGCGGATCATGTCGCAGCTCCTCACAGCAATGCCCGTGCCCCGGTCAAGCCATCGAGATCGCTGGTGTCCGGACTGTCCGCAGCGTCCGTCCGGTGTCCGACCGGACAGGTTCGAGCGTCCGGTAGCCGCGTGCTCTACGATGCGAAGATGTGGAGACTCGCGGGTGTCGTGGCGATCGTGCTCGTGGTGGTCGGGTGCAAGGACAGGTCGACGGAGCCCGATCCGGGCGCGGACCCGGGCGCCGCGTCCAGCGCCACGCCATCGACCAGCGGCGGCGTTGCGTCCAGCGCGGCGCCTGCCACGGCGGGCGGAACACGAGTCGCATTCGACCTCAACGGCGTGGCCGCCTCGACCGAGCCACGGCCCGGCGTCGACCGCGACCAGGCGACCGGCCAGATCAGCAACGTCAGCAATACGCTCCGGCTGTTCTTCTACGGCGCCGCCCCGACGGCCCCACGCCGCGGGTTTCTCAGCATCACGGTCAACGACTTCGCGCGCGCGCCCGGCGAGCTCGCCGATCCGCGGGCGATCTTCACCGCCTTCGAAGGCCCGAAGCAGGAGCCGAACTACACCGGCACCCTCGCGGTCGCGATCACCAGACTCGAACCGGGCCCCGCCAACACGGTCGGCAAGACCTGGCTCGCGTCGGGAACGTTCTCTGGAGAGCTGTCGCTCCAGCGGGGCGCTCAGTCGACCGTGCCGACCGTAAAGTTCACCGCCGGCACGTTCGACAAGCTCGTGGTCCAGGAGACCGGCAAGCCGCGCTGATCAGTGGAAGCTTCGAGACGCACCGATCAGGGGCTCGAGACGACCAGCACCCAGTGAAACGTGGCGTCGGCCCCGCGGACCCGCAGCCCGATTCGCGGCGCCATCGGCGAGAACGCGGCGGTGCCCGCGAGCTCGAGGGCCGGGCTGGTCGCGCGGCAGCGGTACGTGGTCGCGGCCCGGCGCAGTCGCAGATCGATCTCGACCGCCGGACGGAACACGTGGGGCGCGGAGTCGATCACGTTGCCCGCGGTGAGGTCGAAGATCCGGAGCTGCTGCTGCATGCCGTCGGCGAGCCCCGACAGCTGACACGCGATCGAGGTGTCGGTCCCGGGTGCCATGCGCTCCACCAGACTGACCGCCGCGAGATTACTGCCGGCGGCGTTGATCGTCAGCACGGTCGCGGTCGCGCGGATCTCGACCCGCGGCGTGGCGGGCGACGCGAACGACACGATCGTGCTGGCGTTGTCTCGCGAGAGCGCGAGGCCCTCGCCACCGCCCACGATAAACGTGCCCGCGATCGTCCACGTGCTGGGCAACGGCTGGGCGAAGCCCTCGAACGCGATCAGCCGATCGCCCGGCACCTCGGGGTTGGGATCGCACGCGTCGCCGACCCCGTCGTCGTCGGCATCGGCGTTGCCGTCGAATGGCGGGCACGGATCGCACACATCGCCGAGCGCGTCCTGATCTTCGTTGGCCTGGTTGGCATTGGCCAGCGCGGGACAGTTGTCGAGCCGATCGACGATGGTGTCGCCATCGGTGTCGACGTCGTCGTCGCCGTCATCCGTGGTCTCGCAGGTCTCCACCCCGTCGTGCGCGACACAGATCTGCCCGCTCGGGCAGCGCTCGACCAGTCCGGGCGCGGCGCAGGGCGCACCGCTCGGTGCCGCCGGGGAGAAACACCCGACCAGGCCGGCCAGCACGCCCGTCGCGATCGGTTGCCACATCGCAAACTGCATCCTACACGCGACGTGCTCGCCAGCGTCACGGCTTGTGCTTGATGAGCAGGTCGAGGATCTTGCGGTGCCGGTTCTTGTACGGCGGGTAGAACATCGAGAGGATCGACACGCGCGGGTTGGTGAACACCGGCCGCAGCTTCGAGAACTCGAGGAAGCCCTCGTGGCCATGGTACTGGCCCATGCCGCTCGCTCCCGCGCCGCCAAACGGCAGGTCGTGCTGCGCGACGTGCAGCATGCAGTTGTTGATCGTGACGCCACCGGAGCTGGTGCTGTAGATCAGCTGGTGCTCGCTCGCCTCGTCGTTGGTGAACACGTAGAACCCGAGCGGGCGGTCCTTGCTGTTGACGTACGCGATCGCCTCCTCCAGCGAGGTGTAGGTCTTGATCGGCAGCAGCGGGCCGAAGATCTCGTCGCGCATCACCGTCATCTCGTCGGTGACGTTCAAGATCGCGTGCGGCGGAATCTTGCGCAGCTGGTCGTCGAACGTCGCCGCCGGGATCAGCGGCACGACCTCGGCACCCTTGGCACGCGCATCCTCCAGCGTCGCGCGCAGTCGCTTGTATGACTTGTCGTCGATCACGGACGTGTACTGTGGCGATCCAATATCCGGGTAGCGCTCCGGCATGATGCGCATGGCAGCCGCGACAAAGGCGTCGCGCTTGGCCTCGGGGACGAGCACGTAGTCTGGCGCGAGGCAGGTCTGCCCGGCGTTCAAGAACTTCGCGTAGAGGATGCGCGAGGCGGCCTCGGCCACGTCAAAGTCGTCGCACACGATCGTCGGCGACTTGCCGCCGAGCTCGAGCGTGACCGGCGTCAGGTTCTCGGCGGCCGCCTTCATCACGTTCCTCCCGGCATCCGCCGATCCGGTGAAGATCAGGTGATCGAACGGCAGCGTCGAGAACTCCTGCGCCTTGACGCCCGGCAGGATCGCGAGCATGTCCTCGGAGAACGCCTCGCGAAACTTGCCGGCGAGCAGCTCGCAAAGCCGCCTCGAGTTGGAGGCCATCTTGATCATCGCGCGGTTGCCTGCGGCGAGCACGCTGGTCAGCGGGCTGATCGTCAGGAACAGCGGGTAGTTCCACGGCGACACGATGCCGACCACGCCCTTCGGCATCGGGATGACGCGGTTCTTGCCGGTCGCGAACAGGATCGAGACGTCGCGCTTCTGCGGTGCCATCCACTTCTCGAGCTTCTTCCGCACATCGCGGATCCCGTCGACCGACGTGAACAGCTCCGCGACCATGGTCTCCTCGTGCGCGCGGTGGCCAAAGTCCGCGCTGATCGCCTCCGCGATCCCCGCCCGGTTCTCGACCAGCAGGCGATCGAGCTTGCGCAGGTTCTCAAGTCGTTCCTCGAGGCTGGGATACGGGTGTCGCCCGTACGCGTCGCGCTGGAGCTTGAAGACGCGCTGCGCCTCGTTCTCCACGGTGTCGAACGACCGGAGCTGGGTGGTCTGTGCCATGGCGGATCCTCCATTCGGGATCCTGCCAGGCCCGACAAGACTGACAAGGCGCCGGGGCGGCGATTCAGAACCCGAAGCCGAGCTGCGGCCCGTACAGCGCGGGACCGACCGAGAAGTCGAGGACGTTGAACGCCAGCTCGACATGGCGGAACCGCACGCCAGCCCGGGCCTCGTAGGCCTGCACGCCCTCGAACAACATCGCATTCGCACTGCCCACGAGCAGGGTGTCGGGTGCCACCGCGTGCGTCATCGTCGCGCCGAACGTCGAGCCCCAGATGCTGGCGCTTCCGGCGGGGTCGACCGTCCGCACGTACGCGAGCCCGCCCTCGAGCCACAGCTTGGTCGCGCCGAGGCTGCCGACGCGCAGCCCGGCGGTCATCGTCGGCAGCGTCATCGTGATGCGCGAGCCGTTCATCTCGTCTTCGAAGTAGTGTGAAGCGCGGACGCTCAGCCGGGCGCGCTGCGCGAACAGGACGGACAATGAAGCAGAGAGCGAGCCTCCTGACTCGGTGACCTTCTGCGCGCCGGCGAACGCTTCGAC
>JBBJLY010000074.1:0-31752 GCA_037720695.1 Kofleriaceae bacterium | reverse complement strand
CGGCGGCCGCACTCGCGCCCTCGGGATCGACGGCGACCGTGCACGCGTCGTCGAGCGTCGCGATCGCCGGGCTCGCGGAGGTCGTGCCGCCGGCGGTGACCTCGACCACGCAGTCGGCACCTTCCGCCTTGGCCGTGATCGTCAGCTTGCCGTCGTGATCGGGCGCATCGAGCACCACGTGGGTGACCGACTTGCCGCGCACGGTGCGGTACGCCAGCTTGCCGCCGCGCTTGGCCGGCCACACGACGACCGCGTCACGCGGACCCGCGAGACGGATGCCCGACCAGCCTTCGCCCTCGAGCTTGGTCGCCGTGGCAGATCCGTTCGCGGTCGCCGACACCACGTGCACCGCGAGCGGCTCGGGGCCTGCGAGCTCGACGCGATAGTCGGTGACCGGGAACCGCGCGGCGTCGCAGTTGCCGCGCGGCTGGCCCTTGAAGCAATCCTTCTCCTTCGGGAGCCCGACGAACGCCTTGCCGCTGTTGCGAAGCGGCGCGGCGATCTGCAGCTTGCTGCTACCGACGGTGCTGGTGCCGGTCTCGCCGTCGAGCGAGATCCCGCTCGGGACGCGGAACCTGAGGAACATGTTTCGCGCGGGGTTGCCCGTGCTCGCGCGATCGATCACCACGATGCTGGCCTCCGTCCCCTCCGCGCTCGGCAGCACCACGAGGTCGCGGCTGGCGTGTGAGATGTCGGTCTTGCGATCCTGGAACTTGTACTGGTCGGTGTAGTCGCAGCGCGTGGCGATCACGCCCGAGCGCGTCTGCGTCGCCCACCGATACCCGGTGTGCTCGCTCCAGAACCCCTGGCTCGGGAGGTAGTTCGCAGGCAGTTGACCCGATGCAACGGTGGGCGCATTGCTGGTCAGCGTCGACTGCGAGCCGTACGGCGTCGGATCGACGATCACGTCGTCCTTGCCACGCGACAGTACGAAGTTGCCGGCATTCGGGTGCCGGTGATCGATCTCGAGCGTGTGCTGGCACTCGGTCACGAACCAGATCGCCTTGTCGTCCCACCGCGTCCGCGCATACAGCGTGCCGGTCGCTGGAGCGACATACCAGGTTGGCCACTTCTCACGCGGCGCGAGCTCGGGCTTGTCGCCGACCGTGGCGAGCGCCGAGTACAGGAGATAGTCCTTGTCGACGATCTTGAGTCGGGACATCTCGCCCTTCGCCCACTTCTTGTCCTCCGGCGTGGTGTCGCCGAGCGAGATCGCGGCGAGCGTCAGGACGTGCGGTGAGAGGTGCGCCTGTTCGCCCTCGGTGTCGCCGCCGGGGTAGATGCGCTCGGCGGGACTCATCGCGTAGACGTGGCGGCGCAGCATGCTGGACAGCCATGCCTCGACGCCCTCGACCGGGATTCCGGCGCGGCGTGCGATCCGCATCGCGAGTGCGTACGAGCCGACCGCGAGCGGGCCGTACTGCCAGCCCTCCGGCCAGTCACCGCCGTCGAGGATTCCACCGCTCGCGAGCGCGGCCGCCATGTCCTTGGCCCACAGCTCTTCGGTCACGAACTTCCACAGCTCGGGACCGCGCTCCTCCGCGGCCTCGCCGCCCTGTGCGATCGAGATCATCGTGGCCGACACGAGGTAGCCGGCCTGATAGTTGGTGCCCGGAACACGCGCGCGATAGCCGTGCTCGCGATACCAGTCGAGCCACGCCTTCCAGCGCTCGCGCGCACGCTGGCGCAGCGCCGGTGTCATGCCGGGCTGCGCGTGCAGCCAGTCGTACGCGAGCGCGGTGAACGGCCCGAGGTTGCGGATCGAGTAGCCGTCGTCGCGGCGCGCTGCGTTGTCGCCGCCCTTGCCGTCACCGATCGTGTCGAGATCATCGATCAGCGCGGTGAACAACCGGATCGCCGTCTTCGCGTAGTCGGCCTGGTCCGTGGCGGCCCACGCGACGAGACAAGCCTGCAGGACCTTCGACCACTCCGCGCCCTGATAGACCGCGCGGTCGTGCTCCTTGGTATCGCGCGCGCTCTGGCACATCGCGATCGAGCCCTTGACCGGCCCGCGGTCGATCGACGCCTTCCAGTCCGCCCTGAGCTTCGCGTCGAGCAGCATCCGTGGGTGCGCTCCCGTGGGCTCGGGCGGGGCGCCCTGCGCGGTGACCGTCGTGGCGACGGTCGTGGCGACCAGCAGGGACACGACGACGGCAATGCGCACGGCAAAACCCTAACATCCCGCGCCCCTCGCGATGCGGTACACCCGGGGCGATGTCGCGCCCGGACGACGCCAGGCCTGCCCGCTAACGGACGGCGTAGCCATCGCACCCGGCAGCCGCTCAGCGACGCGCGCTCTGGCCCTTGATCGTGATCGCCTTGTCGATCAGCGTGACCAGCTCGCGCCGGTCCTCGCTGTCGCCGGCGGCCTGCTTCGCGATGTCGCGGACGCTCGTCAGCGACCAGTGCTCGGCATCGGCGCCACCGCGCAGCGTGTCGGCGAACGCAGCGACCGCGAAGGCGAACTTGAGATCCTGCGCCGCAGCCGCGAACGAACCGGCCGGGCCACCGACCATCGGGAATGCGGCCTCGATCGCCTTGTCGCCGTCGGGCGTCTTGTGGCGCGTGCGGACGGTGGCGATCGGTGCGGACGTCTGCTTGCCCTGGGCGGTGAGCTCGATCTCGTAGAGCGCGGTGACCTGGTGGCCCGCGCCGATCTCGCCGGCGTCGACGCGATCGTTGCGGAAGTCGTGGTCGGCGATGTCGCGGTTCTCGTAGCCGACCAGGCGGTAGCGCGAGACCAGCGCCGGATCGAAGTCGACCTGGAGTTTCGCATCCTTTGCGACGACCTCGAGCGTCGCCCCGAGCTGCTCCTGGAACACCTTGCGCGCGGCGTCGAGTGTGTCGATGTAGAAGTTGTTGCCGTCGCCCTTGTTCGCGAGCTGCTCCATCATCGCGTCCTTGTAGTTGCCGACGCCGAACCCGATCGTCGACAGCGTGACGCCTTCCTTCACGCGGCTCGCGATCATCGCGAGGATCTCGTCGTGCGTGTGCGCGCCGACGTTCGCGTCCCCGTCCGACAGCACGATCACGCGCGACACCGTGCCGGGCTTCGCCGCGCGGACCGCCTGCTGGTACGCGAGGTCGATGCCCGAGGCCATGCCGGTCGAGCCGTTCGCGGTCAGATCGTCGAGCGCCTCGAGGATCCGGCGCCGGTCCGACGTCGGCTCGAGCACGACCCGCGAGCTCCCCGCGTAGGTGACGAGCGAGACCGTGTCCTGCTCGCCGAGGTTCTCGGTCAGGATGCGGAGCGAGGCCTTGGCCAGGCCGATCCGATCTGCCGAATCCATCGAGCCCGAGACGTCGACCAGGAACACCAGGTTGGCTGGCTTGCGCTCGGCCTTGGACTTGGCCCGGGTCGCGACGCCGACGCGCAGGATGTGGCGGGCGGGTGCGACCGGCGACGGCGCCGCATCGATCACGACCGAGAACGGCGTGTTCCCGCCCGGCTCGGGGAAGCTGTAGCGGAAGTAGTTGACGAACTCCTCGACCCGGACGCCCGCCGCGACCGGCAGGCTGCCCTCGGTCAGCTTGCGCCGGGCCAGGGTGTAGGACGCGGTGTCGACGTCGGCGGCGAACGTCGAGAGTCGGTCCTTGCTCGCGGAGACCCACGGGTTCTTGCCGTGGTCGATGTAACCCTCGGTGCTCGCGGAGCCCTGGTCGGCCGGGACTGCCGCGCTGCCAGCGTGCTCGAGCCCGGGGGCCCGCACGTACTCGGCGCTCACCTCCGACCGGCCTCGGTCGTGCTTTCTGCAGGCGGTGGCGGAGAGCAGGGTGGAACCGAGCAGGAACGTCGTGACGAGCTTGCGCATGGATCTCCTCGAGGTGAGGTCCCTGCGACGCCCGGCATGCGGGAACCGGTCTGCACCATCTCGTGAAGCTTTGTCGCGAAGCTCGGACAACAGCTCGGACAAGATTTTTCCCAAGCGCGAGCCAGCGCCGGGGTTCAGCGCGCGACGGCGAGCGGCTTGCCCTTCAGCTTCGCCGCCTTCTCGATCAGGCCGACCAGCTCGAGGCGGTCGCGATCCTGGTTCGCGGTGGTGCGCGCGGTCTGGGCGATGACCTCGAGCGACCAGTGCTGGGCGTCCTCGGCACCGCGCAGCAGGTCGGCGAACGCGGCCACCGAGTAGGCGAACCGCAGGTCGATCGATGCGGCCTCGAACGTCGCCGCCGGGGCGCCCGTCATCGGGAACGTGGACTCGGTCGCGACGTCGCCGTCGGGAGCCTTGTGGCGGATGCGCACCAGGCCGAGGGCGCCGGGCTGGGTCTTGGCCTGCTCGGTCAGCTCGACGACGAACATCGCGGTGACCTGGTGACCGACCCCGATCTCGCCCGCATCGACCTTGTCGGCGCGAAAGTCCGCATCGGCGACGTCGCGGTTCTCGTAACCGACGAGCCGATAGCGCGACACCATCGCGGGATCGAACTCGACCTGGAGCTTCGTGTCCTTCGCCGCGACCTCGAGCGTCGACGCGAGCTGGTCGGAGAAGATCCGCTTCGCCGCGTCGATCGAGTCGACGTAGAACGCGTTGCCGTTGCCGGTATCCGCGAGCTGCTCCATCAGGTTGTCGCGGTAGTTGCCCATCCCGAAGCCGACCGTCGACACGGTGATGCCCTGCTGGACCCGCGCGGCGATGATCCCCTGGATCCCCTTCGGGTCCGAGGTCCCGACGTTCGCGTCGCCATCGGACATCACGATGACGCGGGCGATCGCGCCCTGCTTGTTGCCCTTCATCGCCTCGGCGTAGGCGAGGTCAAGTCCAGCGCCCATCGCGGTCGAGCCGCCGGAGTCGAGGTTGTCGATCGCGCGCAGGATCTTGTCCCTGGACGCGACCGGCGTGGCGGCGAGCACGAGGCCCGACGAGCCGGCATAGGTCACCAGCGCGACGGTGTCGTTCGGATTCAGGTTGGCGACGAGCAGCTTCAGGGACTGCTTCGCGAGCCCGAGCCGATCGGCGCCCGACATCGAGCCCGAGACATCGACCAGGAACACCAGGTTCGCGGGCTTGCGCTCGGCCGCAGACTTCCCGGGCGTCGCGACGCCAACGCGCACGATGTGATGACCGGGCGCGAACGGTGACGGCGCGGCGTCCATCACGACCGAGAACGGCGAGCCCTGCGCCGGTGGGGCAAACGCGTACTTGAAGTAGTTGACGTATTCCTCGACGCGAACCGCCGCGGCGGCAGGCAGCGTGTTCTCGTTCAGGTTGCGGCGCGACAGCGTGTAGGACGCGGTATCGACATCCGCCGCGAACGTCGACAGGTTGTCCCGTGCGGTCTCGATCCACGGGTTGACGCCGTGATGGACCGACGTGTTGCCGGCGACGCTCTCCGGCTCGACCGCCATCGTGTGGGGCGGGGCAGGGCTGTGGCGGTAGTAATTGCGACCACCGCCGCAGGCGGCGAGCAGAACCATGAACATCGTCGAGCGGACCAAACGCATAGGCCTCCGGCAGGGTTGTGCGGCGCGCGCTGTTTTTGGGACCTTCGCTGGCCCTTGGAACGCGGCTGCCGCAGTTGCCCCGAAGAAACGCCGGACCCGTGCGGGGCTTACAGCCTCACCCGAACCGGCCCGTGATGTAGTTCTCGGTCCGCTCGTCGGCTGGGTTGGAGAAGATCTTCGCCGTCGCGTCGTACTCGACCAGGACGCCGGTACGCTGGTCGGTCTTGGAATCGAGCTCCGCGGTGAAGAACGCGGTGCGGTCGCTGACGCGCGCGGCCGGTTGCATGTTGTGGGTGACGATCACGATCGTGAACCGACTCTTGAGCGTGCGCATCAGCTCCTCGATGCGCGCGGTCGCGATCGGATCGAGCGCGCTACATGGCTCGTCCATCAGCACGACCTCGGGCTCGACCGCGATCGTGCGCGCGATGCAAAGCCGCTGCTGCTGGCCACCGGACAGGCCGAGCGCCGACTTGCCGAGCCGATCCTTGACCTCGTCCCACAGCGCGGCGGCACGCAGCGACTTCTCGACGACCTCGTCGAGCGCGGCCTTGCCACGCGTGCCATTGACCTTGGGACCAAACGCGATGTTGTCGTAGATGCTCTTCGGGAACGGGTTCGGCTTCTGGAACACCATGCCGATCCGGCGGCGGACCTCGGTGGCCGAGACCTCGGGACCGTAGAGATCGATCCCGTGATAGTGCAGCTTGCCGCCGACCTTCGCGCCGGGCGTCGTGTCGTGCATGCGGTTGAATGCGCGCAGCACGGTGGTCTTGCCGCAGCCCGACGGTCCGATGAACGCGGTGATCTGGTTCTTGTGGATCTTCATCGTCACGCCGTGGACCGCGCGGAACGCCCCGTAGTGGACGTCGAGCGCGTCGAGATCGAACACGACGGGGGTCTCGTCGAGTGCGGGTGCCGCGCGACGCTGGAGCGCGATCGGGCTGGTGGGCTGCCGGGGCGAGGGTACGATCGCGAGATCCATGGGGTCCTCCAAGGTCACCTCTTCAACGCGAATCGCGCCGTGAACACACGTGCGACGAGCGTGAGCAGGAACGTGAGTGCGACGAGCGTCAGGGCCGCGCCCCAGGCTCGCTCGTGAGCTGCGATGAACGACGTCGCGGTGGCGTTGTCGAAGATCTGGAGCGACAGCGCGGTGTTGGCCTCGGTGAACAGCCGCGGGTTGTAGGCGTGGGCTGCACCGAGCGCGAACATCAGCGGAGCGGTCTCGCCCGCGGCGCGGGCGACGGCGAGCAACGAGCCGGAGACGATGCCGGGTAGTGCAGCCGGGAGCACGACGGTGACGATGGTCCGGCTCTTGGTCGCGCCGAGCGCGTACGACGCCTCGCGCATGTGACCGGGGACCAGGCGGAGCATCTGCTCGGTCGAGCCGATGACGACCGGCAGCATCAGGCACGCCAGCGCGAGCGCGCCGCCGAATGCCGAGTACCCGAACCGCATGGTCCAGATCAGGTAGACGAACAGACCCATCACGATCGACGGCACGCCGGTCATCACCATCGCCATGAACCGCACGAGCTTCGCGAACGGCCCGGTGCCGCCATATTCGTGGAGATACACCGCGCCGAGCACCCCGAGCGGCACGGCGATCAGCGTCGCGGCGCCGGTGACGAGCAGCGTGCCGAGGATCGCGGGACCCATGCCGGGGCCCTTGCGCCGCGACACGATCGGGATGGTCTCGGTGAAGAAGTCCGGAAACCTCTCGATCACGATCCCGGCACCGCGCTCGATCACCGAGGCCAGGACGGCCACCAGCGGGATCGCGATCAGCACGACCGCGAGCACGATCAGCGCGGTCATCAGGTTGTTCTGCGCCGACCGCCAGCTGGTCCTCGCGCGCAGGTCAGATGCGGTGGTTCGGGTCATCCGCCACGGCTCCGCTTCATCGACCGCTGCACGATGGCCGTGGCGGCGAGGTTGATGATGATCGTGATCACGAACAGCGTGACCGCGAGCGCGATCAGCGCCGACTTCTTGAGGTCGTCTGCCTCGCCCCATTCGTTCGCGATCACGGCGGGCATCGAGTTGCCGGACGCGAACGGGTTCAGCGTGATCTGACCGAGCGCCGAGCCGATGACCAGCGCCGCGGCGATCGTCTCGCCCATCGCGCGGCCGAGCCCGAGCATGACCGCACCGACGAGCCCGCCCTTGCTATGCGGCAACACGGTCGCGCAGATCATCTCCCAGCGCGTCGCGCCGAGTGCCAGCGCACCCTCCTTGTCGGTGACCGGCGTCGTCTCGATCACCTCGCGCGCAAGCGATGTGATGATCGGCGTGATCATGATCGCGAGGATGATCCCGGCGGTCAGGAACGAACGACCCAGGCCGAAGTGCTGGGACAGCACGAACGCACCCCACAGGCCGAACACGACGGAGGGCACGACCGCGAGAAGGTCGATCATGTACGTCATCGGCCGCTTGAGCCAGCGCGGCGCGATCTGGGTGATGAACAGCGCGACCCCGAGGCTGATCGGCACCGCGATCCCGATCGCGATCACGGCCGTGAACACCGTACCGAACACGAAGGCGAGGCCACCGAACGCGCCGTGCGGGGGTGACCACCGGCTCGACGTGAAGAACTCGAGCCCGACCTCGTCGAGGACCGGCACCACGCGGCTCGTCATCGTGACCGCGATCATGCCGAGCACGACGAGCACCGCACACGCCGCCGCGATCGCGACCCACCGGAAGGTGTGGTCAGCGAGGTGCTTGCGGCCTCGGAGCTCGAGCAGCTGCATGTCAGGGAACCTGGATCTTGTCGATCTGTGCGAGCGCCTTGTCCTGGAGCGACTTCGGGATCGGGGCGAAGTCGACCTCGGCGAGCAGCTTCTGCGCGTCGGTCACCATGAACTTGAAGTACGCCTTGACCGCGTTGCCCTTCGCCTTCGACGGCTGCTTCGCGTAGGCCATGCACCAGCTCTGGGCGGTGATCGGATACGCCGCATCGCCCTTCGCGTTCAGCGCGCTGAAGATCAGGTCGTCCTTGACCTCGATGCCATCCCCGGCCGCGGTCACACCCTCCGCGGTCGGCGCGACGAACTTGCCGCCCTGGTTCTTGATGCTCGCGTACTTGAGCGCCGAGCCCTTGGCATCGGACAGATCGACGTAGCCGATCGCGCCCTTCGTGGTCTTGACGATCTGCGCGACCCCGCCGTTGCCGTTGCCGGCCTGGGTGTCGGCGGGCCACTCGACCGTCGAGCCGCTCTTCAGCTTCCACGCCGTGGGCGCCGCGAGCTCGAGGTATCTGGTGAAGTTCTCGGTCGTGCCCGAGCCATCCGAACGGTGGACGACCACGATGGCGGCCGCCGGCAGCTGGACGCCCGGATTGTCGGCGACGATCGCGGCATCGTTCCAGGTCTTGACCTCGCGCTGGAAGATCTTCGCGATCGTGTCGGGCGACAGCTGGAGCTTGTCGACACCGTCGGCGTTGTAGCTGACCGTGATCGCGCCGAGCACGTTCGGGATGTAGAGGAACTCGCCGCCCTTGACCTTCGCGCGGTCGGCTTCCTTGTACGGCGCGTCGCTGCACGCGTAGTCGACGACCTGGTCGGCGAAGTCCTGGCGGCCCTTGCCCGAGCCACCGGCGCCGTAGTTGATCTTGATCTTCGGGTTCGCGGCGGTGAACGCCTCGATCGAGACCTCCTGCGCGGTCTTCTGGAACGTGGCGCCGCTGGCGTTCAGCGTCACCGCTTCGAGTCCGCCGGCGCCGGTTGGGACGGCGCTGCCACCCGTCGCATCCGGGTCTTTCTTTCCGCTACAGGCAGTGGCGAGCACCGCCACCAGCCAGAGATTTCGCTTGAGCATGTCGACACCGTAGCCAGCCTCGATGACGCATCCGCGTACCCCCTGTGGCAGGACGGTGACGACCTCGGTCAGTTCTTGGCAACGATCGAGCGGTGCCGCACATCCGTCGCCTTGACCATGTAAACCACGTCCTCTGCGAGGTTTTTTACGTGGTCTCCCACCCGCTCCAGATACCGGCAGATCGAGGTCAGCGGCAGCACGCGGGTCACCGTGGCAGGATCTGTCGCCACATGGGCGATCAGCTCGGCGAACAGGCTGGCATTGAGCTTGTCGATCTCGGTGTCTGCGGTGATCACGGAGGTCGCCCGATCTGCGTCGCGTTGGACGAAGCTGTCGAGCGCCGCCTGCAGGTTCTTCTGCACCAGGTAGGCGAGCCGGGCCAGATCGACGTGCGGCTCGAGGGCCGGTAGCCGATTGAGCTCGAGCACGCGCTTCGCGATGCCGGTCGCGAGATCGCCGATCCGCTCCAGATCGACGACGAACTTGAGCGCCATCGTGATGAACCGGAGGTCCGACGCGACGGGCTGGCGGGTCGCAAGGATCTGGAGCGCGAGCTCGTCGATCTCGTTCTCGTCGCGGTCGATCTCGTTGTCGGCCTTGATCACCTCGCGTGCGAGGTCGTCGTCCTTGTCGGCGAGCGCCTTCATCGCCGCGGCGATCTGCTTGGCCGATCGCTCGCCCATCGTGGCGAGGCGCTCGCGAAGCGAACGCAGCTCTTGTTCGAAGTCCTTGCTGGTATGTGCGGTCATGCGTTCGCCCTCGGGAGTCTGAGCCAGAAGATAGTTCCCTGCGGCACGTTCGGCTCGACTCCAACCTCGCCGTCCATGCTCTCGACCAGGTGCTTGACGATCGATAACCCGAGCCCCGTCCCACCCGCCTCGCGCGCGCGGCTCGGATCCGCGCGGTAGAACCGCTCGAACACGCGCTCGCGATGCTTGGCCGCGATCCCGGGCCCGTCGTCGCGGATCTCGATCCGTACGTGATCGCCGGCGGGCCTGGCCTCGACCCAGACGTGCCCGCCGTGACGCGTGTACTTGACCGCGTTGTCGATCAGGTTGATCAGGATCTGATCGAGCGCCTTCGCGTCGGCCTTGACCGCGAGGGCCTCGGGGATCTCGATCAAGACCTCGACGTTGCGGCGCGCGGCCGCCAGATCGACCGCCGTCATCGCCTGCTCGGTCTGGGCGAGCACCGGCACGGGCGTCAGCTCGAGGCGGTACTGACCGGCATCGAGGCGCGACCGGTCGCGCAGAACGGCGAGCAGTCGCGCGAGCCGCTCGGCGTTCCGGTGCAGCCCATCGATCAGCTTCGGCGCCATCACCGGATCGTCCTTGGCACCGGCGAGCAGGGTCTCGGCATTCGCGCGGATCACCGCGACCGGCGTGCGGAGCTCGTGCGAGACGTTCGCGACGAAGTCCCGCCGCACGTTCTCGAGCCGGCGCACCGTGGTGACATCCTCGAGCAGCAGCACGCGACCCTCGCCCCCCCACTTGCGCGCCAGCCGGATCACCGCGCGTGTCCCGCCCGACAGCACGACCTCCGCGGTCGATTCTTCGTCGCTGTCGATCAGGTCGAACATCTCCGGCACGCGCACGAACTCGATCAGAGGTTCGCCGACCGGGGAGCTGGTGACCTGCAGCATCCTGCGCGCCGCATCGTTCAGGAGCTCGATCCGATGCTCTGCGTCGACCGCGATCACGCCCTGCGTCAGCCCCTCCGCGATCGTCGTGAGCAGCACGCGCTCGTGCGCGAGCCCCTGGTGGCTGCGTGTCGCGTCCTCGGCGAGGAAGTTCACCCACTCGGCGAGCTGGCGGACCTCGTCGTCGGCCGGTGCGTCGATCGGCGGCACGCGGCGATTGGTATCGCGCACGATGTCGCGCGTCGCGGTCGTGAGGTCGCGCAGCGAGCGACGCATCGTCGCGGTGACCATGTAGCCGGTGAACACGATCGCCACGAACATGCCGCCCGCGGCGATCAGCGGTGCGATCGCGGTGAACCGGGCCTCCGCCGGCGTGACCTGGACCAGCACGGAGCACGCGAGCGCAGCCACCGCCGACATCCCGCAGGCCAGGACGAGCACGCGGCTGCGCACGCGGCTGATCAAGCGGTGGCCTCGTCGGGCTGGTCGCGGAATCGGTAGCCGACGCCGCGCAGCGTCTCGATGTACATCCCGGCATCGCCGAGCTTCTCGCGCAGGCGCTTGACGTGCGTGTCGACGGTTCGCGTCGTGACCTCGGCCTCGATGCCCCAGACATCCGACAGCAGCGCATCGCGCGTCTGCACGCGGCCCTTGCGCGACATGAACGCGTGCAGGAGACGGAACTCGAGGGCGGTCAGCCCGATCTCGGCGTCATCGACCCACGCGCGGTGGGCGTCGCGATCGATCTTCAGCCGGCCGAACCGGATCAGCGACGGCTCGCCCTCGACGCGGTTGACGCGACGGAGCAGGGCGCGGATCCGCAGGATCAGCTCGCGCACGCTGAACGGCTTGACGATGTAGTCATCGGCGCCGACCTCGAAGCCAACCACGCGATCGATCTCCTCGCCCTTCGCGGTGCACATGATCACCGGGATGTCGCGCGTGCGCTCCTGATCGCGCAACCGGCGACAGATCTCGGTGCCCGACAGATCGGGCAGCATGAGATCCAGGACGACGACGTCGGGCAGCGGCTCGGTCGTGGCGCTGGCGAGGCCCTGGCGGCCACTGTGCGCCAGCCGCACCGTGAAGCCCTCAGCCCGCAGGTTGTACTCGACCGTCGTCGCGAGATCGACCTCGTCCTCGATGATCAGTACGAGCATGGCGGAGTCGTAGCACGCGCTCCGTGACGGGGGTGTGACGGCCCGTTGCCCGTCGGGTGACGACCGCTCCCGCGAGCACGAAGATCGCCGGATGACGTGATGTGTCGCGCGCACGTCACGAGGCCGTCACGTTCTGTGGTTTATCTGCGTAGCATGAGAAACACACGGGTCCTCGCTCTCTGCATTGCCTCGTGGACGAGTGTCGCGGCCGCTCAGGGTGTCCCGGAGCCGGCTCCACCGGAAGCGCAGCCGACGCCACCACCGGAGGCCCAGCCGGTCCCGCCACCCGAGCCCGCGCCGGTCCCGCCACCCCAGCCGCCGGCGCCGGTCCGGGTCGGCTACGACAAGGGCTTCTTCATCAAGTCCGACGACGACAACTACGTGCTCAAGATCAACATGCGCGCGCAGCCGTTCCTCAACATCACCCGGATCGGCGGCGACGAGCCCGACACCCGGCCGGCGTTCGAGATCCGGCGCGCCCGGCTGACGCTCGAGGGCAACCTCCACACCAAGGCCCTCGGCTACAAGTTCCAGTCGGACTTCGGCAAGGGCTTCGTCACGCTCAAGGACTTCTACTTCGACATCGAGCCCACGAAGGGCACCTGGATCCGCGTCGGTCAGTGGAAGCGGCCGTTCTCGCGCCAGCAGATCACGTCGAGTGGACGGCTCGAGGTCACCGACCGCTCGATCACCGATCGCGCGTTCGGCGCCGGTCGCGACATCGGCATCGCGCTCCACAACAACTACGAGAAGTCGCCCGGGCTCGAGTGGGCGGTCGGCGTGTTCAACGGCACGGGCGACGGCGCGAAGCTCGGCGGCGTGATCGTCGACGTCGACCCGACCACCGGCGAGGGCACGACCTCCGGCGGCGTGCTCACCAACGTCCCGGCGAAGTTCCGTCCCGCCGTGATCGCCCGCGTCGGGCTCAACCGCAACGGCATCAAGGGCTACAGCGAGGCCGATCTAGAAGGTGGCTCGACGCCGCGGTATGGCATCGCCGCGAGCGTCTGGCTGGAAGGTGATGTCGACGACGACGACAGGTCACAGCAGAAGGTCGAGCTCGACTACGTGTTCAAGCACGAGGGCTTCTCGACCACCGGCGGCTTCTACGTGATGAGCGATCAGACCGGGGCCAAGCCGCTGTCCGACCAGGAGCTGTCGTTCATCGGCTTCCACGCGCAGGGCGGCTACATGGTGACCAAGCACGTCCAGCCGGTGGTCCGCTACGCGCTCGTCCACGCCGAGCTCGCGGGCACGGACGACCAGGAGGTCTCGGTCGGCGCCAACTACTACGCGTTCGCCCACGACGCGAAGCTCGCCGGCGCGGTGCGATTGCTCTCGGTCGCGGGCTCCGACCTCACCGACACCGTCCTCGTCGAGCTCGGGATGAATATCGGCTTCTAGCAGGCCCCCCAGGACGCCGATAATTCAAGTCGCACTCGATGTTTCAGCCGCTCGCTCCGCCGCCTGCCCGATTTTCCGGCCGCCGTCCGGACGTCGCGACATCGTTGCCATACCTGACGTGACGTGGGGCGCGATGCGCCTCCTCGCCGCGACGCGTCTCCAGCCAGTTACGCCATTTCTTGTCCGGTGGCCGGACAGCGGTGCGCAAGTCGCGCATTAATTCAGTCGCACCGGTTTACTTGGTCGCTCCGCGGGCGTCGCGACATTGATGCCATAGCGGCGCCGACAACAGCGCGGCCTTGTCGACGCGTGTCCAAAGGCTTACGCCATCTCTTGTCCGGTGGCCGGACAGCGATGCGCAAGTTGCGCAGTAGTTCAGTCGTACTCGATTTCCAGGCAGCCTACGTCGGGATCTCGATCTCGGGCTTCTCGGGGCGCGCGCGGTACAGCAGCACGGTGTTGCCGAGCACCTGCGCGACGTGACTCTGCGTGCGCTCGGCGAGCGCGTCGGCGGCGGCGTGACGGTCCATGCCGGCGGACTCGCCGACCTTGATCTTGACGAGCTCGTGATCGGCGAGCGCCTGCTCGAGCGCGGCGACCAGGCCGTCATCGATGCCGCCCTTGCCGACCTGGATGATGACCTCCAGGCGATGGCCGAGCCCACGCAGGTGGCGACGTTGTTTGCCGGTCAGCACGTGATCGCCTCCAGCTCCTCGATCTCTTTCGGACATGCAGCCGTGAGTACCTCGTGTCCGGTGTCGGTGATCACGATGTCGTCCTCGATTCGGATCCCGATCCCGCGCAGGCGGTCGGGAACGTCCGGGGCGTCGGCCGGGATGTAGAGGCCGGGCTCGATCGTGATGACCATGCCGGGGGCGAGCGGGCGCGCCTTGCCGTCGCGGGTGTAGGCGCCGACGTCGTGGACGTCGAGGCCGAGCCAGTGGGAGGTGCCGTGCATGTAGAACTTCTTGTAGGTCTCGTCGGCGATGCGGTCGTCGGCGGTTCCCGCGAGCAGACCGAGCCGGATCATGCCTTCGGTCAGCTGGCGGACGCAGAGGTCGTGGATGTCGTCGAGCGTGGTGCCGGGGCGGGCGAGCTCGATCGCGGCCTTCTGGGTGGCGAGCACGAGCTCGTAGACCTCGCGCTGCGCGGGCGTGAACCGGCCGGTGGCGGGCCACGTCCGCGTGATGTCGGCGGTGTAGTGGTCGTACTCGCAACCGGCGTCGACGAGGATGAGGTCGCCTTCGGCGATCGCGCACTTGTTGTCGACGTAGTGGAGGATGGTCGCGTTCTCGCCGGCGCCGACGATCGTGGTGTAGCCGGGGCCCGCGCCGCCTTGCTTGCGGAACGTGTAGTTGATGACGGCCTCGAGCTCGTGCTCGAACGCGCCGGGGCGGCCGAGCTTCATCGCGGCGATGTGGGCCTCGCACGAGATCGCGGAGGCCTTGCGCAGCGCGACCAGCTCCTCGGGACGCTTGTGGAGGCGGAGCTCGTGGAGCGTGTGGCGGGGATCGACCACCGCGCGGGGCGCGGCCTTGCCCTTCTTCTCGGTCTTGCGGAGGCGGACCAGCGTGGTGCCGAGCAGGAGGTCCATCTCCTCGTCGAGGCCGAGCGAGTAGTGGAGCTCGAGGGTGTTGGCGATCAGGTCGCCGATCCGGGTCCGCAGCTCGGTGATGGGATAGGCGGCATCCGCGCCGAACTGATCCTTTGCGCCCTCGAGTCCGGCGCGCCGGCCCTCCCACGTTTCCATCTCCGGATCGCGCGGGCGGACGAACATCACGACGCGTTCGGTCTCGGCGCCGGGTCGCAGGATCAGCGTGGCGTCAGGCTCGACGTAGCCAGTCAGGTAGACGAGATCGGAGTGCTGGCGGAACGCGTGGTAGGCGTCTCCGTTGCGCAAGCGTTCGGGCAACGACCGCACCACCGCCACCGCCTTGGGCCCCAGCGCCTGCATGTACGCTTCGCGGCGTGCCGCGAACACGGCAGGGTCGAACATGCGGCCGGGTATAGCATCAGCGGCGACGGCGGCGACGGATGACGAGGCCGAGAGCGCCGAGCACCAGCAGCCAGGTCGCGTCGGCCGGACCGGCGCTGCAGTACAGCATCCCGCCTCGGTCCTGGGACGGCTCGTCGTAGCCCCACGTTCCGCCATCGCCGCTGCCCCACCCGCCGCCGGGTCCGCTCCCACTGGCGCAGCTGTCGAGGATCGTCGCGTCCTCGCTGGTGGCGCCCTTGGTGCGCAGGTTCGCGAGGAACTTGTCCATCAACACGATGTCGGCGGCGAGGTCGAGGTCGGCCTCATGACCGACGAGCCAGGCCTGGGCGTGGCGGCGAGTCGCGGCGATCGCGGCGGACGCGCAGTTCCAGTCGAAGCCGGCGTACTGGCTCGCCGCCTGGAACCCGAGGAACGCGTTGTACATCGCGTAGCGCTCGGCCATCTCGGGGTTGCTGAGGTAGGGCTGCTCGAGTTGCTCGAGTGGGTCGCGCTGGTAGTCGAGCGAGACCGTGTGGCTGACGCGGTCGGTTTGGCCGGGCACGCGATAGGACAGCACCAGGTCGGCGACCTTCCCCGCCTCGTGCGCGGTCGGGTTCAGGTGGATGAAGATCATGCTGCCGCCACCCCGCCGGCCCGGCTCGCCGCCGCCCTGCGTGGTGCGACTGGCGAGGAACACCGCCGGCACCTGCATCGAGCCGGTGCGCGGCTGCGCCTGCCACAGCGTCGAGCCGACGACGGTCTGGAAGTCCCAGCCCACGGCGGCGGTCGCTTCGATCCGGAGGTCGAGCGCGATCGGGGACAGGAAGTAGTCGAGCTCCTGCGTGAACACCTCGGTTGCCGCCGTGGCGTCCTCGACATAGTAGAAGTTGCCGGCCCCGCGCTCGGCGAGGCCACGCATGAGCTCGACGTCGAAGTCGTTGCCGACGCCGATCGTGGTGAGGCCGATGCCCGTCGAGATCCGGCCGGTCGCCATCTCGATGATCGCGTCCTGCGACGTGTTGCCGACCGTCGCCAGGCCGTCGGAGAGGAAGATGATGCGGTTCTGGTTGGTGGTGGACGGCGTCTCGCCGAGCATCGCGAACCCGGCCTGCAGGCCGTCGTAGATGTTGGTGCCGCCGCGCGGGACCAGCGCGGACACCGCCGCGTGGAGCTGAGGGCGCGTCGCGCCGAACGCGGCGTCGTAGGTGACGACGTCGTCGAACGAGACGATCGCGAGCCGGTCCTCGGGCTTCAGGTTGTCGATCAGCGTGTGGAGGCCGCCCTTCACCTTCTCGAGCCGGTCGTCGGACTCCATCGAGCCCGAGTGATCGACGACGACCACGAGCTTCATCGGCAGGCGCTCGTACTGCGTCGGATCGATATGCGTGTTGATCGAGATCTGGAGCGCGGCCTGGTGCCGGTCGGTCATCCAGTCGCGGAACACCGACAGGCCGGGCGTCAGGCACAGGATGCCGCCGCACTGGATGTCGGGCGGCTCGTTGAAGTGCTCGTTGAAGAAGCCGTTCGCGTCGAGCGTCTTCGGGCCGGGGATCTCGCCGCGATCGAGGATCGAGCGGAACTCGCCGATGTCCTGCGCGCCGCCGAAGCTGACTCCGCCTCCGGCATCGGAGGACCCGCCCGGGCTACCGCCGACATCCGATTGACCACCACTGCAGGCGGCGGCCGAGAGCACGAGCAAGGGAAACAGGCGCATGTCCTCCCTTGCAGCAACGACGGTGCCACCCGCGAGATCCGGGGTTTGTCGAGCAGAGCTCGCGAGTTGCGCCGACCGCGCCGCGATCGGGCAGTTCGCCGCCGACCGCCGAGTCACGACATCCGTGTCGCGATCGCTGACCCGGCCGGGCCCACCGCGTTAGACCTAGCGCCATGCCGGTTCGCCTCCTGATCGCGCTCGTCCTGGTCGCCTGCTCGCGCAAGCCACCGCCGCCGCCGCCACCCGTGACGGCGGACGGCGGCCAGCCGCTCCCGCCGGTCGTGATTGCCGATGCCCCGCCGGCGGCGGAATATCGGACCCAGCAGACCGGCAGCCACGTCGACGCCAGCGTCACCGGCAAGGGCAAGACGTTCATGGTCGCCTCGGAGGCCGCCCCGGCCACCCAGGTCGGCAAGGACGTGCTCGCCGCGGGCGGCAACGCGGTCGATGCCGCGGTCGCGGTGGCGTTCGCGCTCGCGGTCGTCCATCCGACGGCCGGCAATCTCGGCGGCGGTGGGTTCGCCGTGGTGCGGACCGGCGCGGGAAAAGCGGTCGCGCTCGATTTTCGCGAGACCGCGCCCGCGGCGGCGACGGAGACGATGTTCCTCGACAAGGTGACGGGCAAGCCGACCGAGGCCTCGCTGGTCGGCCACCTCGCCGCCGGCGTCCCGGGCTCGGTTGCCGGGCTGTGGGCGCTGCACCAGAAGTACGGCAAGAAGCCGTGGAAGGACGTCGTCGCGCCGGCCGTCAAGCTCGCGCGTGCCGGCTTCGAGATCGATCCATATCTCGCGAAGGCGATCGCCTACAAAGCCGACCTGCTCGCGAAGTCGCCTGGCTCGCTCGCGATCTGGATGCCGAACCGGGTCTCGCACGAGGTCGGCGCGAGGGTGAAGATCCCCGAGCTCGCCGCGACGCTGGATCGGATCGCGACCAAGGGGGCCGAGGGCTTCTACAAGGGCCCGACGGCCGACGCGATCGTCGCGGAGATGAAGTCCGGTGGCGGGATCATGACGGCGAAGGATCTCGCCGACTACAAGCCGGTGTGGCGCGACCCACTCCGGTTCGCGTATCGCGGGCACTCGATCGTCTCGATGCCGCCGCCGTCGTCGGGCGGGATCGTGCTCGCGATGACGGCGGGCATGTTGCGCGACACCGACGTCAGCAAGCTCGCCTGGCACGGCACAGACCACGTGCACTGGCTCGCCGAGGTGTGGAAGCGCGCGTTCGCGGCGCGCAACGAGCTGCTCGGGGATCCGGCGTTCGTCAAGTCAATGCCGGTCGACAAGCTGATCTCGCAGCCGTACCTCGCGAGCCTCGTGAAGACGATCGGGACGCGCGCGACGCCGTCGAAGGACGTCGCCTCGCTGCTCGAGGGCGATCACACGACCCACCTCAGCGTCGTCGACAGCAAGGGCATGGCGGTCGCGATGACGACCACGCTGAACACCACGTTCGGCAGCGGCGTGACGGTCGCGGGCGCCGGCTTCCTGCTCAACAACGAGATGGATGACTTCACCGCGAAGCCCGGATCCCCGAACACGTTCGGGCTCGTGCAGGGCGTCGCCAACAAGATCGAGCCGGGCAAGCGCATGCTGTCGTCGATGTCGCCGACGATCGTCGAGGATGCGAAAGGTGACCTGCGCATGGTCGCCGGTGCGGGCGGCGGGCCGCGCATCATCACCGCGGTGTGGCAGACGATCTCGAACGTGATCGATTACAACCAGAGCCTCGCCGAGGCGGTCCACAACCCTCGCGTCCACCACCAGCACCTGCCCGACAAGGTGCGGATCGAAGCCGAGGCGATCGACGAGGCCACCGCAAAGGGACTCGCCGACCGCGGGCACGACGTCGACTGGGCGTTCAACGCGCGCGAGTTCGGGGCGATCACCGCGATCTCGCGGGTCAAGGATGGCTGGGAAGGCACGTCCGATCGTCGTGGCGGCGGCGCGGCGATGGGCGACCAGGTACGCTAAGCTGGCCACGTCATGACGTCACCGCGTGGTTCCTCCGAAAGTGGAGTGCACGTGTACCCGCGGCTGCCGGTGCCAAAGCCGGGCCGCGAGAGCGATCCAAACCTCCGGCGCAAGGGCCCGCGGTTCGACAAGCTGCTGCTCGCCATCCTCGGCGGTGCGCTGATCGCTGGGTTCGTGCTGGGGTTCGTCGCCCGCCCGGTGCTGAAGTCGGACAACACGCTCGCGACCAGGCTCGCGGAGTCGGACAAGGCAGCCGCGAGCCACAAGCAACGCGCAGACGACGCGGTCCGCAGCGTCGAGAAGCTGACCGAGGAACGTAAGGCGATGGCGAACAAGCTCGCCGTCGCCGACACCGCCCAGAAGCAGCTCGCCGGCAGGGCAGCCGAGGCCGACAAGGTGGCGAAGGACGCGGCCGCGGTTCAGGCCAAGCTCAAGGCCGCGGTCGACAAGTCCGGCTCGGTCTCGACCGAATACGGAGAGGTGCACATTCAGCTCAGTGACAAGCTGCTGTTCAAGATCGGTGACGATCAACTGACCGAGCGCGGCAAGGCGGTGCTCGCGAAGCTCGCCATCACGCTGAAGGATCTGTCGGACAAGCAGGTCTCGGTGCAGGGCCACACCGACGACACGCCGGTCCCCCAGCCACCGATGCCTGCGATTAGGCGGCCGACACCCAAGCGCGGGCAGAAGCCAGCGCCGCTGCCGCCGCGACCGACGGGCAAGTTCGCGACCAACTGGGAGCTGTCATCCGCGCGCGCGCTGACCATCGTGCACTACCTGCAGGACGTCGCGAAGCTCGCGCCGACCCGCCTCGCCGCGCTCGCGTTCGGTCAGTACCGGCCGGTGTCGCGCGCGAACCGCGCGCTCAACCGCAGGATCGAGATCGTGGTGTCCCCATCACGCGACCTCGTAGGCGCGTCGCGCTCGTCGGCCGGCGCGGCGGAGGATCGTCGGCGACGATCACGGCCGGGTCGGGCGGCTCGGACTGGACCTCGATCTCGGGTTCGCCGGTGTCACTGCGCGAGCGCTCGACCAGGACCGGGGTCGTCCTCGATGATCAGCGCGGGCTTGCGGATCGGCGTCGAGTCGGCGGGCGAGATCGGGATCGTGCCTGACGCGCTCGGGTCGGCATCTGCCTCGAGCTCCTGCATCGCCTCGAGGTCGAGCTGCGGCGCGGGATGGCGCGGCAGGGAGGGCATCGGCAGCGGCGCGGTTGCCGATCCCGCGCGCGGCAACGTCGGCGGCCGCGTGCGCGACGGGGGCGGCGGCGGACCGCTGCCCTCGAGGTGAAGCGGCGCGAACACGTCGCGCGCCTTGCCGGTGACGCCCTCGATCCGCTTCAGGAGATCCGCGATCGTCACGAAGATCTCCTCGCGGCGATCGTTCGCGAGCATGACGCGAAGCACGAGCTCGCCGGGGCTGCGCGAGTGCCGCGAGATCCGCTGCACGACCGGCGCGATCGCGAGCATGAAGCGCTCGACGAACACCAGGGGATGGCTGTGGTCGCCGATCGCGGTGCCGTCGACCTCGACGCTGACCAGCGAGGTGCGCTGATCGCCGAGCGCGCGGGCCGCGGCCTCGAGCTTGTCCGCGAGCTGGCGGAACGCCGGCTCCTGGTGCTTGTCGATCGTGAGCTCCGTCGTGGTGCCGACGACGCGATCGATGAGGATGTTGCTCGGCAGGACCTCGACGAGCTTGCCGTCGTGCGGCCGGGGCACGATGACGTCGAACCCGGAGGCATTGGCGTCCAGGGTCATGCGCAGCCGGATCGTGACGTCCGTACCGACGGTGACGCGCGTGATGTGATGGCGGCCGAGCTTGTGCGGGACCAGCTTCTCGCCCTTCTTCAGCCAGCCGCCGGCCTCGAGCGCATTGATCTCGACGCCATCGGCGATCCGGTCGACGCGCAGATCCGCCGTGAACAGCGAGGCGGCCGGCACGTCGAGTGCGAGCACCGCCTCGACGCCGAACGGCGCACGCTGGCGCATCTGGGCCTTGACCCCGTTCGCGGTCCACAGCACCTCGTAGGATCGAGTTGCGTCGGGAAGATCGTGAGTCTTCAGCAGCTTCTCGAGGCTAGCGAGCGTCCGCGTGCGCAGCCGCTGGGTGTCGTTCTCGATCGCGTCGAGCTCGCTCTGGAGTGAGGCGCGGACCTGCGAGGTCTCGGTCGCGATCACGTCGCGTGTCGAGCCGCCGATCGCCGTCGCGCAGCGACCGAGCGGGCTCGAGGCATGCTCCTTCGCGATCGGGCCGAACAGCTGCGCCGCGCGCTTGCCGAGATCCTCGATCGCCTGGACCTGCGCGTGCGACTCGGTCTCGCGCGACTTGCGGCGCTCCTTTGCTGCGGCCAGCGCGCTCTCGTGCTCGACGAGCACGACCGAGCAGTCGAGCACCTCGCGCAGGTAAGCGAGGTAGTTGTCGAGGCCTGACTCGGTCGAATCGCCCAGTAGGTATCTCACGTGGCCTCCCGACGAGATCATCTCACAGCCCGCGCGGCCCAGGCGTGGGCAAGTGTGACCTCCGCTGTCCCTCGGCCAGACGGCCTCGGCACGATCCGGTCAAGTCAGCTGGTGGGACGTGGGTTCGTCCGCTCGAGGAACGCGATCAGATCGGCGTCTTCCGCTTGCGCGAGCGTGTCAGAGTCCGCCGAGTCCGCCGGGATCGCGCCGCGCGAGAACACGAGCAGCGGAATCGCTTCGAGCTCTCCGGCGTCGCGCAGGTCGCGCACGACATCGTTGACGCCCTCGGAGTTGAGATCGAGCAGGATCGCGCGCGGGCGCAGCGCACGCGCGAGGCGCGACAGCTGGACCAGGGCACGCGTCATCGACACCACGGTGAACCCGCGCGCCGACAGCACGAGATCGAGTTGCTGGAGGCGTGCGCGATCTTGTTCGACGATCAGGATCACGCCCCGATCTTGCTCCGGCGTCGCCTCGTGGAGCTCGGGACTGCTGGGCAACGCCTGGGGCAGCGACTTGTCCGCATCGCGCGAGCGATACACCGCGAGTGCAACCTTGTTGAGCAACTCGTCGACGTTCTTGAACGGCTTCTCGACAACCTCGCTCGCGCCGAGCGTGGCGAGGTTGACCTCGAGCCCGTGCACCGCGGTCATGATCAGCACGGGCACCTTGAGGTACGCCGGGTCGGCTCGCAGCGCCTGGAGGAACTGCCGGCCGTTCATGCCGGGCATCATCAGATCGAGCAGCACGGCATCGGGGCGGGCGGCCTGCACGCGCTCGAGTGCGGTCTCGCCATCGACCGCGAGATCGACGACGTAGCCCTCTTCGGTGAGGACCTGACCGAGGGTCTCGCGGACCATCGGCTCGTCGTCGACGATGAGGACTCGGCCTTCCTTCATGATCTTCCCGACCCCCGGCCGGCCCCCGCGCGCATTCCGCGTTGCAGCGTACCACCCACGCGAGACGGGGTGTACCATCGCCGCGAGATGTCGACGTCGTCGACGGTGCCGCCGCTGGCCCGAGCCTTCGAGGTGTTGCGCCCGAGGATCTTGCAACGCCTGCTCGATCTACGCGCGACGCTCGATCCTTCGCTGGGCCGACTCGACGATGCGACGGCCCGGCTGCAGATCAGCGCGGTGCTCGATCACCTGGGCAACTTCATCGCGAGCGGTGACCTTGGATTTCATCGCGCGTTCCTGCACACATTCATGGCGATGCGCGCCGCAGAGGCGCAGTCGCCGGCCTCGGTGCTCGCGATGCTGGTCGCGATCGGAGACACCGCTGCCCAGGTCGCGCACGAAGGCGCCGGCGCGGCCGAGGGCGCCGAGCTGACGCTGCTGCTCACCCGCGTCACCGCCAGCACCGCGCGCCTGGTCAACGACCTGATCGCCGACGAGCTGGCGAGTCGCAAGCACGAGTGGAAGAAGCTCGAACGATCGCAGGGCAAGCCCTCGTGACCGCACAACGACACGACGCGCCCCACGGGATGCGCGTCGCCGGTGACACCCACGTCGGCAAGGTTCGCACCGCCAACGAGGACGCGATGATCGTGGAGCCGGCGCACGGTCTATACGTCGTGCTCGACGGGATGGGCGGGGCCAACGCCGGCGATGTCGCCTCTCGCATCGCGCGCGACACGATCCGCGACTTCGTGCTGCAGCGCCGGATGACGATGGAGCCACGGGCGCTGCTCGAAGGTGCGATCCTGACCGGCTCGGCCGCGGTCTATCAGGAGGCGGCGGCCAACCGCGAGCGCCACGGCATGGGGACCACGGTGGTCGCGTGCCTGGTGGTCGATGCCAAGCATGCCGTGGTCGGTCACGTCGGCGACAGCCGCGCATATCTGCTGCGCGGCGGCCGGCTGCAGGCGCTGACGCGGGATCACACCATCGTCGAGGAGCTCGTCGATCGCGGGCTGCTCAGCGCCGAGGAGGCCGAGCGCCATCCGTACAAGAACGTGCTGTCCCGCAACCTCGGCTCCCGGCCGGAGACCCGCGTCGATCTGGTCGACGTCGAGCTCCAGGGCGGCGATCGTCTGATGCTGTGCTCCGACGGGCTGTATGGCTACGCCTCGACCGAGGCGATCCAGTATCTGCTCGGGTCCGGGGACGCGCCTGATCACGTCGCGCGCGATCTGATCGAGCTCGCGCTCCGCGGCGGCGGCGGTGACAACGTCTCGACGATCGTGATCGAGGCGCCGCAGACGCCGACCACGACCACGGAGGTGGTCCGCACCACCGGCGCGATGGCGTGGTGGCAGCGCCGCCAGCGCTTCCTCCAGATCGCGAAGGACCGCGGCCTGACCCGGAACCCGATCGTGCGCGGGCTCGAACCCAGCGAAGCGCTCGAGGTCGTGGCGCTCAGTTTGTGCCAGGCGGTGTTCCACGATCTCGAGAAGTCGACCGGCGTGAACGTGTGGACGTTCGCGCAGAACCTCGCGGGCGGCTGGCTCGAGCGAGGTGGCGAGTGGGAGCCGATCCGCAGCATCATCGACATCCTCGGGACCGCCGCCCGCGTCGTCGTCGATGAGGTCCGGCTCGCCGATCCGCAGCTCGGGTTCCTGCTCGACGTCGCGGTCAGCCGCGCGCTCGTGGTCGCCGAGCTCGCCCTCGGAGGGCTGCTCTCCGAGCGACTGCGCCAGATCGATCTCGAGCTGATCGACCTCCACAACGAGGCGCGCGCAAAGGACGTGCCCACGCCGAGCGAGGATGGCGAGACCGGAGAACGTTTCGTCGAGCGTCCGACGATCCCGTTCCTGCGTCCCGACCGCCCGGTCTCGAACTCCGGCATCTCCGCCGAGATCCTCGATGCCGTCGGCAAGACGATCACGATCGCGCGCGCGCGGACCGCGCCCCGGGCCGAGCTGATCAAGCAGGTGCTGGGTGCGCTGGAGACGATCGCCGCGGATGGCACGGCGAACTTCGGCACCGCCGTCCTGTCGGCGCGCGAGATCTACGGCGTGCGACCGGTCGATGACACCGGGATCATGCCGCTGTTCGACGCGCTCGATCAGGCGCGGATCCTGGTCGCCGCGAGCGTTCACCAGATCCAGGCCACCGAGGTCATCCGCGCGCGCGTGCTGCGGGCGCTCAGCGTCGCGCATCAGCGGCTGGTTGGTGCAACCACCGGCCTCGTGCTCGAGTCGACGCTACCGTTCAGCGAGCGGCTGCGCGAGATCCAGGCGACCACGACGGAGCTCCGCGATCTGGTGGCGGCGACCGAGCAGACCCGCTCCTCGCTCGAGCGTCAGGCTGCCACCAACATCGACTTCAGCCTCCCGTGGGGAGCCCGCGGCACGACGGAGTGGTGACCATGTCAGACGCCGACATGGTCGAATCGGTGCACGTCCTGCGCGACGAGGTGTTGCAGACAGCCGAGCACGGCGAGCGCGAGCCGCCTGGTGCCGAGGTGTTCGACGCGGTGCTGCGCGCACTCGCGATCGGCGGCGAGTCGGTGCCCGGTCTCGATCTCGCGCTGCACGAGGCGGTGTCGCGCCGGCTTGCGTGGGGCGACAGCGAGGAGGTCGTGCTGTCTGACGCCGAGGCCGTGTTCGATCGCCTGATGATCGCGGTCGATCGCGCGTTCCGCGATCCCACCGATCAGATGGTCGTGATCGAGGCCGCCACGCTGGTCGCGGTCACGGTGGCGCGCGTGGTGTCGCTCGCGGCGGTCGCCCGCGCCTCTCGCGATCGCGCCGCGCGGCTGCGCGAGGAGATGGCGCAGCGGCAGCTGAAGGAAGTACTCGAAGCAGACGCTGCACATCGCGCGCCTCGAGCACGACCTCAAGCAGGGCATCAGGTAAGCGGGATATCCGCGGTCACCGCGTCGAGCAGGCCTCGAGCCCCGCGTCACGATCGACGAATCGGTGCACCAGCTCGTGGTCGCCCTTGCCGTCGCCGCGCACGATGCGGCGCGCGGCGGGCTGGGACTTGCGCACGACCGCCATGATGGGTGGCAGCCGCGGATCGGTGATGTCCAGCTCGGCCACCACCGCGTCGAGGTCGATGTTCTGGATCGCCTCCGCGATCGAGTCCTCGTCGCTCGCGAACAGCACATCCCAGCCGCTGGTCACGTAGAGCGCCATCGCCCCGCGCTGGCGATGATCGTCGCCGACGACCAGCACGCGGAGCCGCTTGCCCGGCTTCGGTTCGATCGCGTTCCCGGACCGGCGGGCCGCGCCCGCGACCAGCATTCGCCACTCGAACGGAGGCTCGATCAGCAAGATCCCTAGCACCCAGCGCGGTGCCTGCGCCTCGCGAACCACATCCCCGATCACCTCGAGCGCCGTGCCGTTCGCCGGGTCGACCAGCGCGACCGACAGCCGGGTCCCGATCGGGAACCACGCGGCGGTGTCGAGGCACACACCGACGTCGGACACATCGCGGGTCCGGCACACCGCCATATCGCCGCCGAGCAGCGGCACGGCGGCGGCCGCGATGTCGATGCGATACCGGGGTGCGCGTCGAGACATGAAGGAGCTACACGGCCATGCCCTCTCGGCCGCATCAGGAATCTTGCCATGCAGCGCACGCGATGTGGCAACTCGCGGGTGGATCACGAGCTCCGCTGTCGGCTCGCGACCCACACTGCGATTGACCCGACCACGCATGCGCGCGACCCTCGCCGGATGAGAGCAGTCGCACTCGTCGTGCTTGCCGCGCTGATCGGCGGGCCGCGCGGTGCGCTCGCCCAGCCGCCACGCGCGCAGCCTTCTCGGGCTGGGCAGATCATCATCGAGATTCCAGCCGAGCGCTCGACCCAGACCAAGCTGCTACTCGGCGGGACCGCGCTGGTCGGCGTCGTGTTCACCGCGCTCGGCGTGTACTGGAACCTCGATGCACGCGACGCGGCGAGCGAGGTCGAGGCGCGCACGTTCACGGGCATGACGTGGACGCGGGAGCGCGCCGATCTGGTGATGCGGGCGGATCGGTCCTCGATCCACGCGGCGTTCGGCTACTCGATCGGCGGCGGCTTCGCGATCTCCGCGATCGTGATGTTCCTGCTCAGCGATCCGAAGTCGTCGCGGCGGGTGATCCGGGCGCGCTCGGTCCACAGCGGCCTCGTGCTCGGCGGCGAGTGGCGGTTCTGATGCGGGCATTGCTCTGCCTGCTCGCCGCCTGCTCCCCCGACATCGCGTCGGGCACGTATACGTGCGGGCCCGATGGCCTGTGCCCGCCGAACCAGCGCTGTGATGGCGTGGACGATGTCTGCGTCGAGGACAGCTACGCGCGCGACTTCACCTGCGAGACGGCCCCGCGTGCCGACGACACCGCGGCGACCGGCACCGTGGTTCCGGATCCGCCGTGCGTGATGACCTACGAGGCCTCCGATTGCCTCGACGATCCAGACCGCGCCGACTGGTTCCAGCTCGATGTCCCGGCCAGCTGCACCAACACCACGCTGCTCGCGCGCGTCGTGTTTCGCGTCGCGTACCAACCGCTCGCATTCGTGTTGCCCACGGGTGCCGCGACCGAGACGCCGTGCACCGGCTCGCTCCCGAGCGACGCGTACGATCATCGCTGCTATGCGGTCGCGGTCGCGCCGGGCAGTCACCACGCGATCGCGGTCGGACTCGCGCCCGGGGCGCCGGACTGCGAAGGTGCGTGCGCGTACAACCGCTACGCGCTGACGCTGCGGCTCGCGACGCCGTGACGTAAGCTGCCGCGTCGTGGACGAGCTCGAGTGGAGCTGGTTGTGCTTGCCGTACATCGTGTGCGCGCTGCTGCTGGTCGCGGTCGGCCTGGTCGCGGCGCTGGTCCGCGGCGACCGCGTGCTGCGCCTCGGGACGATCGGCGCCGCATTCACCGCGCTGCCGTGGGCCGTGTGCTCCGCGCTCGCCGTCGGGACGCACGAGCCCGCGCTCGCAGAGAAGCTGTTGCGGCTCGGTTCGGGGCCGGTCGCGTTGATCGGCCCGAACTTGCTGATCGTGCTGCTGGGTGCCACGGGGCAGCTCGAGCCCAACAGGTGGCTCGCACGGATCGCGGCCGCGGTCGGCGTGCTGCTGATGGCATTGTGCTGGGCACCTCGTGGACGGTGCCGGGCGTGCATCCTGCCGTCGGGGATCTACTACATCGATGCCGGCCCGCTGACCGGCCTCCATCTGTCCCAGCTCGATCTGGCTGGCGGTCGGACTCGTGATCGCGCGCAAGACCTCTGCGGCGGGCGCGCGCCGGCCGATGGTCCGCCTGGTGATCGCCGTGCTCGCGTTCAGCGCGATCGGTGCCACCGATCGCCGCTGGTCTACGAGATCGCCGGCTGGTTCCCGATCGCCTGGCTGCCGGCGACGATCGCGGCGAGCGTCGCGCTCTACCTGCGTGGCGGACCGACCTGCTGCGCCTGCAGGGCTTCGATCGCGGCGTGTTCATCGAGCTGCTCGCGATCGCGATCGCGATCGTCGTCATCGCGATCATCGTGCTCGCGCTCGGGCGTGTCGCTGCTCGCCTACGCCGTGATCGGCAGCGTGGTGTGGGTCGTCGCGCTCGGTGTTGCGTGGGCGGCGATCCGCGACCGCCCGGTCGGCATCGCGCGCGAGCGGGCGCTCGAGGAGTTCCTCGCGACCGTCGCGGATGCCGAGGACGAGGACGCGCTCGGGGCGCGGCTCGCCGCGCTGTGGCAGGCGATCGAGGTCGTGGTGCGGCGGACCTACCGGATCGATGACGCGAATCCCCTCGAGCCCGCGGTCGCGGCCTGGCTGGTCGCCCACGGTGAGGCGCTCGCGAGCAGTGACCTCGGCACGATGCGGCTCGGCGCGCTGTGTCCGAAGCTCGAGGCGATGGTCGGCAGCACGGGCGCGTCGCTGATCGTGCCGCTGATCGATCGCGGCACGCTGGTCGGGCTGGTCGAGGCGGATCACGATCGAGCGCTGCGCGAGGCCGAGCGCGGCCTGGTGGTCGAGTCGGCCCGCGCCGCTCGCACGCTCGCATATCTGCGCTCGCCGCAGCGCGGCCGCCGAGCGCGAGCTCGCACGCGAGGTCGAGGTCGCCCAGGCGATGCGGCTCCAGGCCGCGGCCAGTCGTGACGACTTCCTCGGGGACTGGGCGGTCGCAGCGGAGTACCGCACCGCGGCGCGCTCCACCGGTGCGGGCTGGTCCGCGAGCTTGCTCGTCGACGGTCGGCTCGCGGTGCTCGTCACGGAGGCGCAAGCCCACGGCGTTCCGGCTGCGCTCGCCACGGCCGCGCTCACTGGTGCGTTCGCTGCGGCGACCACGACGAATCGCACCCTCCAGCTCGATGATCTGCTCGCGAGTCTGCGCGCGAGCGCGGCGACCGTCGTGCGGGGTGGCGAGCCGGTCGCCGCGTTCGTCGCGATCTTCGACGCCGCCGGGCACTCGATCACCTGGGCGTGCGCGGGTCACCCCGGCGCCTCGGTGATCCCCCCGGCCTCCGAGGATGCGTCGCGTCCCACCGCGATCCTGCTCGGGGCCCCCGAGACCACGACCGACCGGCTCGGCGCGAGCCTCGATATCGCGCTCCGAGACACCACGCCGCTGCCATCGGGCTCCATGGTCGTCATCGCGTCGACCGAGCTCCGGGGCACCGACGATGCGCACTGGCTGGCGACGCTGCGGGATCACGCGGCCACCGGACCGCAACTGGCGAAGGCGCTGGTCGACGGCAAGCTGGGCGCCGGCCCGCCGCAGGAAGATCTGCTCGCGGTCGTGGTGCGCCGCCGCCCCGACCGTCGCAGCATGGCGACGATCTGAAGTCGACTAGCTCGCGCGACGCCGCGGACCCGAGCGGGTCAGCCGATCGAACGTCGGCGCGATGCCGATCGACAGCGCGCCGATCGCGGCGAGCTCGTCCCGCGCGAAGGTGACGCCCAGCGGCTTGCGCATCGCCAGCACGACGCGCGCAGGCGGTGCGCCGATCGGTTCGATCACCGCGCCCTGAACGAGCACGCGCTTGCCGCTGCCCGCGACCTCGAGCACGAGCTCCTCGACCTCGGGCGCCGCGCGACCGCTGACGCTGCGCACCATGCGGAGTGGCCAGTCGATCCACAGCACGAGCGCGTCGTTCGCGAGCAGCGCCCGACAGATCTCGTGCTGCAACTTCTCCGAGGCAGCCTCGAGCGTGCGCTCGCCTTCGATCGCGCGCGAGATCGCCGCGAGGTCGCGGGCCGGGGTGCCGTGAGATGCGAGCACGCCGGGTCTGGCAGGCGCGAGCGGAAGCACGGGGGGCGGCATGCGCCACAGCAGCTCGACCGCCGTGACCGCTTCCGCCCGACTGCGCCCGACCGGGACGCTCGGGGTGACGTACGTGGTCTCGAACAGCAGCACGGGGTCGGTCGAATGGAGGTCCACACCGCGAACTGGTGCGACCGCCATGCCATCCCGCTCACACCGATCAGGCGGCACGATCGACGCCGATCGGAGGTCGATCGCCGCCAGATGCGCGCGCGACCGGATCGATTCGCGCACGTTCGTGCGCGGTGCGCCAGGACCCGGGCGGGCACCGAGTCGCCATCCCGAAGTGCGCGATCCCACGGCTAGTGGCGTGGCCACCTCGCAGTCCGGCAGGCCGTGTGAGCCGCGGTCGCTTGCCGGTCTGACCGATCGCGGGAAAGCTGTGGACGATGAAGCAGTTCGCCGGTCTCGCCCTCGTACTCGCGGCGTGTGGCGGCGGTGGCGGCGGCGACGATCAGGTCGACGCTGCGCGCCCCGACGTCCCGGCCTTCACCCCCGGCTGCGAGGTCACGCCGCAAGCTCCGGACTCGTTCGACACGCCCGAGAAGCTCGGACCGATCGTCAAGCACTCGCTCGCGGGGTGGTCCGCCGATGGCCGGTGGTTCCTCACGGGAACGTCGGTGGGTGGGGTGTCGAGCTTCCACTTCGAGCGCCGCGGTAGTCAGGTGATCGTCGACCGGGACGAGGAGCGCCCCGGCTCGATCGACGACGACGTGATCTTCCAGCGCTACGAAGTGGGCGAGCGCCTGGTCGTCAAGCGGGTGTCGAACATCGGACCCGATGGTCGCGGCCGCGCCGATCGCGTGACCTGCAACGGCAACGATTGCTTCCACTGCACCGCAAACCTCGAGTGGGCCGAGCGGCACGATCCGGCAGCGAGCGACAAGCTGACGCTGGTCGGCGAGTACGCCAGCCCGACCTGGGGTCCGGGCTACACGTTCAACGTCCGCGTGATCGGGAACCTCGCGTACCTGATCCGGCAGGACGGCCTGCACATCATCGACGTCACCGATCCGGCAGCTCCGACCGAGCTCGGCTCGTGGCGGCGCACCGGCGAGGGCTACTCGAACGATGTCAAGCTGGTGAGCACGACGACCAAGCGCTACGCCTTGATCGCCGACTCGCCGGTCGACGTCGTCGACGTCACCAACCCGGCGGCGCCACAGCTGGTGGCGCAGATCCCCGAAGAGGCGCACACGGTGTTCACCGAGACGCGCGCCGGCACCACGCTCGCGTACTTCGGCAACTACAACGCGACGACGCCGGTCTACGACGTCACGGACCCGGCGCAACCCGCGCGGCTCGGCCGCTACACGAGCCCGGGGTCCTTCGTCCACGACCTCTCGGTCGCGAATGGCGTCGCGTACCTCAATTCGTGGGACGCCGGGCTCGAGGTCGTGGACTTCAACGCGCCGGCAACGCCGCAGCTGCTCGGCACGTGGGACGACACGCCGACGAACACGAGCCACTCCAATTGGACCGCGACGATCAACGGGCGAAAGATCGCGGTGCACGGCGAGGAGTCGTACGGCGCGCACATCGATGTGGTCGACATCGACCCCATGTCACCCAACTTCATGAAGCCGTTCGCGAGCTACAAGACGCGTGATCACGTGTCGGTTCACAACATCATGGTGTTCGGGACCAAGGCGTATTTCACGTACTACCAGGACGGCGTGCGCGTGCTCGACCTGGCGAACCCCGACGCACCCGTGCTCGCCGGCTACTTCAATACGTGGGACCCGCAGGGCCCGGCGTCGAGCAGCGCGTTCTTCGAGAGCGCGGTCGGCCTCGACGTCGACCTCGCGCGCAAGCTGATCTTCGTCGCGGACTCGCCGCGCGGCCTGTTGATCCTGCGCGACGACACCTGATCGCTGTCCCGTGAGTCCTACGTTGCCCGCACGCGCTGCACGCTCTGCACGCGCTGCACGCGCTGCACGCGCTGCACGCGCTGCACGCGCTGCACGCGCTGCACGC